>NZ_JAMYQL010000004.1:0-380856 GCF_040320865.1 Mesorhizobium sp. M0598 | reverse complement strand
CGGACCGGTAACTCGTCCGCTCCGCCGTCCGCTCGCCTTTCTCGGCCCCGATCGCCTCCGTCATCTCGGCTTCAAGAACCTCCTGCACGACACTCTGCAATGCCTGGCGAAAGCCGTCCTCATCCGACAACAGCAACGCTTTCAACTCGCCTCTGCTCAGTCTAACTTCTCGATTGGTCATGGCACTTCCCCTTCCACGGGAATCGGTGATCGCAACGTCACCACCGTGCCATGGCCGCTCGCCCCTCAGAGCAGGCGCCGTTCTCTCTCCAAAACTTTTTGCAGAACCTTCAGCACACTATCCGAATGAGGTCTGGTATGACTTTTGTACGCGGGGCAAAGGCCACACCAAAGGATTCGGTCAGGCCGCCTCAACAGGGCGAACGATAGGCAAGTGCATCGTTGGTCACCGGCGAGCGCCGTCGCCAAACGCACTGATGAGCAGAGGCGAGCAGCGCTTTGTCTGATTGAGCCAGCCCCATGGCAAATGCTCGGTTTCAAATTTCATGCGCCCGCCGGCTTTACCGCTTTCTGGCAACCACCAGGAAATTCTGCGCAAGCTCCGCCGGAATCCTGGCACGTGCGCAGATCCTTTCAAACGGCACGATCAATATTTCGCAGAGTCTTGGCAGCAATTTCCCGGGTCGCGGCAAAAAACCGTACCCAACTATCCGCTCGACAATAAAGCCATTTGCAATGAGCGTCTGCTCGTATCCTTTAATGCTCAAAGTGTGGCGGACTGTCCCTCCTGCATAACGGTTCAGAATGCGGCAGACCAGCCCTATTGGCGAGGTCGCATTCATGTGGATATTCGAGATTAGCAATCCACCTTCGTTCAAATGCGCGCTGATGGCCGACAGTGCATCCTTCCTGAGCTCATCTTCAGCATTGAGGAAGAATCTGAATGCCGTGACCACGTCGAACCTTTCGGCAAGCGGAGAGCACGTAATATCAGCGCGGACCAATTTCACGTTCTTCGGAACCCGAGCGCTAGCCAGCATAGATTGGGAGATGTCAACGCCGACGACTTCACCAAAAAATTGAGCTGCGAGATTTGCTATGCGGCCTGTGCCGCATGCGAAGTCCAGGCATTTCCGGTTCGGCCCGCCGACAGGCAGGAGAATGCGTTCGACCAAGGGCTTTTCGATACCCGACCACAGAGCTGCATAGTAGCCGGACCGGAACGTGTCGGAGTAATGGGCACCGTACCCATCCGTCTGGTGGCTTGCTCGGTAATCCCGACGAGCGGGTGCACGGTTCTCATGGACGCTGCCTAACGGTCGCCACTGCGCCCGCAGAAATCTGCGAATGCCAACGAACGATCTCACCGTGAGCACCATGCAACTCGCGCCTCTAGTCTGGCCCGACGCATGCCGTCGCGGGCAATCCGTGCCCCACGATACGCGCGACGACCTGTTCGAAATTGCGTGGGTCGAGGCCGTCGACACGCATCAGCGGCCATTTGTCTTGCAGGCATTGGCCGATCTCCCTCGCGATATCCGCTTGCTTCAGGCCCCTGACCACTCCGACTTCGAGAAGGCGCTCGAGGTACGGCTGCCGCGCATACCGCTCAATGAGGCGGTGGCGCAGCGTTTCCCCGGGCGCGTCGACTTGAATGAGGAGATCCGGTCGCGGCAGGAACGTCAGGCAATTACGAACCATGTCGATACTTGGATTTCGTGCCAACAGGACGAGCGCACACAACGCCTGAACGATGCCCTCTTCGAAAATGAAGTACCCTTCTGAGGCCTTCGCCGTATTCCAGGCTTCGAAGAGCAAAACGACGTCGATCTTCAGCCGCAACGCCCATATTCGACTTTTTGGAGGGATCGATGCCAAAAGCCGCGCAGCGGCCCCCTCGCTCGGTGGGGTCGAGAACAAGACCGGACTCGCGGTGGCGAGCTTGTGCACCAGACGCTGGATGCCATGGCGTGTCTCCGGGCCTTCATCCTCGACCGAATCGACTTCGCTGCCGAAAGACACAAAATCAATCCGGCGATAGCCATTGACTGTCTTCACACGGATGTCGCGTTTCGCCAGCTCACGGCAAAGGGCGCGGAGAAGGGTCGTCTTGCCTGCACCAGGCGGACCGAACAACTCGATGATCATGTAGGGACCTCCCGAACAGGACGCAGAAAGATCGGATGAAGCGAGTTCGCCCGCTCCGGCGGTGTGGCGAGCGTAAACACTCTGGCATCCGCCTGGCCGAGTTGACCCCGCTCGCTGGCATCCTGCTGACGCCGCAAAAAGCTTTGGAGGAGATGCGATGCGGCGGGAACTGCCTTTCCATGGCGTGCAGTCCCGCCTGTTGAGCCGCGACAGCGTTGCCGGTCGACTTGAGAACTTGCAATTGCTTCTCGATCGCCTGCGCTTGCGGCTGGTTGACACGCCTGTCGCTGTCGAACTGGCTCGTCTCCCGTGCCATCTCCTGATCGATAGAGCGCCCCACGGTTGCCCGTTGGTCGACGTCGGTCGTCGTGGCTTCCAGGCGTGCGAGCCTCGCCGACGCCGACCCCGCCGCCTGCGCCAACACCTCCGTCGTCGCGCCGCTTGCGCCCATAGGAACATGGACCTCAGAAAGTCTCTAAATTGCCTGTGGATCGGAGCTTACTAGGAGTGCCGAACCATACCATCATCCATCTGAATGACTGTCGGCACCACGGCACGCGTGTTTGGGCGCTGAACAGGGCAACGAGTTCAGGCCGAGCGGGCCTGACGCGACACAAACGCGACATTCGGCCTAAAATCTGAACAATATCAATCACCGAAAGCGGACTGAAAATCCGCGTGTCGGTGGTTCGAATTCGCCTCTGGGCACCATTTTTTCCGTGTACGGCCCGGAGACATAGGTAACAGAATGTACCTAAGACATGGGTGACGATCTCGCGCCGATCGGATTGTCGATGGCGTGCAAGAATTATCTGGACCATGGCGCCAGCGGCTCCTGCTCGCCGGCCAAATGTCGATGAAGAGCATCTTCGGCATCCTGGATCCCGCTCTGGCCATAACCGCTCTACAGACCGAGGGCGCAGCCGTCCTTGCGCGGTTCAGAACCGCCCAGCAGGGTCCCGTTTGCCCAATCGATGCGAATGGCCTGCGCACCGCCGATCGGGTCCGTGGCGGGAATGATTTCGAAACCGCGTCGGCTAAGTTCAGCTACGGTTTCGCCAGCGAGCCCGTGTTCGGCCTGGACGTTCATGGTGCCGCTGACGGGGGCGACCCGCGGCAGATCAATCGCCTCCTGCAGATCCATCCCGAAGTCGAGCACCTTCGTCAGCAGGTGCGCGTGGCCCATTGCCTGGTAGTAGCCACCCATAACGCCGAAAGGCATTTCTGCCCGCCCGCCTCTCGCAAGCATCCCGGGTATGATGGTATGCAAAGGTCGCTTGTTCGGCGCCACTGCATTGGGGTGCTTGGGGTCAAGCGAAAAGCTTTGCCCGCGATTGTGCAAGACGACACCGGAGCGTGGCGAGACCAGGCCCGAGCCAAAGCTGTCGAAGACCGAGTTGATGAAACTGACCGCATTGCGATCCTTGTCGACAACGGAAATATAGACCGTGTCGCTGTGCAGCGGCATATCGAATGCCGGCAGGTCCGCGCGGGCGCGCTTTAGGTCAATCATGCCGGCCAGACGATCGGCCCAGGCATTCGACAACATGTCGGCCACCGGGACCTCGGACGCATCAGGATCGGCGACGAGCAGGTCACGCGCGGCGTAAGCGAGGCGTGTCGCTTCGATTTCCAGGTGAAGCCGGTCCGCGGATTGCGGGTCGCCGTGCGCTTCGAAGCGCGAGAGGATGTTTAGAATGAGCAGCGCGATCACACCTTGGCCATTCGGCGGACATTCGAACACATCGCAGCCTCGAAACGCGGTGCTGATCGGGGTCACGTATTCGCCTGTTGCCGAGGCGAAATCTTCGAGTGTGTGCAATCCGCCGAGCCCACGAAGATAGGCGACCATGTCTCCGGCCACAGGGCCAGTGTAGAAGGCCTCTCGTCCCTTCTTGGCGATCAGCCGCAGCGTTGCAGCCAACTCAGGCTGGCGATGCACTTCGCCAACGCCTGGCGCGCGGCCGTTTGGCAGGAAAATCCGTTTCGCGGCTACATCGGAGGCCAGAAGTTCTTCTTCCAACGCCCAGTCACGATGGACCCGCGGTGAAATGGCGTAGCCTTCCTCGGCGAAACGTATAGCGGGGGCCAGGATTTGATCGAAGGGCATATGCCCATGATCAGCGTGCAATCTGGTCCAGGCATCGATGGCTCCCGGGATGGTGACGGAGCCGGGAGAATTGCGGGCCACCTCCGCCATGCCACGTTCGAGGAACCAGTCAATTGTGAGGGCGGCGGGTGTCCTGCCCGATCCGTTGTAGGCGATGACCTCGCCGGATCCGTTTCGCGACAGAAGAGCGAAGCAGTCGCCTCCAATGCCGGTCGAGGCTGGCTCGACGACACATTGCACCGCGCAGGCTGCGATGGCGGCATCCATGGCGTTGCCGCCGGCCGCCATGATCTCCACCGCCGTCAGGGTCGCCGACGGATGAGAGGTGGCGGCCATGGCCTCGCGTGAAACGACAACCGAGCGCGTTGGTTTCTCAAAATTTCGCATGCTATGCCCTTCTGATCGTGCTCAAGAGGCGGCGTCGCTCATCGTCGAGGGGCGGTGCCGCAGATGCCGCGACATCCAGTATTCGAGTGCCGCCAAGGCACGGATGATCGCGAAGTTCAAAGTGAGATAAATGGCGCCCGCGCAGATGAAGACTTCAAAGGCGCGGTAGGTCTGGGAGATCAATCCCTGGGCAATTCCAGTCACCTCCATCAAGGTCACGATGGAAGCCAGAGACGTGCCCTTGATCATCAGGATGATTTCATTGCCGTAACTCGGCAGCGCCTGGCGAAAGGCCAGCGGCAGGATAACGTGCCGATAGGTCAGATAGGTGGACAGGCCGACAGACCGGGCCGCCTCGACAAGGCCGCGTGGCACCGATTGAATCGCGCCGCGGAGGATTTCGCTGCCATAGGCGGTGGTGTTGAGTGTCAGCGCGATGATTGCGCACCAGTAGGGTTCGCGGAAAACGGCCCATAATCCAATTGCCGACAGTTGGTGCCGGAACTGCCCAAGGCCATAATAGGTCAGAAAAATCTGCACCAGCAGAGGCGTGCCCCTGAACACGGCAACGAAGCCGCGGATCGGCAAGACGACGAAGGGCGATTCCGATTGCTGGGCAAGCGCCAATGTGACGGCAAGAACGAAGCCGGCAACGATGGAATTCAGGGCCAGTTCCATCGTGAGCGGCAGGCCGGCGAGTAGCTTCGGCAGGATTTCGAGGAAAAAACCGAAATCTATCATGCCGACCTGACGCGCCACGGCGCCTTTCGTTCCAGACGGTAAAAGGCGTGGCCCGTGACGGAAGCGATAGCCAGATAGAGCAAGGCTGCAGCAATGTAGAAGATGAACGGTTCACGGGTCGAACCTGCAGCGATCTGCGCCTGGCGCATCAGTTCAACGAGGCCGATTACCGATATCAGCGAGGAGTCCTTCAGAACCAACTGCCACACATTGCCGAGACCTGGCAGCGCGTATCTCAGGAGTTGGGGAAAAATAACCTGTCGCAGCCGCTGCAGCCGGTTGAGACCAAGCGCGCAAGCGGCATCGTGCTGTCCCTGGTCGATGGCGACGTAAGCCCCTCGATAGACCTCGGCTTGATAGGCGCCCGAGATAATCGCGATAGCCAAGGTTCCAGTGGCAAAGGCCGGAACGCCGACGAATCCGGACCCGCCCAGGCTATGACCAAGCGAGGTCAGGGCGACACTACCTCCATAGTAAAGCAGATAAATGGTCAGAAGGTCGGGCACGCCCCTGAAAACCGTGCAATAGCCAAGGGCCAAGAACCTCAATATTTTGGAGTTGCGGAGACGCCCGGCCGCTGCCAGCCCGCCAAAGACAGCGCCAACCGCAAAGCCCAGCACAGACAGGAGCACTGTGACCGAGGCCGCCATGAGAAGAGCAGCCCCCCAACCTCCGTGCTGGAAACCAAGCAGCCGGAATGCGTCAACCATTGATACCCCCGGCATTGATACCCCCGGCAGGACGAACGGCTCAGCTCAGGAACCTGGTCAGGAATGGCCGTTCGCCGGCAAGCGCTTACTTGACTGGAGTGACGTCGCTCTTGAGCCATTTAAGCGACAGGGTTTTGATCGTGCCGTCGGCGGTCGCGGCGTCGATGGCGCCGTTGAGCATGTCTTTCAGCTTGGTGTCCTCTTTGCGGATACCGGCCCCGGAGCCAAGACCGAAGAGACCCCCGACAAATCCTGGTCCTGCAAGCGTATAGTCGCTGAACTCCGGCTTGCTCAGCGTGGCGGCCAGCGCTGTCTGTTGCGCGAAGAGCGCGTCGATGCGACCCGCGGCGAGATCGAGATCGTGTTGCTCGGTGGTCTTGTATTCGCGAATCTCGGCGACGTCCGAGAAGTATTTTTTCACAAATTCCAGGTTCGCCGTTGCAGCCTGAACTCCAATGATCTTTCCCTTCAGCAATGGCTTGAGCCGGTCGATTGCCGCCTGCGCAGAGGCTTCATTGTCCAGCTTCAACCGCTCGTTGGAGATGCCGAGCTTGCCCAGTTCGCTATCCTTGGCGACCGCGAAACCTGAGGGATCTACGGCATACGGCTGGGTAAAGTCAATGATCTTCAGACGTTTTTCAGTGATGAACATGCTCGCCATGATCACGTCGAACTTGCCGACGGTCAGCGCGGGGATCATGCCGTCCCAGTCCTGTGCGACGATCTTGCACTCGATCTTCATTCGCCCGCACAGATCATTGGCGAGATCGACTTCGAAGCCGTCCAGCTTGCCGTCGGCTGTTGTGAAATTCCAGGGCGCGTAGGCTCCTTCGGTGGCAATGGTAATTGCCTTTGGTGTTTCTTGTGCAACGGCGGCCTGGACCAGGCCGAACAGGACCGACGCAATGGCTGCGATGCGGCTAATTTTCATATCATTCTCCTCTTTTTGCCGGTATGGCAGTTCCCTTTCGTCGTGCCGGATTATCTTCCAGCTTCAACGAGTTAGACGGTATTCCCTAGCGGCGGCCGGGACTTGCGAAGTTGGCCAGAAGCGGCGCTGTCTCGACGATATGATCCCGCATGACGATCTCTGCCTTGCCGGCATCACCTGACCGCAGCACGTCGATCAGGGTCTCGTGCTCGGCGCGCGCGCTGGCGGGCTTGTCGACATAGTCGAACCAGATGCGCAGGTAGGGCTCGATCACGACGTGCAGGCTGGCGATCTGCCGGACCAGCTTGGGTCTGTTGCTCAATTGGCAAATCTGCAAATGGAAGGCCTGATGGCGCACGACCCAGTCGCTCCTGCCGGTCTGGCTGGCGCGCTCCATGCGGTCGAGCTGGCGTTCCAGTTCTTCAAGCACTTCGACATCGATGTGCGGCATGGCAAGCCTCACCGCCAGCCCTTCGAGCACCGAGCGTATTTCAAATGTTTCGTAGATCTCATCGAGGGTAAGCCCGGCGACGATGCAGCCACGGTTCGGGCGAATGACCACAAGACCTTCCGCGGCCAGTTGGCGGAATGCTTCGCGAACCGGCATGCGGCTCATGCCGATTTCCGTCGCGATCTCTTCCGGGATCAGCCGGTCCCCGGCCCGATAACGCCCCATCCTCAGGGCCCGCTGAATGTGGCGATAAGCTTCCTCCTCGGCGGTCGTGATGCCCAACGGCTCGATTGCGTCAGCTGCCATGTCCCTGGTCCGATCAGAGCGTATCTGTGTATCCACTTATCCAGTTGTCGAAACCTATGTCAAGCACCGATGCTTGGGCGCTTTAGAATTTCTCTTGTGAGAATAAGCACTTGGTAGGGAAAATCGGGCTAAGCACACTGTGATCAGCTAAGCCGCTGATCGGCCTACTTTTCAACATCCGGCAAAAAGGCCCGCCGCTCCATTTGCGAAGCGGCGAGGCCCCATATTCGGGGACGATTGCCGGGATTTCCCGGCATTGCCTGCAGTGCAATTCAGGTGCCAGATTTGTTGATCCAAAACGGGTCACCGCACCGGAGGCGCCAACGCGGACCTTCCGCGATCACGCTACTGCCGCGCTTTGCCATTCCTGCTATGTTACTTTGCGGCGGACGTAATTTTTCCGCCTGGCCGGCGCCCCATCAGGCAACTTACCCCAACGCGCCCCCCAAGTGGCGCCGGCCATTTTCCCCTTATTGGGGCACGGGCGCGCCGATTCCGTTATGCGCTTTCGAGCTATGGCAATCCGCCGGCGAGCCGCTTTGTCCAGCCTGCAACCATCAGTCCGCACGCGAATCCCGCGCAGTCGGCCACCCAGTCGAATAAATCCGGGTCGCGCCCTATCAGTTGCACGGCCTGAAGCCCCTCGATCGCCGCACCCGTGAGAACGAGGAGTACGATCAGCTTCGCCTTGCGTTCCGGCCAGCCGAGACTTCCGAGAGCCGCCAGGATGACGAAGGCGGCGGCGTGATTGAGCTTGTCGTGATCAAACGTGAAAGCCAGGCCAAGACCCTGCAGGAGTTGCTCCGGCAGAAGGGCGAACAGCAGAACGCCGGCAAACGCGGCCGGAAAGGCAATCCTTGCCACGATCTGATAGAATCCAGGCGCAACAAGGATAGAATGGCCTTTCGTCCGAAATCTGCAGGGAACACCGGCCGCTGAATCGAGAGCGAGCGCTGCGTCCAATTTCCGCCGTCGGGGCGTCCGGTGCATCGTCAGAATGAATGAATGCCTCGGGTCAGCCGCTGGGCAGGCGAACTGCTGGGGAGGGCTCTGCAATGGTGCGGCTTCCGCGATCACGCAATTACCTGCTGCGCCAACGCGGCTACTATCTGGCTGCGGCGGACCTGATTTCCGCTTGGCCGGCGCTGCGTCAGGGCACCTTACCCCATGCCACACGAAGCAGCGCCGGCCAGAATTCCATCGATTGCGTGATGACCGACCCGCGTCAAAAAAGCCCGCCGCCCTGTCGGACGACGGGCTCCGTTGCCTGGGCGCCAGGGCGCCACGGTAGCGACTGATGTTACTAGTGCTCCCGCAGGTCTCCAATATGCTTCCGCCGCATGGCGTTTCGCATCGGCTAAACAAACGAAGCCCGCGCCTCTGGCGGAGGGCGCGGGCCGATCGGGTTGCACCCGATCTGCAGCAGAATCCTGGGAGGTTCCCGCTGCTTAAGATAACAATTAGAGATTTCTAATGTTCCGCGCCAGGGGAAGATGCCGCTGCACCAGAAATCTGATGATGGTCGGCGCGATGATGATCGAGCCGTCAGTTCGTGCGCAAGTCGATCTGGAAAATCCGCTCGTCGAAGTGCCGCGTTTCAACGGCAAAGGTCAAAGCCACTTCAAGGACCAGACCGCCACGGTCGTCCCGGACCTTGACTGCAATCCTGCGATGAGGAAGGCCATCCCTGGCCATCTCGGCCAATGTGCGAAGGGCTTCTTTCCTGAGCAGCGGGAGATCGTCATATAACGTTCCCTGATCGTCGGAATAGACGATTCCGTCTTCATCGGAATCGAAGAAGTAGCGGGGCATTGCGCTTGGCCGAAGCGGCGGCATCCGGGCACGTTGTCGATAGCTGGCCGGATCTCGGCCGATCGCGATCAGTGCCTCTCCACCGTTGGCTTCGCCGCCAGTTCACTTGCGCTCGCGCAATGCCTTCACCGCCTGCGAGAGGATCATCCGGTCGCCGCCGGTCCTTTTGATCAGCTTGCTCACCTGGCTGGGCGAAACACCATTTTCCCGCGCGAAATGTTCGACCTCATAATATTCATCCGCCGAAACGCGATTGCGGTCGCTGAAGTCTCGCTTGCTCTTGTCATCGGCCATTTCCGCTCTCCTCGCCCCTTCTCTTCGCTTCAGGGGGGTCAACTTTGGTGCACACAGCAATTTGAGGGTTCGCCCGCCACAAAGTGACGCGCGAACCCTTATCGGCGCAGGAAGGGACAGGGCTGCGCAGATGCCGGGTTCGATCGGAATGGAAACAGCCAGGACCGGTGCGAGCAACCGTCGACCTTTTCCATGGAATCCTCCCGGAACGTGCAGCCAGCAACGGCCACGCGCCGCCACGGTTCCGGGTCAGGCGGCAAACCCACCCTTTGCGCGCAAGGATCAGACTTAGGTCCTGCGGCAACACGTCGGTTGGTCCCTGCCGGGCGGGACCGAAGCCCCGTCGACGGAACGTTTTCAGCTGCCTTCCGTTCGAGTGAGCCTTGGCCTGAAGAGCGGACCGAGTTCGCAAAGGAGACGACCATGAGAATGCATCTTTCCACCGCGGCGGCGGGATTTCTGCTGCTGGCAGGCATCGGCGCCGCTGCGGCGCAAGACGTTGTCATCGAACCGCAGCAGGAAACGGTCATCAAGGAGTATGTGAAGAAGCAGCCGCTGGCCTCGGTGAAAATCCCTGGGGTGGAGCTCAATATCGGCTCGACGCTTCCCGATACCGTCGAGCTTCATGAAGTCCCCAGCGTCAAATACCGCTATGTCATCGTCGACAACCGCACCGTCGTCGTCGACCCAGGCACGCGCAAGATCGTCAAGATCATCGAGTGACGTGAAAGCTCGGGCAGTCGTCGCTCAGCAGGAACCCGCCGTACCGTCGAGGGCCGGGGGGCCTCACAGGCAGTTTCAATGCGAACAATGAGCAGACTTTTTGATTCCCATGACCAGGCGGCGCGTGCCGTCGAAGCGCTTCAGGCGGCAGGGATCGCCCGCCACGAAATCAGTGTCATCGGACCCTATGATGACGAAATCGGCGCCGTCTTGCGGGGTCCAGGCACCGGTGCCGCCCTTGGCGCGGCGGCGGGTTTGTTGGCCGGCCTCGGCGCCTTCGATATCCCCGGCATCGATCCCCTCGGCGCGGGATGGCTGGCATCGGCCCTCGTCGGTGCAGCCCTGGGCTGCGTTGCCGACAGACTTTTCGGGACATCGTCCGGTACCGGCAAGCAGCCAGGCCAGACGAATGCCGCACCAGGTGTGATCCTGGTGCTGGCGCATGTCGATGAAAGGCAGGCAGACAGCGCACAGGCGGTGCTTGGGGCTTCCGTTCAGGCAACGCAATCCTTGGCCAGGGCGGCATGAAGATTCACCTCGGGCAAAGCGCTTGACCAGGCCGCGCAGCGGAGCGGGATCCAAGCGCGAATTCAAAAATCTCTGGCAAGCCGCCGCCAGAAAGTGTTGAACACCGTGCCGATCACATTCGGCGAGCGGTTGCGCTCGGTGAGGCTTGATGATTTGCTGTCGGTTTGCGGAGAACGAATAATGCATGAGCCTGTCGGTCAAGACGAATATGGGTCGACCAGCCCGTTCGATCCGGACGATCTGTCGAGGTTGAACGCGATCGGCCCGAGCGCCGGCAGCAACGATTTCGAAAAATACGCAGTCGCCGTAATCATCGTGTTCGGCGCCCTGATCATCGGTGGCCTGATGGCTGCCGGCTTGAGCTTCGGGCGCCGCAGCACCTTCTTTTTCGCGCTTGGTGGCGCCACTGCAGCATGGATATCCGGCAATGCGCTTCTGCTCGACCGGCCGCGCATCTACGCGCTGTTCGTCGGCATCGCGGCGCTGATGCTGATTGCGTCGACGATCGCGCTGGTCACCTGAAGCAAGGCGCAATCTTCTTGTTGACCATGATCTTATCCGAAAACCGGTTCCCACTTTTTGGGGTTTAATACCCGATAGCCTTGCCGGCTGCGGCGCGGCTGTCGATGGCGCCATTGTAGCGGGCGCCGCCACCCTTCTCGATTTCCGCCAGGCTCTTGCCGCCGACCAGGATGCCGGCCGCCTGGCCCCAGGTCGTGTCGGCAAGATCGAGGCGGTAGCCCATGCCGGTAAGCAGCTTTTCGGTATCGGGCGACAGGCCGAAAGGTTCGATATAGACCGTGTCGGGCAACCATTGGTGATGGATGCGCGGCGCGTCGATGGCTTCCTGGATGTTCATGCCGTGGTCGATGACGTTGACGATCGCCTCCAGCGTGATGGTGATGATGCGTGAACCGCCGGGGCTGCCGATGACCATGAACGGCTTGCCGTCTTTGGCGAGGATGGTCGGGCTCATCGACGACAGCGGCGTCTTTTTCGGCGCAATCGCATTCGCCTCGCCCTGGACCAGGCCATAGAGATTGGGCACGCCGGGTTTCTGGGTGAAATCGTCCATCTCGTTGTTGAGCAGGATGCCGGTGCCGGCGGCGACAACGCCGGCGCCGAAAGAGCCGTTCAGCGTGTAGGTTACCGCGACGGCATTGCCATCATTGTCGATGATCGAAAAATGCGTCGTCTCGTTGCTCTCGCCAAAGCCCTTCGGCATCAATTCCTGCGAGACGCCGGCCCGGAACGGATCGATCTTTTCGCGAATTTCCCTGGCGTAATTCTTGTCGAGCAGTTTTGCGACCGGATTGTCGATGAAACCGGGATCGCCGAGCGCCGAATTGCGGTCGACATAGGCGTGGCGCATCGCCTCGACCATGACGTGAACCGTCTCGGCCGAACCGGCGCCGAGATAGGACAACGGATAGAACTCAAGCACGTTGAGGATCTCGCAGATGATGACGCCGCCGGAGCTCGGCGGCGGCGAGGAAATGATCTCGTAGCCGCGGTAATTGCAGGTCGCCGGCTTGAGCTCGCGCACCGCATAGTTTTCGAAATCAGCCCTGGCCAGAATGCCGCCCTTCTCGCCACTCGCCTTGACGATGGCGTCGGCGGTCGCGCCTTTGTAGAAGGCATCCGCCCCGCGTTCGGAAATGGCGGCAAGCGACGCCGCGAGATCGGGCTGAACAAGGCGCTCGCCGACAGCATAAGGCTTGCCGTCCGGCTTGAGGAAAATGGCCGCCGCCGCTGGGTCCCTCGCCAACCGCTCCGCGCCGCCCTGGAGCGAGGCCGCATCGCCCTGCTCCAGCACGAAGCCTTCTTTGGCAAAGCGGATGGCCGGCGCCAGCAAGTCCTGCCGCGACAGCGTGCCGTATTTCTCCCGCGCCATTTCGAAACCAGCGACCGAGCCCGGCACGCCGACCGCCAGATAGCCGTCGAGACTGGCGCCTTTTATCGGCTTGCCGTCCTTGTCGAGATACATGGTTTTGGTCGCGGCCAGCGGCGCGCGCTCGCGAAAATCGAGGAAGGTCGAGCGGCCGTCCTTGAAGCGGATGGTCATGAAGCCGCCACCGCCGATATTGCCGGCGGTTGGATAGACCACGGCCAGCGCATAGCCGACGGCGACCGCGGCATCGACCGCGTTGCCGCCCTGCTTCAGCACCTCGACGCCGACCTCAGACGCAAGATGCTGGGCGGTCACCACCATGCCGTGCTCGCCCTTCGCCGGCTGCGGCGAGGCGGCATAGGCGAGGAACGGGACAAAGCTCAACGTGAGGGAAAGGCTGACGGCGATCAGCGTTCGGCGGGGGTTGTGCATGGCCGTTCTCCGAGGCGTGGGGGTGTGCCTAGGAAACGCGCTTGGAGCGGTTGAGTCTACTGCGAAGATCGAAAGAATCGGGAGGGTTCGCACGCCTGTGCCGGTTCGCCTCGCAACCGCCGTTGCAATCTTCGGCGACTGCAACGGCATGGATCCTAGGGTCTCCGCTACGTCGCTTCGCTCCTGCTCCGCCCTAGGATGACGAAGGGAGGGAGGGATCGGCTAATCCCGAAAGTTTGCGATTTGCCAGCAGCCGCCAGCCTGCAACGTTTGCCATTGCCATCAGCCGCCAATCCCCAACATCTGCGATTAGCTGTAGGCCCTCACGCCTTCGTCATCCTAGGGCGGAGCAGGAGCGAAGCGACGTCGCGGAGACCCTAGGATCCATGCCGTTACTTCTGAGCGCCGCAGCGTTGGAAACAAGGCCACGCTTCATCGCGGCTCCCAGAATTTTCACGTTACAGCAATTTTGTTCTTGCTTTGTGCCGGCAGCTATGCTACTAACCTAGCTGTGGTGCTAATTGGCTCCAACGACCCGCCCTTCGTGGCGGGTTTTTCATTTTCACCCCAACATCAAACAATCCCGCCGCCGACGCTCGCCACCGCCGGCCGTTCGGCTGCGACCTTCGCTCGGTAGCCGGCGGCGCGGTAGGCGGCGACCGGATCGATGGCGCCGCCGGTCTTCAGCCGCACCATGGCAAGGATCGGCTCGACGTCGGTGCGATAGGCTGTCTTCAGCGTCTGCGTCGCCATCAGCGCGTCATTGGCGTCCTGGAAGCCTTCGAGCGCCTTGCGGTCGACCAGCAGCGCCTGGGCATAGGCGCGCTGCACCTCGACCGCCGACAACATCAGGCTTTCTATCGGATCGGTGACGTTATGGCTCTGGTCGAGCATGTGGGCCGGATCGAAACCTTCGGCACCGGCAAGCTCGGCATCGACCAGTTCATTGAAGACGAGGAACAGCCGGTAGGGATCGATCGAGCCGGCGTCGAGATCGTCGTCGCCATATTTCGAATCGTTGAAATGGAAGCCGCCAAGTTTCTTGAACTGGATCAGTCGCGACACGATCATCTCGATGTTGACGTTGGGGGCGTGATGGCCAAGGTCGACCAGACAGAACGCCTTGTCGCCAAGCTCTTTGGCGATGATGTAGTTGGTGCCCCAATCCTGCACGACGGTCGAATAGAAGGCCGGCTCGTACATCTTGTGCTCGGTGAACAGTTTCCAGCCGTCCGGCAGTCCGGCATAGATCTCCTTCATCGCGTCGAGATAGCGCTCGAATGCCTTGGCGAAATTGACCTGGCCGGGAAAGTTCGAGCCGTCACCGATCCATACTGTGAGCGCTTTGGAGCCCAGCGTCCTGCCGATCTCGATGCATTCGAGATTGTGCTCGACCGCCTGCCGGCGTGTTGCTGCATCGGCATGCGACAGCGAGCCGAATTTATAGGAAAGTTTTTGGTCCCTGGCGTCGGAGAAGGTGTTGGAGTTGATGGCGTCGAAGCCGAGGCCGAAGCGGGATGCCGCCTGCTTCAGCCGGTTCGGATCGGCCTTGTCCCAGGGAATATGCAGTGAGACGGTCGGCGTCGCCTGCGTCAATTGCCGGATGACGGCGCAGTCCTCGATCTTGTCGAAAATGTCACGCGGCTCTCCGGCGCCGGGAAAGCGGGCAAAGCGGGTGCCGCCGGTGCCGACGCCCCAGGACGGGATGGCGACGGCGAATTTCTCGACCTTGTCGCGGATGGCGTCGATGGCGATGCCGCGGCGGTCGAGGCGCTCGCCGAGAGACTCGTAGTCGCGCTTGAGATTGGCGTTGCGCGCGGCATTGTCTTTCTCGACAACATCGGCGGAGATGATGGTTTCGGACACTAAAGTTTCCTCCCAAATGCGTTCGGTTGGCGCTGCCCCTCACCCTTACCCTCTCCCCGTAAAAAACACGGGGAGAGGGGGATCACCGGCGTTGTAGCGCTTCCCTTCTCCCCGTCACTATACGGGGAGAAGGTGCCGGCAGGCGGATGAGGGGCAGCGCAACCCTCAAAGACGGTCGCTTATCGCGTAAAACTCTGTGCGTTGCCGGCGTCGACGTTGATGATGTTGCCGGTCGATTTGGCCGACATATCGGAGGCGAAGAAATAGATCGCCTCGGCGATGTCTTCGGGGAACACCGACCGCTTGAGCATCGAACGCGAGCGGTAGTGCTCCTCGAGATCGTCGGTCGACATCTTGTAGGCGGCGGCGCGCTGTTCCTTCCATTCGCCGGTCCAGATCTTCGAGCCGCGCAGCACAGCGTCGGGGTTGACGACATTGACCCTGATCTGCGCTTCCGCGCCTTCCAGCGCCAGGCAGCGTGCCAGATGGATTTCGGCGGCCTTGGCAGTGCAATAGGCGGCGGCGTTTGGCGATGCGGCAAGCCCATTCTTGGAGGCGACGAAGACGACGTTGCCGCCGATCTTCTGCGCCCGAAACAGCCGGAACGCCTCCCGCGAAACCAGGAAATAGCCGGTCGACAGGATGTCCATGTTCTTGTTCCACAGCGTCAGCGTGGTGTCCTCGATCGGGGCCGAGGAGGCCAGGCCGGCATTGGAGACCAGAATATCGATGCCGCCGAATTCGACCGCCGTTTCGACAAAGCCGGAGATCACCTGATCCTCGGACGTGACGTTGATGACTACGGGCCGCACGAAATCCTTGCCATAGGCCTTGGCAAGCTCGTCATTGGCGCTGGCAAGGGCTGCTTCGTCGATATCGGCCAGCACGACGCACGCGCCCTCGCGCAGCAGCCGGTTGGCGGTGGCCCGGCCGATGCCGCCGGCGCCGCCGGTGACCAGCGCAATCTGGCCGGCAAGAGCCTTTGGTTTCGGCAGGCGCTGCAGCTTTGCCTCTTCGAGCAGCCAGTATTCGATGTCGAAGGCTTCCTGGTCGGGCAGGCCGACATAGGTCGAGACCGTCGAGGCACCGCGCATGACGTTGATGGCGTTGACGTAGAATTCGCCCGATATGCGCGCCGTCGCCTTGTCGCAGGCGAAGGTGAACATGCCAACGCCGGGCATCAGATAGACGACGGCGTTCGGATCGCGCACCGGTGGCGAATCCGCGTGCTTGCAGCGGTCATAATAGGCCTGATAGCCGACGCGATACTCCGCCACATCATCGGCAAGACGGGCAATGACGGCATCGACGTCGGGATTTTGGGAGTCGAACTCGATGACCAGCGGCCGGATCTTGGTGCGCAGGAAGTGGTCCGGGCAGGACGTGCCGAGTGCCGCCAGCGGCCGCAAATCCCTGGAATTGACGAATTCGAGCACGGCAGGGGAATCGTCGAAATGGCCGAGCTTGTGGCTGTTCTCCGAGATCAGGCCACGGATCCTCGGCATCAGTTTTGCGGCCACGGCGCGACGCGCAGACGCATCGAGGGATTTGACGACTTCGCCGCCGAAAATCGGCTTGCCCTGGCTCTTGCGCTCGAACCAGTCGATCGCCTGGTTGATCACCGAGATCGTCGTCTCGTAGCATTCCTTCGGCGTGTCGCCCCAGCTGAACAGGCCATGACTGGCCAGTACGACACCCTTGGCTTCGGGGTTTTCGCGGCAGAATTTCTCCAGCCACAGGCCGAGCTCGAAGCCCGGGCGTTTCCATGGCAGCCAGCCGATCGTGTCGCCGAAGATCTCCTTGGTCAGCGCCTGCGAATCCTTGGCGGCGGCAATGGCGATGATGGCATCGGGATGCAAATGGTCGACATAAGGCTTCGGCACGAAGGCATGCAGCGGCGTGTCGATGGAAGCCGCGCGCGGGTTGAGGTTGAAGGTGCAATGGGGCAGATAGCCGACCATCTCGTCTTCACGTTCGAGGCCGCGATAGAGACCTTTCAGCGCGCGCAATTTGTCCATGTAGAGCGTGGCGAAGCCGTCGAGCTTGATCGAGGCGCTGTCGCCGCCCGAGCCCTTGACCCACAGCACTTCCACGCTCTCGCCGGTGAGCGGATCGTTTTGCCAGATCTTGGAGGAGGTGTTGCCGCCGCCATAATTGGTGACGCGCTTGTCGGAGCCAAGAACATTCGAGCGATAGACCAGACGTTCGGGCTCGCTCATTGCTTGCGCTTTTGCGTCATCCCAAAGATTGGCGAGGCGCGTGCCGGAGCGCTTGTCGAGCATAGGTATCCTCCCTTTGGGACACGCAAACGGCGCGGGTCCCTTTTGTACGAATTTCTACACAAGCGGCGGTCTTGTCAATCACAAACGATCAACATCAATCATATTGCATTGCACAATGAAATTATCTGATCGGAAATGATTGACACTGCGCGCTTTGGGTGACTAGATGCTCAGGCAGGGAGGAACCATGCACGAGAAAGAGCGCCACAGGATCATTCTGTCCGCCGTCCAGGAAAAACCTGTGGTGACGGTGCAGGAGATGGTCGACCTGACGGAGTCGTCGGAGGCGACGATCCGGCGCGACATCGCGGCATTGCATGTGCAAAAACGGCTGCGCCGGGTGCGCGGCGGGGCCGAGGCGCTTTCGCCGCCGCAGTTCATCGGCCTTGCCGGCCGGCCCTTTTCCGTCAACGAGACGATCAACGCTTCGCAGAAGCGGGCAATCGCGCGGGAAGCCGTGGATCTGTGCAAGGACGGCGAGCCGATCATCATCAATGGCGGCACCACCACCTTCCAGATGGTGCATTTCCTGACCGGCCGCCGCATGCCGATCTTCACCAATTCCTTCCCGATCGCGGAGCACTTGCTCAGGCACTCCAAGAACACGGTGATGCTGTCGGGCGGCACCATCTACCGCGAGCAGAACATCATCCTGTCGCCGTTCGACAATGACGTGACGCGCAATTTCTACGCGCGCCGCATGTTCATGGGCGCGCAAGGGCTGGGGCCGCTCGGTCTTATGGAAGGCGATCCGCTGCTGATCCAGGCCGAGCAGAAACTGATCGACCAGGCAGACGAATTGGTGGTGCTGGTCGATTCCTCGAAGTTCCGCAAACGCTCGAGCC
Source organism: Mesorhizobium sp. M0598 (assembly GCF_040320865.1). Classification (NCBI taxonomy): domain Bacteria; kingdom Pseudomonadati; phylum Pseudomonadota; class Alphaproteobacteria; order Hyphomicrobiales; family Phyllobacteriaceae; genus Mesorhizobium; species Mesorhizobium sp. M0598. Next base: position 362,438 of record NZ_JAMYQL010000004.1, on the reverse strand, counting down.
TGATCCTGTGCGGCCTCTCGCGCCTCGCCACGGTGATCACCGACGACGCCATCGAGGATCGCGAAGCCAAGATGCTGGAGACCGCCGGCGTGACGCTGATCATCGCCCGCACAACGGCAACCAGCAAGGAAGAATCTTCGCTGCAGGCCTGAGAACCACTCACGCCCGCAGCGGCGATGGAATGCAACGCTCAAGGGAGGATATTCGATGAGCTTTCTGAAGAAATTGATGGTTACGGCGGCGTTCTCCGCCGCCATGTTCGTGAATGCCGCCTACGCCGAAAACGTCAAGATCGCGCTGGTGGTGAAGTCGCTCGGCAACGGCTTCTTCGACGCCGCCAACAAGGGCGCCGAAGAGGCGGCCAAGGAGCTCGGCGATGTCGACATCATCTACACCGGCCCGACCAAGGCGACCGCCGAAGCGCAGATCGAAGTGGTCAATTCGCTGATCGCCCAGAAGGTCAATGCCATTGCCATTTCGGCGAACGACGCCGACGCGCTGGTGCCAGTGCTGAAGAAGGCGATGCAGCGCGGCATTACCGTTATCTCGTGGGATTCAGGCGTCGCGCCGGAAGGACGCCAGCTTCACCTCAACCCCTCCGATACCAACCTGATAGGTGAGACCATCATCAAGCTGGCCGCCGACTACCTGCCGGAAGGCGGCGATGTCGCCATCCTGTCAGCTTCTTCGACCGCGACCAACCAGAATGCCTGGATCGACGCGGCCAAGAAGGTGCTGCCGGAGAAGTTCCCCAAGATCAAGCTCGTCGCCACCGTCTATGGCGACGACGACTCGGCCAAGAGCACGGACGAAGCCAAGGGCCTGCTGAAGTCCTATCCGAACCTCAAGGCGATCATCGCACCGACCACGGTCGGCGTCGTTGCCGCCGCGCAGGTGGTGACCGATGAAGGCCTGATCGGCAAGGTCAACGTCACCGGCCTGGCGCTGCCGTCGGAGTTCAAGAAGTTCATCGACAATGGCGCCAGCCAGGCGGTTGCGCTGTGGAACCCGATCGATCTCGGCTACTCCGCCGTCTACCTCGCCCACGACCTGGCGGTGAAGAAGGAAGAGGCCAAGCCCGGTGCTACGCTGTCGATCGGCCGCGTCGGCAAGGTCACGCTCGACGACACCAACTCGGCTGCGATGGCTCCGCCCTTCCAGTTCGACAAGTCGAACATCGAAAAGTTCTCCAAGATCTATTGATCCTGGAACCTTCGAAACGGTGCGGCGGGGCTCAGGTTCCGCCGCGCTTTCAAACGAACCTTGCTACAGGGCTTGATACGATTATGGACACGACAGCCCAGCACGAAGTGGCAAATGAAGCGCCTTTGTCATCCGGACCGCGCCTGACGCTGTCCGGCATCTCGAAAAGCTTTCCCGGCGTGCGGGCGCTGCACAATGTCGGCCTGTCGCTCTATCCCGGCCAGGTAACCGCGCTGATCGGCGAAAACGGTGCCGGCAAGTCGACGCTGGTCAAGATCATGACCGGCATCTACCAGCCGGATGCTGGCACGATCAGCATCGACGGCCAGCCGGTCACACTGCCCAGCGCCCACGCCGCGTTCGGGCATGGCATCACCGCCATCCACCAGGAAACCGTGCTGTTCGACGACCTGACGGTGGCCGAAAACATCTTCCTCGGCCATGCGCCGCGCACGCGTTTCAAAACCATCGACTGGCGCACCATGCGCAAGAATGCCCGCGAGGTGCTCGACACGATGGGCGCCGGCCATATCGACGCCGACGCCAGGCTGAAGGATCTCGGCATTGCCAACAAGCACTTAGTCGCGGTTGCCCGCGCCATGTCCATCGACGCGCGGATCGTCATCATGGACGAGCCGACGGCGGCGCTTTCGATGAAGGAGATCGAAGAGCTTTTCCTGCTGATCGAATTCCTCAAGAGCGACGGCAAGGCGATCCTGTTCATCAGCCACAAATTCGATGAGATCTACCGCATCGCCGACCGCTATACCGTGTTCCGCGACGGCGAGATGGTCGGCGAAGGCCTGATCAAGGACGCCGGCCAGAGCCAGATCGTGCGCATGATGGTCGGCCGCTCGGTCGATCACATCTTTCCGCAGCGCAAGGCCGAGATCGGCGCGCCGGTGCTGGCCGTCTCCGGCCTGTCGCACCCGACCGAGTTCGACGACATAGGCTTCGAGCTGCACAGGGGCGAAATCCTCGGCTTCTACGGCCTTGTCGGCGCCGGGCGCAGCGAGGTGATGCAGGCGATATCAGGCATCACCCGCACCAGCGGCGGCACGATCACGCTGGAGGGTAAGGCAATCGCGCCGAAATCGGCGGCGGATTCGATCGACGCCGGCATCGTCTATGTGCCGGAGGAGCGCGGCAAGCAAGGCGTGGTGATCGGCCTGCCGATCTTCCAGAATGTCTCGCTGCCCTCGCTCAAACGGACATCCAAATCCGGCATATTGCGGCTGGCCGAAGAGTTCGCGCTGGCCCGCTCCTACACCGAGCGGCTCGATCTGCGCGCCTCCTCGCTCAGCCAGGACGTCGGCACGCTGTCGGGCGGCAACCAGCAGAAGATCGTCATCGCCAAATGGCTGGCGACCGCGCCCAAGGTGATCATCCTAGACGAGCCGACCAAGGGCATCGACATCGGCTCGAAGGCGGCCGTGCACGGCTTCATGGCCGAGCTCGTCGCGCAGGGCCTGTCGGTGATCATGGTGTCGTCCGAATTGCCGGAAATCCTCGGCATGTCGGACCGCGTCGTCGTTATGCGCGAGGGCCGCATTGCCGCGGTCTACGACAATAAAGGGCTCGACGCCGAAACCTTGGTCAGGACGGCAGCGGGGATCGCGGCATGAAGGCTCTTCTCAAACATCGCGAGGTCTGGCTGCTGGCGGCAATCGTCGTGCTGATCGGGCTGATCTCCACGCGGTTTCCAGGTTTTGCCGATCCGGCCAACCTGCGCCAGGTGTTCAACGACACGTCGATCCTGATGATCCTGGCGCTCGGCCAGATGGTCGTCATCCTGACCCGCTCGATCGACCTGTCGATGGCTTCAAATCTCTGCTTCACCGGCATGGTGGTGGCAATGCTGAACGCCGCGCATCCGGCGATCCCGATCCCGCTGCTGATCGTCATCGCACTTCTGGTCGGCCTGGTGCTCGGCGCCATCAACGGCCTGCTGGTATGGCGGCTGAACATTCCCTCGATCGTGGTAACGCTCGGCACCCTCACCATCTACCGCGGCGCCACGTTCGTCATTTCAGGCGGCGCCTGGGTCAACGCCGACCAGATGAGCGCTGATTTCATCGGGTTGCAGCGCGCGGCTTTCCTCGGCATTCCGGTACTGTCGTGGATCGCCCTGCTGGTTATTGCGCTGTTCTTCCTCGTGATGACGCGCACCGCGCTCGGCCGTTCGATCTATGCCATCGGCGTCAACCCGACCGCATCGGTCTATGCCGGCATCGATGTCGGCCGGACGAAATTCACCGTCTTTTGCATTTCGGGGATGATCGGCGGCCTCTGCGGCTATCTCTGGATTTCGCGCTACGTCATCGCCTCGGTCGAGGTCGCGAATGGCTATGAGCTCAATATCATCGCCGCCTGCGTCATCGGCGGCATTTCGATTGCCGGCGGCATCGGTTCGGTCGGCGGCGCGGTGCTCGGCGCGCTGTTCCTCGGCATCATCTCCAACGCGCTGCCGGTGATCAACATCTCACCCTTCTGGCAGATGGCGATTTCAGGCAGCGCCATCATCCTGGCCGTGGTGCTCAACGCGCGCGGCGAACGCCGGCAAGGCCGCATCATTCTCAAAAAGGCGGAAGCGGCATGACCGAGACTCTCTTTTGTTTCTCCAGGATGATCGGCCTGTTGCCGTCCGCAACAGGCCTGTCTCCTGCGTGTGCGCTGCCCCTCATCCGCCTGCCGGCACCTTCTCCCCGTATAGTGACGGGGAGAAGGGACACTGCCGCAACGCTGGCGATCTCCCCTCTCCCCGTCTCTATACGGGGAGAGGGTAAGGGTGAGGGGCGGCGCCAACCTTCGACGGGTGTTGCCACGTGACCGACACCCCTGCCCCACGCCACATTCCCGATCGGCTCGACAAGCCGCTGATGTCGGCGATCTTCTCATGGGAGGCGCTGCTGGTCGTCGTGGCGGTTGCCATCTTTGCCGTCAACAGCTTTGCCTCGCCCTACTTCCTCGACGCGTGGTCGTTGTCGGACCTAACCTTCAACTTCACGGAAAAGGCGCTGATCGCGCTGGCCATGGCGCTGCTGATCATCTCCGGCGAAATCGACCTGTCGGTGGCCGCCATCATCGCGCTGGCGTCGACAATGATGGGCATGGCGGTGCAGGCCGGCGCCGGCATGCCTGAACTGGTGGCAATCGGCCTCGTCGTCGGGCTCGGCTGCGGCGCCTTCAACGGACTGCTCGTCACCAGGCTGGGCTTGCCGTCGATCGTCGTCACCATCGGCACGATGAGCCTGTTTCGCGGCATTGCCTTCATCATCCTCGGCGACCAGGCCTACAAGGGCTATCCCGCGAGTTTCGCCTTCTTCGGCCAGGGCTATGTCTGGTGGGTGGTGTCGTTCGAACTGACGCTTTTCCTGATCGCGGCAGTCGTCTACTGGTTCCTTCTGCACCGGACGAGCTTCGGCCGCCGGGTCTTTGCCATCGGCAACAACCCGGTCGCGGCGCAGTTTTCCGGCGTACGCGTCGGCCGTATCAAATTCATCCTGTTTTGCCTGACCGGCCTGATGGCGGGCATCGCCTCGGTGCTGATCACATCGCGGCTCGGCTCGACCCGGCCGTCCATCGCACAGGGCTACGAGCTGGAAGTCATCACCATGGTGGTGCTCGGCGGCGTCAGCATCCTGGGCGGCGCCGGCAGCATTCTGGGTGTGGTGCTGGCCGCCTTCATCATGGGACTGGTGACCTTCGGCCTCGGCCTGCTCAACGTGCCGGGGATCGTTATGTCGATCTTCATCGGCCTGCTGCTGATCATCGTTATCGCGCTGCCGATCCTGTGGCGGCGAGTGCGGCGGGAGCGCTTTGCCTGATGCCGGAGAAATACGCGTTCAAGATGAAGCTCAATCCGGGCATGAAGGCCGAATACAAGAGGCGCCACGACGACATCTGGCCGTCGCTGGTCGCGCTGCTCAAACAGGCCGGTATCTCCGATTACTCGATCCATCTCGACGAAGAGACCAACACCTTGTTCGGCGTGCTGTGGCGCCGTGACGACCACGGCATGGACGAATTGCCGAAGCATCCGGTGATGCAGCGTTGGTGGGCCGAGATGGCGGACATCATGGAGACCAAGCCGAACAACGAGCCGGTGGCGCTGCCGCTGGAAACAATGTTCCATATGGAATGACCCGCCACGTCGCCGTCATCGATATCGGCAAGACCAACGCCAAGGTGGCGCTGGTCGATCTTGCCGCAGCAAGCGAAGTCGCGCTGCGCAGGATGGTGAACGAGCCGGTTCGGCAAGGCCCGTACCCGCACCATGACGTCGAGCGGTTATGGGCGTTTATCCTTGGCAGCCTGGCCGAGATCGATCGCGAACAGCGCATCGATGCGATATCGATCACCACCCATGGCGCTACGGGCGTGCTGGTCGACGCATCAGGCGAACTGGCGCTGCCGGTGCTCGACTACGAATTCGACGGGCCGGATGCCCTTGCCGGGGACTATGACACGATCCGCCCGGCGTTCTCCGAGACCGGCACGCCGCACCTGCCGGCCGGCCTCAATCTCGGCGCGCAGCTGTTCTGGCAGCAGAAGCGCTTTCCGGCGGATTTCGCCAGAACCGCAGCGATCCTGATGTATCCGCAATACTGGGCCTTGCGCCTGACCGGCATCGCCGCCAGCGAGGTGACTTCGCTCGGCTGCCACACCGATCTGTGGAACCCGTGGAAAGCGGATTTTTCGTCGCTGGTCGACCGGCTGGAATGGCGCCGGCTAATGGCGCCGGTGCGGCCGGCCAAGGACCGCCTGGGCCCGATCCTGCCCGCTCTCGCGCGGCAAACCGGCCTCGACCCGCAAACGCCGGTGTTTTGCGGCCTGCACGATTCCAACGCCTCGCTGCTGCCGCATCTCCTGTCCGACAAGCCGCCTTTCTCCGTGGTCTCGACCGGCACCTGGGTGGTGTCGATGGCGGTTGGCGGCAACAAGATCGCGCTCGACCCGGCACGCGACACGCTGGTCAATGTCAACGCGCTCGGCGATCCCGTGCCGTCGGCGCGCTTCATGGGTGGCCGCGAGTTTTCCGTGCTGACCGAGGGCCAATCGGAGAACTGGACGGAAGACGATGTTGCCACGGTGCTGGCGCGCAAGACGTCCCTATTGCCCTCGACCCAACAGGGTTCGGGGCCGTTTCCGCATCATACCGCATCATGGCTTAACGCGGACGGTATGAGCGTCGGCCAGCGCTTTGTCGCCATCTCGTTCTACCTGGCGCTGATGACCGCGACCTGCCTCGACCTGATCGGCGCGGACGGTCCCACCATCGTCGAAGGACCCTTCGCCCGCAACCGGCTGTTCACCCGTATGCTGGCTGCGGCGGCGGCGCGCGCCGTCATTGCCTCCGAGGCTGCGACAGGCACCAGCATCGGCGCCGCCTTGCTGACGTCGGACCAGGGGACACCGCAAGGCAGAGGCGAAAGGACCGAACCGTCGGCCGATCCACTCTGGACAAGTTACGTGCGCTCCTGGCGTTCGGCGGTCGACGAACGAGCCTGACCGCCGAGCTCATGGCGCCCTGATGTCTGGAGATGCCTAGTTCCTGTAGAGCAATCCTTGCGGATCGATCTCCGGCTTGCGGCCGGCGACCACGTCAGCAAGGAATTTTCCCGAACCGCAGGCCATGGTCCAGCCGAGATGGCCGTGGCCGGTGTCGAGGTAGAGATTGTCGTACCGCGCCCGTCCGATGACCGGCACGGAGTTCGGCATCATCGGGCGAAGTCCAGCCCAGAGCTCAGCCTTGCTCTCGTCGAAAGCGCCGGGGAACAGGTCCTTGCCGGTGTTCAGGATCGAGTTGAAATCGCGTGGCTTGAACGTGCGGTCGAACCCGGTGAACTCCGCCGTCGAGGACATCCGCAGCCGATTTCCCAGCCTGGAATAGCCGATCAGCCGGTCCTCGTCGGCGCCGCCCATGATCGGCCCCTTGCTTTCATCTTCCAGCGGAACAGTCACGGTATAGCCCTTCACGGGATAGACGGGCAGATCGATGCCGTAGCGGCGGCCGAGCAGACCGCTCTCCGGCCCCATGGAAATGACCACCGCGTCACCGGCGACCGGGCCGGCCGAGGTCATCACGGCGCGCACCCGGTCGCCGTCGATGTCGAGACCTTCGACCGTGGTGCCGTAGAGGAATTGGACGCCGAGTTTCTCGGCGGCATAGGCAGCGAGGCGCTGCGTGAATTGGCTGGAGTCGCCGGTCTGGTCGATCGGCGAATAGACGCCGCCGGCTATCTTGTCCTTGGCGCCGGCAAGGCCGGGCTCGAGCTCGACCAGCCGGTCGCGGCCGACGATCTCGATCGGCAGGCCGTGTTCGCCGAGATAGCGATAATTGTCGGTGCCGGTATCAAAGCTCTGCTGCGAGCGGAAGAAATAGAGAATGCCCTTCTTGCGCTCGTCATAGTGGATGCCGGTTTCGGCCGAGACGGCGTTGATGCAGTCGCGCGAATAGAACGCCAGACGCAGCTTGACGTCGGTGTTGGCGCGCATGCGCTTATGCGTGCACTGGCGCAGGAAGCGCAGGCTCCAGGCGAAAAAATACGGATCGAAGCGCAGCCGCACCTTGATGCCGAGATCGTGGTTGTAGAGGCCGCGCAGGAACGTCTTCAGCGCGGCTGGCGAGGCCCAGGCGGTGGCATCCCCGGGCGACACCAGGCCGGCATTCGACCGGCTGGTGCCGCGTGCCGCCGCCGGATGGCGCTCGATCACCGTCACCTCATGGCCGTCGCTGGCCAGATAATAGGCCGCCGCCGTACCGACGACGCCGGCCCCAAGCACTAGGATTTTCATTCCGCCCCCAGCGCGCTGAACCAACCTTTGCGGAGAGCCCACTTCACCCCAGAGCCGAATTCTTGCTGGTCAGGATGCGCTCCCAGGCAAGCGCATCGGCAACTATCTGGTCGAGGTTGTCGCGCTGCGGGGTCCAGCCGAGCTCGCCGCGCGCCAGCTCCGAATTGGCGACGACCGCGGCGGCGTCGCCGGCGCGGCGATCGCCCATCCGTACCTCGAAATCATGGCCGAAGACGCGGCGGACGCTGTCGATGACCTCGAGAACCGAATAGCCGTGGCTGTAACCACAATTGGCGACCAGGCTCGATCCGCCGGCACGCAGCCGCTGAAGCGCCAGCCGATGCGCCGCCGCCAGGTCGCTGACGTGGATATAGTCGCGCATGCAGGTACCGTCCGGCGTCGGATAGTCGGTGCCGAACACCTGCATGAAGGGGCGCTTGCCGAGCGCCGTCTCGCAAGCGACCTTGATCAGATGCGTGGCACCGGGCGTCGACTGGCCGGTGCGACCCTTCGGATCGGCGCCGGCGACGTTGAAATAGCGCAGCGCCGTATAGCGCAACCCATGGGCAATCGCCGCGTCGCGCAGCATCCATTCGCTCATCAGCTTGGACAGGCCATAGGGCGATTCCGGCGCAAGCCGGGCATCCTCGCGCACCGGCTCCAGGCCGGCGCCGCCATAGACGGCGGCGGTCGAGGAAAAGATGAAATTGGGTACGCCTTCGCGCACCGCGGTCTCGATCAGGGAGCGCGTCTTGCAGGTGTTGTTCTCGTAATAGGCAAGCGGGTCGGCGACCGATTCGGGGACCACGATCGAGCCGGCGAAATGGATGATCGCGTCGACCTTATTGTCGCGAATGATCGAGGCGACCAGTTCCCTGTCGGCGACGTCGCCGACGACGAGCTTTGCTTCCGGGGCCACCGCCCATTCAAAGCCGGTGGAAAGCCGGTCGAGGACGACGACGTTGTCGCCCGTGTCCAGCAATTCCCAGACCATATGGCTACCGATATAGCCGGCACCGCCTGTCACCAAAACCGTCATCCGCATCCTCGCTATTCATGATTTGTCGGAACTGTCTCAATCGTCGCCGTACTGGAAAATCTGCCGCCAGGCCATTAAAACCTGCGGTAACCAGTCTCATCGGCGCGTGGCATTGTCCTGAAACAAGCTTGATCCACATCAAGGGAATAGGCCACGTTCCGTGGTCGTTAGGAACAGGCTCGGGGCGTGGCATTTTGACCAAAAAGGCCAGGTGGACGACGAATGGGCCAATGACTATCATCCCGCGCAAAACTGGGAAGGCGACATGAACTATCAGCGGTTTTTCGAGGAAGCGATCGACCAGCTCCATGCGGAGCGTCGCTACCGCGTCTTCGCCGACCTTGAGCGTATTGTCGGGAAATTCCCGCGCGCCATCTGGCGCGCCAATGGCCGCGCCGAGGAAATCACCGTCTGGTGCTCCAACGACTATCTCGGCATGGGCCAGCATCCCGACGTCATTGCCGCGTTCCAGAAGGCGGCAGGCAAGATGGGGTCGGGGGCCGGCGGCACCCGCAACATCTCCGGCACCAGCAACCCGCTGGTCGAGCTCGAACTGGAGCTGGCCGACCTGCACGACAAGGAAGCCGCACTGGTTTTCACCTCCGGCTTCGTTTCCAACGAGGCGTCGATCTCGACCATTGCAAAGCTGCTTCCCAATTGCCTGATCATCTCGGACGAGCTCAACCACGCTTCGATGATCGAGGGCGTGCGGCGCTCGGGCGCCGAGAAGAAGATCTTCCGCCATAACGACGTCGCGCATCTCGAAAGCCTGCTGCAGACGGCCGGCCGCGAGCGCGCCAAGCTGATTGTCTTCGAGAGCGTCTATTCGATGGACGGCGACATCGCGCCGATCAAGCAGATCGTCGATCTCGCCGAGCGTTACAACGCCATGACCTACATCGACGAGGTCCACGCCGTCGGCATGTACGGGCCGCGCGGCGGCGGCATCACCGAGCGCGAAGGGCTGGCCGACCGCATCGACATCATCGAGGGCACACTGGCCAAGGCGTTCGGCACGCTTGGCGGCTACATCGCCGGCAACACTGCGGTGATCGACGCGGTGCGCTCCTATGCGCCGGGCTTCATCTTCACCACGGCGTTGCCGCCGGCGATCGCTGCCGCGGCAACCACCTCGATCCGCCATCTCAAGCGCTCGCAGGCCGAGCGCGATGCGCAGCAGCGCCAGGCGACGCGGACCAAGCAAGTGCTGGCCGCAGCCGGCCTGCCGGTGATGGAATCGCCTACCCACATCGTGCCGCTTCTGGTCGGCGATCCCGAGCTCTGCAAGATGGCCAGCGACCGCCTGCTCGGTGTGCACGGCATCTATATCCAGCCGATCAACTACCCGACAGTGCCGCGCGGCACCGAACGGCTGCGCATCACGCCTACACCGTTCCATTCGGACGCGCTGATCGCGTCGCTGCAGGATGCGCTGGTCGAGACATGGGACGCGTTGGGGATTCCCTACGCTTCTGCCGGTCGGCCTTCGGTGGCCAAGAGCGACCGCGTCATTCCGTTGCTGGTGCCGAAGTCGGGCGGGTGAAGCCCGTTTGAAACTCTACTCCGGCGGCCATCTGACGCGGCTTTCTGCGCTTCCGGTGCTGACGGACCCAAATGTCCGCTGCGCTCCGGTTCTCGAAACCCACGCCAGCTGACTCGCCGGAGCGAGTTTCAACACGGGCTTCGAGGCAGCTCACACAGTCTTCATCCATTTCGCCAGCCTATGTGCGGCTTCCTCGAGCTGGTCGAGACGGCGGTGGAAGCACAACCTGAGGAAGGCTTCGCCGCCGGGGCCGAAGGCGGTGCCGGGAGCCAGGCCGACATTGGCGCGGTCGACCATGTCGAAGGCGGCGGCGCGGGAATCGGTGATGCCGTCGACCGCGAAGAACAGATAGAATGCGCCCTGCGGCACGGTGAACCGCGCCCTGCCGGTTTCGGCGAGAATGCCGCACACCAGGTCGCGCGCCGCCCTCGCCCGCTCCACCTGCTCGACGATGAAGGCGTCGCCCTCATCGAGGGCAACGACGGCGCCGCGCTGCATGAACTGCGCAACGCCGGAAGTCGAATACTGGACCAGGTTCTCGAACACCTGCTGCAAGGCGGGATGGATCTTGATCCAGCCGACGCGCCAGCCGGTCATCGCCCAGTTCTTGGAAAAGGAATTGACGAACAGGATGCGATCCTCATCGGCCATGATGTCGATGAAGGACGGCGCGCGACTATCGCCGTAATGAAACAGCGAATAGATCTCGTCGGCGATGATCCACAGGCCCCTTTCGCGGGCAAGGTCGAGGATCGCCTGCAGCGTCTCCTTGTCGGCGGTCCAGCCGGTCGGGTTGGACGGCGTGTTGACGAACAGCGCCTTGGTCCGCGGCGTGATCGCCGCTGCGATCTTGTCGACATCGCAGGACCAGCCATTGCCCGACTGGTCGAGCGTGACCGCGACCGGCACGGCGCCGGCGACGCCGGCGGCGGCGGCGAAGTTCGGCCATGCCGGCGACAGGTAGACGAGTTCGTCGCCCTTGCCGGCCACCGCATCGATGGCCATCTGGATGGCATGCATGCCGGAGCCGGTGACGATGAATTCCTCGTTGGCGAAAGTCTTGCCGAAATGCCTGGTGTAGTAGCGGGCGAGTGCCTGCCTGAGTTCGGGAATGCCCCGCTGCCAGGTGTAGAAGGTTTCGCCGCCGGCGAGTGCCTTGGCGGCGGCATCGGTGATGAAGGCAGGCGTCGGCAGGTCGCCCTCGCCGGCCCAGAGCGGGATCATGCCGTCGCGGCCGCGCCCACGGTTCATGACGGCGACAATGCCGCTTTCAGGCGCCGCCCGCGCTTCGGCGCGCAGAGTATCGATCAGGGTCATGGATGGGTCCGTTTTCGTTTGCTCGACAGCTAGCGTGTTTCAGGGCGGACGAAAACAGAAAACCCCGGTCGCTTGCGGCCGGGGTTTTGGTCCAGGGAATCTGTCTTCGAACTATTTCCTGGCGAGGAGATCGCGAATTTCGGTGAGGAGAGCGACGTCGGCCGGTGGCGGAGCGGCCGGCGCAGCTGGCTTCTCACGCTCTAGCCGTTTGCGCAGATTGTTCACCGCCTTGACCATCAGGAAGATGATGAAGGCGAGAATGAGAAAATTCAGTGCCACGGTGATGAAGCTGCCATAGGCGAAGACCGCGCCCTGTTTCTTTGCCTCAGCCAGCGATGTGGCGTTAACGGCCGAGGACAAGGGCAGAAAGTAGTTGTTGAAGTCCAATCCGCCCAAAATCGCCCCGATGACCGGCATGATGATGTCGTCGACCAGCGAGGTGACGATCTTGCCGAAGGCAGCGCCAATGATGACGGCGACGGCCAGGTCCATCACATTGCCCCTGGAAATGAATTCCTGAAATTCTTTCAGCATTCGACCCTCCTTGTCCTGACCGGCCGTGCTGCCGTCCACCCTTCGGCATCGACCGGCGGGCAGAATAGCAAAAACCTGCGGTTGCAACAGGAGCAAAAGCTGGTTTCAGCCGGTCACGATTGCCCGACGCAGCCGATATAATACGCCGAAAGCCGCGATGGACTTGATCGCCAAGCTGTGATTGCGTCTGCAAGGCCGGATGAAAAAACCGGCGCAGGGAGGAAGTTCGAGGCGTGCAGGGCTGGTTCATCGTCATCATCGCGATCGCCTATGTGACGTTGCTGTTTGCTATCGCCAGCCTGGGCGACCGGCGCTCGACGTCATCGGGGCCTGGCCGCGCCCGGCCCTTCATCTATGCGCTCAGCCTCGCGATCTACTGCACCTCCTGGACCTTCTTCGGCTCGGTCGGGCTGTCCTCCGAGCGCGGCCTCGAGTTTCTCGGCATCTATATCGGACCGGTGCTGGTGTTCGTGTTCGGCTTTCCGCTGCTGCAGCGCATCGTCAGGCTGGCCAAGACCGAGAAGATCACCTCGGTCGCCGACTTTCTCGGTGCCCGCTACGGCAAGAGCTTCGCTGTCGCGGCGATCGCTACGCTGATCGCGACCATCGGCGCCGTGCCCTACATCGCACTGCAATTGAAGGCGATCTCCGGCTCGGTCAGCCTGATGGTCGAGCACTATACCGGCTCGCCGCCGTCGTTCGATCCGTTCGTCAGTGACATCTCGCTGATCGTGGCCATGCTGCTGGCGCTGTTTGCGGTGCTGTTCGGCACGCGCCATGCCGATGCCACCGAGCACCAGGACGGGCTGGTGCTGGCTGTGGCGGTCGAGACCGTGGTCAAGCTCGCCGCCTTCCTGGCGATCGGCCTGATGGTCACGTTCCTGATCTTCGGCGGGCCAGGCGATATGTTCGAACAGCTCGCCGAAAACACGCAGGTGCGCCAGGCGATGGGCTACAACACCTCGCTCGCTACCTGGCTGGTGCTGACATGCCTGAGCGGCTTTGCCATCCTCATGCTGCCGCGCCAGTTCTACGTCACCATCGTCGAAAACCGCAGCGAGGCCGAGCTGCGCACCGCGACATGGGTGTTTCCGCTCTATCTGGTGGCAATCAACCTGTTCGTGCTGCCGATCGCATTGGCCGGCCTGGAACTGGTCGGCCCCAGGACCAGCAGCGACCTTTACGTGCTGTCGCTGCCGCTGTTCAGCGGCCACGACGTGCTGGCCATGGCCGCCTTCATCGGCGGGCTGTCGGCGGCGACCGCAATGGTGATCGTCGAAAGCGTCGCGCTGTCGATCATGATCTCCAACGACCTGGTCATTCCGCTGTTCGTGCGCCGGCTGCTGCGGACCACGACATCCGAGAACGAGGACTGGTCGACGCTCATCCTCAATGTACGGCGGGCGGCGATCTTCATCATGCTGTTCATCGCCTTTCTCTACTACCGCGAGAGCACCAACAGCGCGCGGCTGTCCTCGATCGGCCTGATGTCGTTCGCCGCGATCGCGCAGTTCGCGCCGGCAATGATCGGCGGCCTGGTCTGGCGCGGCGCCAACGGAAGGGGTGCCGCACTTGGCATGGTCGCCGGCATCGTCGTCTGGAGCTATACGCTGCTGCTTCCCTCGCTCGTCGCGCCCGATACCGGCATCCTCGTCCACGGCCTGTTCGGCTTCGATGCATTGCGGCCGCAGGCTCTTTTCGGCACCGTCGCCGAGCCGCTGAACCATGGCGTGCTGTGGAGCCTGTCGATCAACACGCTCTTTTTTGTGTTCGGCTCGCTGTCGCGCGCCTCTGTGCCGCTGGAACGCATCCAGGCGTCGATCTTCGTGCCGCGCGAAGCGGGTCCGCTGCCCAGCCTGCGCCGCTTCCGCACCACCATTACCGTCAACGACCTCAAGGACACGATCGCGCGCTATCTCGGTGTCGAACGGACCGAGCGGTCCTTTCAGTCGTTCGAAAAGAGCAGCGGCACTTCACTGCTCGGCAACGAACAGGCCAGCATGGATGTCATCCGCTTCTCCGAGCAGCTTCTGGCCAGTGCCGTCGGCTCATCCTCGGCGCGGCTGATCCTGTCGCTGCTGCTGCGCCGCAACGATCGCGAATCCAAGGACGCCTTCCGCCTGCTCGATGACGCCACCGAGGCGCTGCAGCACAATCGCGACCTGCTGCAGATCGCACTCGACCAGATGGAACAGGGCATCACTGTCTTCGACCGCGATTTCCGGTTGATCTGCTGGAACCGCCAGTACCGGGCGCTGTTCGACCTGCCCGACGAGATGGGCCAGGTCGGCGTCTCACTCGATCGTATCCTGCGCCACCTTGCCGAGCGCGGTGACATACCGGCAGACCAACGCGTCACCATGCTCAACCGCCTGACCAGCTTCGTCAGCCCATGGCAGATGGAGCTGAAGACAAGCGGGCGCATCCTGGAATTGCGCTCCAATCCGATGCCGGACGGCGGCATCGTCGCCACCTACGCCGACATTTCTGGACGTGTAGAGCAGGATCTGGCGCTTAAGCGCGCCAACGAATCCCTGGAACAGCGAGTGAAGAGCCGCACCGCCGAGCTCACCCGCGTCAATGAGGAGCTGGCGCAGGCGCAGATGCTGGCCGAGGAGGCCAATCTCGGCAAGACCCGCTTCCTCGCTGCCGCCGGCCACGACATCCTGCAGCCGCTGAACGCCGCCCGCCTCTATTGCTCGTCGCTGATCGAGAAGACCGGCAAGGGACCTGCCGGCAAGGCGGCGATGAACATCGAATCGTCGCTGGAATCGGTTGAGACCATCCTCGGCGCGGTGCTCGACATTTCGCGCCTCGATGCCGGCGCGATGAAGCCGGACGATACGAGCTTCGGCCTCGACGGGCTGCTGCGCCAGATCGGCAACGACTTCCGGCCGCTTGCCGCCGAAAAGAAGCTCGAACTCTCGATCATGCCGTCGTCGCTCAGCGTCATGACGGACCGCAATCTGCTGCGCCGGCTGATCCAGAACCTGGTTTCCAACGCCATCAAGTATACGCGCCGTGGCCGCATCCTGGTCGGCGTGCGGCGGCGCGGCGAACTGGCCGAGATCCAGGTTATCGACACCGGCATCGGCATTGCCGGCGACCAGCTGAACACCGTGTTTCGCGAATTCACCCGGCTGGACGAGGGCGCACGCGAGGCGGAAGGCCTCGGCCTTGGGCTCTCCATTGTCGACCGCATCGCCCGCGTCCTGCGCCTCGAAATCCGGATCTTCTCCAACCCAGGCAAGGGCACACGCTTTTCCGTGTTGCTGCCGGTGGTGGCCGTGCAGGCACCGCGGCGCGAGGCCGAGGCGACGGCGCCTGCCCGCGCCGCGGCCTCGCTTGCCGGGCTCAATGTGCTCTGCATCGACAACGACGCCCGCATCCTCGACGGCATGCGGCTGCTGCTCGAGGGTTGGGGCTGCAGCGTCGACACGCTTTCCGGCGCGGAGGATCTCGAGAGGTCCGGCATGCATCGGCCGGACATCGTGCTTGCCGACTATCATCTCGACAACAGGACCGGCCTCGAATTGATCGCCCAGTTGCGTGCGATCCACGGCGAGGACCTGCCGGCCGTGCTGGTCACCGCCGACCGCTCCAGCGAGGTTCGCGCCGCTGCCGGCAGGCTCGACGTGCCGGTGATCAGCAAACCACTGAAACCGGCGATGCTGCGCTCGATGATGGCCAGGGTCAGGCCGCTGGCGCCGGCGGCCGAATAGGAATCAGCCGGCCGTCTGCAGCGGGTCGCTGCCGATTTTGGACAAAAGGATGACCGCCTGCGTGCGGCTGTCGACGCCGAGCTTCTGCAGGATGGCCGAGACATGCGCTTTGATCGTCGCTTCGGAGACCCCGAGCTCATAGGCGATCTGCTTGTTGAGCAGTCCCTCAGCCAGCATGCCGAGCACGCGCGTCTGCTGCGGGGTCAGCGCCTGCAGCCGCTTGATCAGGTCGGAAATCTCGGGATCGCGCTCGACGCCGAGATCGATGCCGACGGGAGCCGCGATATCGCCTGCGAGCACCGACTGCACCGCATTGCGGATCTCCTCCATGCTGGCCGATTTGGAGATGAAGCCGGAGGCGCCGAGATCGAGCGCGCGCCGGATCGTCACCGGATCGTCATGCGCCGAGACGACCATCATCGGCACCGCCGGATGGATGCCGCGCAGCGAAATCAGGCCGGAAAGACCGCTTGCCCCCGGCATCGAGAGATCGAGCAGCACCAGATCGACATCCTCATTGGCCAGGACAAGCGCCTTGGCGCTTTCGAAATCGCCAGCCTCGTGAATGGCGGCAACATCTCCGATACCCGCGAGTGCCTCCCTCAATGCACCGCGAAAAAGCGGGTGATCATCGGCAATGACGAATGTGTAGCCCAACGGTGATATCCCTCCCCGAATCCCGTTGGCGATGTTCCGCCTTGCAGGATCTGAACGATTGTAACGCTACGCCTGCCGTCCGGCGTGGGCGGCTTGCTATTCCCGCCCGGGTCTTTTGCGAATTGCCTAGGTCTTTTGCGAATTGAGCTTGGCGCCGTCGTCGTCCTTGTCCATGTCCTTGACGATATCCATGAAGCTGCGCAGGAAGCGCTCCATGTAGCCCATCGTCTTGTTGAAATCCTCCTCGCTGGGCAAAGTCGATTCGAAACGGGCGGCAAGCGAATTTTCGAGCTTGGCGACGCGTTCGTCGAGCGCCTTCACCGAACTTTGCAGCCGGTCGACCTCGCCCTGGAAGGCGGCACGTTCGTCGGCCGCCGTCTTGCAGACGAGCTGGCCGGAGCGTTCCTCGCAGAGCGACATGGCGCCGGTTTGCGTATCCATGCGGACATAGCCATTGGCCGATTTCTCCAACCGGTAGCGATCGGCTTCCTCGGAAAAGGCCGACGCCGCGACAAGCGACACCAGTGCTGCGGGGATCAAGACGTGTTTCAGACGCATGTTTTCCTCCATGAGCCAGTCAGCGCAATCTATCACAGTTTGCGCCTGAAATGGGGATGAACCTGAAATGGGGAAGAACACGGGCCTGCCCTTCCCCGCGTGGTCGGTTCGCACTATAGCGCAACGATGTCCGAGATCATCTACAAGATAGTTCCCGAGGCGCTGTGGCGCGAGGCTGAAAGAGAAGGCGGCTTCACCGGCGCGCCGATCGACGTCGCCGACGGCTTCATCCATTTTTCCACCGCCGGGCAGGTTCGGGAAACGGCGGCCAAACATTTCGCCGGCCAAAGCCGGTTGCTGCTGGTCGCCGTCGATAGCGCGCGCCTCGGCGATGCGCTGAAATATGAGGTCTCGCGCGGCGGCGCCCTGTTCCCGCATCTCTCTGGCGGGCTCGGCCTCGATGCGGTCGTTTCGGTGCAGGCATTGCCGCTCGGCGCTGACGGCCGGCATGAATTCCCGGCGCTGGAGGCCGAATGAGCGCGTTCGACCGGATCGGCCAGAAACTGCTGTTCACGCTCGATCCGGAAACCGCGCATGGGCTGTCGATTGCCGCGCTGAGATGCGGGCTGCCGGTCGCCGGTCGTCCGCCGCAGGACAACAGGTTAAAGGTCAGCCTTTGCGGGCTCGGTTTCCCGAACCCGCTCGGCATGGCCGCGGGTTACGACAAGAATGCCGAAGTGCCGGACGCGCTGCTCGGCCTCGGCTTCGGCTTCGCCGAGGTCGGCACGATCACGCCGCTGCCGCAGACGGGCAATCCGAAGCCGCGCATCTTCCGGCTGCCTTCGGACGGGGCAGTGATCAACCGGCTGGGCTTCAACAATGAAGGCCACGCCGCCGCGGAAAAGCGCCTTGCCGCCCGCATGGGCCGTGCCGGCATCGTCGGCGTCAACATCGGCGCCAACAAGGACAGCACCGACCGCGTCAGTGACTATGAACGCGGCGTGGTCCGGTTCGCGCGATATGCCAGTTATCTGGCAATCAACATCTCCTCGCCGAACACGCCGGGCCTGCGCAACATGCAGGCACGCGAACAGCTTGGCGAACTTCTGTCGCGGGTCATGGCCGCGCGTGCGGCAGCACCGGCAAAACCGCCCGTGTTCCTCAAGATCGCGCCGGATCTGGTCGAGGCCGAGCTTGAGGACATCGCCGCCGAGATCAGCGACAAGCAAATGGACGGCGTCATCGTCTCCAACACAACGATCGCGCGAGCCGGCCTGAGCAGCGCCGGCCTTGCCGGCGAGACCGGCGGGCTTTCGGGGAAACCCTTGTTCGAGCGCTCGACTATCGTGCTGGCAAGGATGCGAAAACTGCTTGGCCCGGATCCCACCATCATCGGCGTCGGCGGCGTCGATTCCGCCGAGACGGCGCTGGAAAAGATCCGTGCCGGCGCCGATCTCGTCCAGCTCTATACCGGCATGATCTATGCCGGGCCCGCGCTGCCGGGGCGCATTCTTTCCGGCATGGCCCGTTTCATGGACAGTCAACGGCTGAAGTCGCTGCGCGAGCTTCGCGACAGCCGCCTCGATCACTGGGCGGCGAAACCGTTTTAGCGATCAGCCAAAGACCGCGCGCACCCGCAGCCGCAATATGGCGAGCAGGCTGAAGCCGCGTACCAGCAGGAAGACATGCAACGCCGCCCACAAGCCGTGATTACCGAAGGCCGGCGCCAGGATCAGCAGCGCGGCGCTGAACGCCAGGAATGACAACAGCATCATGTTGCGCATGTCGCGCGACCATGTTGCGCCGATGAAGACACCGTCCATCTGGAAAGCCAGCACGCCGCTGAGCGCGGTGAACGCCGCCCAGGGCAGGTAGATGTCGGCAATGGCGCGGACGTCCGTCGCGGTCGTGATCAGGGCGACGAGATCGGTGCCCTCCAGCAGGAAGAAGAGTGTCGCCGCGCCGGCCAGACCGAGTCCCCAAAGCAGCGTCAGCCGCACCGCCTCGTTAAAGGCGGTGGCGGCGCGCGCTCCGATGGCGCGGCCGGCGAGCTGCTCGGCGGCAGTGGCGAAACCGTCGATGAAATAGCCGGCAACCAGGAACAGGTTCATCAGCACGGCGTTGGCGGCCAGCGTCAGCGTGCCGAACTGCGCGCCCTGGCGCGTGAACAGCGCGAAGGCGGCGAGCAGCGAAAAGGAGCGGATCATGATATCGCGGTTGAGCGACATCATGCGCAGGAATGCCGGCAGATCGAGGACGCGGTGGCGCGGCAGCCTGGGTGCCGCCCAGAAGCGCCGGCCGACGATGGCGAGACCCAGCAGCATGGCGACGAATTCGCCGGTGAGCGTCGCCCAGGCGACGCCGGCGACGCCCCAGCCGAACTCCAGGCCAAGCAGGAAGCAGAGGGCGATGTTGATGCCGTTCAGTATCAATTGCAGCATCAGCCCGAGCCCGCCCTCGCCGCGCCCAAGCACGTAACCGAGGATGGCGTAATTGATCAGGGAGAACGGTGCGGCGAGCATCCTGATGCGGATATAGACGTCCATCGCCGCGCTGACGCGCGGTTCGGCGCCTATGAACCATTGCCCGGCGGTGGAGACCAGCGGCGCAAGCGCGGCAAGCACGACGCCGGCGACGACCGCGATCAGCACGGCGCGCCAGAACACCGCCTGCTCCTCCAGCGCATCGCCGCGCCCGAAGGCCTGGGCGACGAGGCCGGTGGTGCCGGAGCGCAGGAAGTTGAAGGTGGTGAAAACGACGTCGAAGATCAGGGCGGCGGCCGCCAGGCCGCCGAGAAGGGCGGCGTCGCCGAACTGCCCAACCACCGCCGTGTCGACAATTCCGAGCAACGGTGTCGTCAGATAGGCAAGCGTCATCGGCACGGCGATGGCGAGCACCGAGCGGTTGGTGACGACGAAGGCCCTGGCTTCGGTGGCGTGGACTTCGGTGGGTAAAGCCTGCTCCAAACGCGTGTTGCTTCCTGTTGCGGCTTGATCGGCTAGCCGATGTGCCCCAGTTTGCGGACCTCGCGCAACCATCCACGCCGCTATGGTCAACCGAAACCCGCCTCTGGCGCACCGCCCGTCCCATGCCCTTGCAGATCGTTCATCATCCCGACTACGACGCCGGCTTCGCCGTCAACCACCGCTTCCCGATGAGCAAATATCCGCTGCTGATGGATGCCTTGCGGGCACGCGGCCTGGCGCAGCCCGAAGCGCTCAACATGCCGGAGGCGGCGCGGCCATCATGGCTGAAGCTTGCCCACGCGGTCGACTATGTCGACCAGGTGCTTGCCTGCGAAGTGCCGGTGGCGATCGAGCGCGAGATCGGCTTTCCCGTGGGACCGCGGGTTTCGCTGAGGGCGCAGCTCGCAACGGCCGGCACGGTGCTGGCAGCGCGGCTGGCGTTGCTGAACGGCATCGCCTGCAACACCGCCGGCGGCAGCCATCATGCACGGCGCGAGCAAGGCGCCGGCTTCTGCACCTTCAACGACGTAGCCGTTGCCGCGCTGGTGCTGCTCGCCGAAGCTGCTGTCCAAAACATCCTGGTCGTCGACCTCGACGTGCATCAGGGCGACGGCACGGCGGATATCCTGAACGACGAGCCGCGCGTGTTTACCTTCTCCATGCATGGCGACCGCAACTACCCCGCACGCAAGATCGCCTCCAACCTCGATGTCGCCCTGCCCGACGGCGCCGGCGATGCAGCCTATCTGGAGCGGCTGGACGCCATCCTGCCGGAGCTGTCGGCGCGAAGGCGCTGGGACCTCGTCTTCTACAATGCCGGCGTCGATGTCCATGTCGAGGACCGGCTCGGCAGGTTGTCGCTCACGGATGACGGGCTGCGCGCCCGCGACGATATGGTGATCCGCCATTTCCGCACGCTTGGCATACCGGTATGCGGCGTTATCGGCGGCGGCTATTCGACGGATGTCGCAGCACTTGCTGCACGGCACGCCATCCTGTTCGAGGTGGCGGCGGGCTACGCCTGAAAATTCACTTCCGGTAGTTAGCGATCCTGAGCAGGATGAAGGCCGGCACGACGATCGCGGCACCGAGCAGGATGTAGCCGAGGAAACGGTCGATGGCGTGGAAGCCCAAATTCCACAGGTCGATGAAGAATTTGCGAATGCCGTAAAGCACATCCATCGGCGACCAGCCGAAGGCATTCATGACCAGCCCGACGAGGAACGACACCACAAGCAGCTTCAGGATCACCCGGAGCGGCGTATCGCCGAGAAAGCGGTTCAGTGCGGACAAGCCTGTCTCCACAGTCGGGTGCCGCGATTCGGGCACATGCCTAGAAATACGCAGTTGATAGCCCTGCATCAAGCCGAGCCCTCAAACCGGATTGCGCATCGGCGCCGGGCCATGATATCGGAGAACCAGCGCGGGTATGATGTAATGGTAGCTTGTCAGCTTCCCAAGCTGAACGCGCGGGTTCGATTCCCGCTACCCGCTCCAGCTTTTGCCCCCGGTGCATTGCACTTGTTCTGGCCAAGCTGAAAACCAGCGGATTTATAGGCAGTTTTACAGCCCGGCTGGCCGTCTTTCATCTGTTTGGCCGATGTGCCAGTTCGTGGAATATCTCACATTGAGGGTCGGCGGGGCCTCGAATGACCCCAACCGGAAAGTCTACCCTTGGCCCGCTGGCTTCTGCTGGCGGGCTTTTTTTTGAGCATCAGGCAGTAGTGGCCGACGTGCATCGGCGCCGCTGCTGGCGGGCCTGTCTGGTCGTCTGGCCGGCCGCGGGATGCGCCCGCTACCCGCTCCAACTCTCAGCCCACCTCTCGCAAAATAAAATCGTGCAGCATCTTGGCTGCCGGTGACAGCGCGCGGTTCTTCACCGTGATCAGGCTGTAGGGCCTGACCTCGATGTCGAATTCAGTCTGGACGACATCGATAGCGCCGGCCAGGCCTTCGGGGTTCTGGATGAACTTCGCGACCTGGATCGACACCGGCGCGATGGCGTCGGATTGCGCGACCATGACCAGAGTCAATAGCAGCGAGCTGGTATTGAGGATGCGGTCCGGCAGCGCGATGTTGCGGTTCAGGAAGTTGCTCTCCATCGCCTGGCGCAGCGGCGAGCCGCCCGACTGGAAAACCCAGTCATAGGCGGCGGTGTCTTCCAGCCGCACCGCCTTGCCCTTGGTCAGCGGGTGGCCGCGGCGCACGATCAGGCAGGCTTTCTCGACGCCGATGACGCGCGCTTCGAACAGCCGCGGATTGAGGTCGTCGGGGATGCGGGCGATGATGAAATCGTGGCGCGAGGCGATCAGCTCGCGCGCCAGGACGTTCGAGGTCTCGACCTGCATGGTGATTTCGATGCGCGGATAAAGGCGCCGGATCTCGCGGATCGCCGGCACCGCCAGCTCGATCGCCGGTGCTGTCACCGCGCCCAGGAACACCGAGCCGCCTTTGCCCGCCTTGAGCTCGAAAATCTCGCGGTCGACCTCGCGCATCTCGAGCAGGATCGATCGCGCGCGCCGTGCCAACGCCTTGCCATAGGGTGTCAGCGTGATGCCGCGCGGCAGCCTTTCGCAGAGCTTGACGTCGAGCACCGCCTCCATCTCGGCGATCATGCGCGAGGCCGCCGGCTGCGAGATGTTCATGACCTGGGCCGCGGCACTCACCCGGCCGTGCTCGTCGAGGGCTGCGATCATGCGCATGTGACGCAGGCTCAAGCCGCTGCGCAGCAAGGTTCTGCCATCACCCGGAATTTCATCGTAACTGGCTGATATTCCGTCAGGATTTCGCAGCGCCGCCATGATTCTTCCCTACTCTTACGCCCGGCGCCCTGGCTGGATCCGGCAGCGTCGTCACTAGCCTAAGCCATATCAGTCTCGATATAGCAACCATCAAAGATCGCATTTGACAGTTATGGCAAAGCGACACACCCTTCGCGTGTCCTGAGGCTTGACGGTCGGTGACGAGGGAAAACTCGTATCGATTGAAACCAGAGTCTCGGGGCCGATTGGGAGGATACCGGAGATCGATTGACGGCAGCGGCGCGTTTGGCGCTCCTGCACGATTGCGCGGCCCACAAAACCCAAGGGTACGCGTCCATCAACCAGGGAGAGTTAATGTGAAGATTGTCAAGACACTGGCCGCCGTCGCGGCCCTAGGCATCGCGGCCATGACGCTGCCGGCGCAGGCTGGCGAAGGCCTGATCGGCGTGCTGATGCCCACCAAGACCTCGCAGCGCTGGATCAACGACGGCGATGCCGTCAAGTCCCAGCTCGAGGCTCTGGGCTACACTGTCGACCTGCAGTACGCGCAGGACGACATTCCGAACCAGCTCAGCCAGCTGGAAAACGAAATCACCAAGGGCCCGAAGGCGCTGATCATCGCTTCGATCGACGGCACCACGATGGGCGATGCGCTGCAGAAGGCGAATGACGCCGGCGTTGTCGTCGTCGCTTACGACCGCCTGATCAAGAAGACGCCAAATGTCGACTACTACACCACCTTCGACAATTTCGGCGTCGGCGTCATCCAGGCCAAATCGCTGCTCAAGGGTCTCGGTTATCCCGAGAAGAAGGGCCCGTTCAACATCGAGCTGTTCGGCGGTTCGCCGGACGACAACAATGCGTTCTTCTTCTATAACGGCGCCATGTCGGTTCTTCAGCCGCTGATCGACGACAAGACCCTCGTCGTGAAGTCCGGCCAGATGGGCATGGACAAGGTCGGCACGCTGCGCTGGCTGGCGGCAACCGCCCAGGCCCGCATGGACAATCTGCTCTCCGCCAACTACTCGGACGGCAGCCGCGTCGATGGCGTGCTCTCGCCCTATGACGGCCTGTCGCGCGGCATCATCGCTTCGCTGCGCGCCGTAGGCTACGGCACCGCCGATCAGCCATGGCCGATCGTCACCGGACAGGACGCCGAGACCGCTTCGGTCAAGGCGATCATCGCCGGCGAACAGTATTCGACCGTGTTCAAGGACACCCGCGAACTCGCCAAGGCGACGGTCGAACTCGTCGACAAGGTGCTCTCGGGCGGCAAGCCGGAAGGCCTCGACACCACGACCTACAACAACGACGTCAAGGTCGTTCCCTCGATCCTGTTGACACCGCACGACGTCGACAAGTCGAACTATCAGGCCCTGGTGGTCGACTCCGGCTACATCAAGGCCGAAGAACTGAAGTAATCGCGGTTACAAAGCCTGGGGTCCTGCGCAGGCAGGGCCCCTTTTCGTTGGCGAGCCAGCCCGGTATTGTTTGCGGACCTCGCAGGAGTGGTATTCTCAATGGCATCGACGATTTTGGAGATGCGCGACATCACCAAGACGTTTCCCGGCGTCAAGGCGCTGTCGAACGTCAAGCTCATGGTCGAGGAAGGCGAGATCCATGCCGTGGTCGGCGAGAACGGCGCCGGCAAGTCGACGCTGATGAAGGTGCTGTCGGGTGTATATCCGTCAGGCACCTATGACGGCCAGATCATCTATCGCGGCGATGAGTGCCATTTCAAAGGCATCCATGACAGCGAGCGCAAGGGCATCGTCATCATCCACCAGGAGCTTGCGCTGGTGCCGATGCTGTCGATCGCCGAAAACATCTTTCTCGGCAACGAGCACGCCAGATACGGCGTCATCGACTGGAATGCCAATGAGGCGCGCACCAGCGCCCTGCTCAAGAAGGTCGGCCTCAAGGAGGACCCCAACACGCTGATCACCAATATCGGCGTCGGCAAGCAGCAGCTGGTCGAGATCGCCAAGGCGCTCAGCAAGGAAGTGAAGTTGCTCATTCTCGACGAGCCGACCGCGAGCCTGTCCGAAAAGGACAGCCAGGCGCTGCTCGATCTGCTGCTCGAATTCAAGCGGCAAGGCATCACTTCGATCCTGATCTCGCACAAGCTCAACGAGGTGAACCGGGTCGCCGACAAGGTCACCATCATCCGTGACGGGCGGACCATCGAGACGCTGGCCAAGAAGGACATCTCGGAGGACCGCATCATTACCTCGATGGTCGGCCGTTCGCTCGACGACCGCTATCCGCCGCGCGAGCCGAAGATCGGCGAGACCGTTCTCGAAGTGAAAAACTGGTCGGTCTACCACCCCATCCATGCCGAGCGGCAGGTCATCAAGGGTATCAACCTCAACGCCCGCAAGGGCGAAGTGGTCGGCATTGCCGGGCTGATGGGCGCCGGCCGGACCGAGTTTGCCATGAGCCTGTTCGGCCGGTCCTATGGCCGCCGCATCACCGGCGAGGTGTTCCTTGACGGCAAGCCGATCGATGTCTCCTCGGTGAGCAAGGCGGTGGAACACGGCATCGCCTACGTTACCGAGGACCGCAAGACCTACGGGCTCAACCTGATCGATCATATCAAGCACAACATCACACTCGCCAACCTGCCCGGCGTGTCGCGCCACGGCGTGATCGACGATTTGCGCGAGCTTTCGGTCGCCAACGATTATCGCGGCAGGACCAATATCCGCGCCTCGAGCGTCTACCAGATGACCGGCAACCTTTCTGGCGGCAATCAGCAGAAGGTGGTGCTGTCGAAATGGCTGTTCGCCAATCCGGAAGTGCTGATCCTCGACGAGCCGACACGCGGTATCGACGTCGGCGCCAAGTATGAAATCTATACGATCATCGCGCGTCTCGCCTCCGAGGGTAAGGCAATCATCGTCATCTCGTCGGAAATGCCCGAACTGCTCGGCATCACCGACCGCATCTACGTCATGAACGAAGGACGCATCGTCGGCGAAATGGCGGCAAGCGACGCCAGCCAGGAAAAGATAATGCGCGCCATCGTCCGCGGAGAAGGAAAAGCATCATGAGCACCGAAAGCGCTCCCGGGCCGCAGACCGGCGTTGCCCAGGATCTACAACAGGGACCTCGCATTGCCGTCTCGGCGCTGGTCACCAACCTGCGCGAATACGGGTTGGTGCTGGCGTTGATCGCAATCATGGTGTTCTTCCAGTTCACCACGTCCGGTACGCTGTTCAAGCCGGTGAACCTCAGCAATCTCGTGCAGCAGAACAGCTTCATCATCGTGATGGCGCTGGGCATGCTTCTGGTGATCGTTTCGGGTCACATCGATCTCAGCGTCGGCTCCGTCGCCGGCTTCATCGGCGCACTGGCGGCGATGATGATGGTCATCTGGCCGCTTGGCCCATTGAGCAATCCGCTGGTGGTGTCGATCATCTGCCTGATCGTCGGTGGTGCGATCGGCGCGGCACAAGGCTACTGGATTGCCTATCACCGAATACCGAGCTTTATCGTCACGCTGGCGGGCATGCTGATCTTCCGCGGCATCTGCCAGGCGCTGCTGGGTGGCGGGTCTTCCGTAGGGCCGCTTCCCGTCGGCTTCAAGGCGCTCAGTTCCGGCTTCATTCCGGACCTGATCGGCCCATTGACGCTGATACCGCCAACCGTGAACGCCGCCGGCAAAACCATTGTCGGCAGCGGCCTGACGCTGCACCTGACGACGATCGTGATCGGCCTCGTCGCCGTGCTCGCCTATGCCTATTTCGGGCTCAGGGCACGGCGCACCCGCGAGAAACATGGCTACGAAGCCGAGCCCTTCTCGCTGTTCGTCGTCAAGACCCTGGTGATCAGCGCGCTGGCGCTGTTTCTCGTCTACCAATTCGCCACCTATAGGGGCCTCCCCATCGTTCTCATGGTGATGGGCGTGCTGATCGCGTTGTTCGTCTTCGTTACCAAACGCATGACGATCGGCCGTCGCATCTATGCGATGGGCGGCAATGTCAAGGCAGCCCAGCTATCGGGCATCAAGACCGAACGGCTGACGTTGATGGTGTTCATCAATATGGGCGTGCTGTCGGCACTCGGCGGCCTGATTATCGCAGCGCGCCTGGGGCAGGCTGTGCCGGCGGCCGGCCTCGGCAGCGAGCTCGACGTCATCGCCGCGGTGTTCATCGGTGGCGCTTCGGCGATGGGCGGCGTCGGCCAGGTCATCGGCGCGGTGGTCGGCGGCTTCATCATGGGCGTCATGAACAACGGCATGTCGATCATGGGCGTCAATGTCGATTGGCAGCAGGTGGTCAAAGGCCTGGTGCTGCTCGGCGCCGTCGTCTTCGACGTCTACAACAAGAACAAGGCTTGAGAGGCAACCAGGAGGCATACGGGTCACATCGCGGCGCTGCCGGGCGGCGCAAAGAAGTCCCCCGAGGGACCTGATCCGCGAGCGCAATCCGGACGAAGAATTTCAACCGAGGCGCGGACAGGGTCCGGGCCGCGCAGGGCAGGGTTTGCCAAGAAAGGCACGCCAAGCCCACAATTCAGAGAGGGTTACCATGCTGATCTCACAAATCCTCGACGACGCCGAGACGATCCGCGTCGTTGCCCGCAGCGGCGGCAAGACCCGCGTCATCAACGGCGCCCGCAGCGTCTATTCGCTGGCGATGGAAGCCGCGCGTACCGGCAGCGGGCTTGTCGCCCTGATCGAGCGCAAGGGCTTCGGCGAAACCGTCGATCTCGACGCAGCCTACAAGAAGGGCCGGCTGCTGTCGCCGATCAACCATCCCGATCCGGCGCATCTCCATCTCACCGGTACCGGGCTGACGCATCTCGGCTCCGCCGCGACCCGCGATTCCATGCACAAGAAGCTCAGCACGGACGGCGAGGAACAGCTGACCGATTCCATGAAGATGTTCCGCATGGGGCTTGAGGGCGGCAAGCCGGCGAAGGGCCAGACCGGCGTGCAGCCGGAATGGTTCTACAAGGGCAACGGCACCATGGCGGTGGCGCCCGGTGCGGCGCTTATGTCGCCGGCCTTCGCCCAGGATGCCGGCGAGGAGCCGGAAATCGCCGGGATCTATGTGATCGGCGACGACGGCGCCCCGTTCCGTGTCGGCTTCACCCTGTCGAACGAGTTTTCCGACCACGTCACCGAACGTGTGAACTATCTCTTCCTCGCCCATTCCAAGCTGCGCAACGCCTCGTTCGGCCCGGAGATCCTGATCGGCGACCTGCCGTCCGACATCCGCGGCGCTTCACGCATCCTACGCGACGGCAAGCTGCTTTGGGAAAAGCCGTTCCTGTCGGGCGAGGCGAACATGTCGCACACCATTGGCAATCTCGAGCATCACCACTTCAAATACTCGGCCTTCCGCCAGCCGGGCGACGTGCATGTACACATGTTCGGCACGGCGACGCTGTCCTTCGCCGACGGCATCAGGACCGAGGCCGGCGACGTATTCGAAATCGAGGCGCAGGATTTCGGCCTGCCGCTGCGCAACCCGCTTGAAATCGAGCAGCCGGTGAAGGTGGCGGTGAAGGCTCTTTGAGCCGGGCGTAGCCCGCAGGTGAGAGGAAGCTCAGCGCGCGGCGCGGAAATGCTTGGACAGTTTCAGGCCCTGCGCCTGATAGTTCGAGCCTAGATCTGTGCCGTAGAGCGCCTGCGGCCGTTTCAGCATGTGCTCGTAGACCAACCGTCCGACGATCTGGCCGTGGTCGAGGATGAACGGCACTTCGTGGCTACGCACCTCGAGCACCGCCCGGCTGCCGGTGCCGCCCGACGCCGAATGGCCGAAACCCGGGTCGAAGAAACCGGCATAATGGACGCGGAACTCGCCGACCAGCGGGTCGAAAGGCGTCATTTCGGCGGCGTAGAGTGGCGGCACATGCACCGCCTCGCGCGACACCAGAATATAGAATTCGTCCGGATCGAGCACCAGCTCGCCGGCACCGCTCTTGTAGAGCGGCTCCCAGAAATCGACGACGTCCTGCGCGGCGCGCTTATCGACGTCGACCAGGCCGGTGTGGTGCTTGCCGCGATAGCCGACAAGCCCATCCTTGTCGCCGTCGAGGTCGATCGACAGCGCGATGCCGCCGCCTGAGATGTTGGGTGGTTCGGTGGCGACCAGCATCTCGGCGCGGTGCAGGTCGTGCAGCTCGCTTTCCGACAAGAGCGCATTGCCGGTGCGGAACCTGATCTGCGACAGCCGCGAGCCGGTGCGCACGATGATCGGGAAAGTGCGCGGGCTGACCTCCAGATAGAGCGGGCCTTCATAGCCGGCGGCGATCTTGTCGAACTCGTGGCCACGGTCGGTCATTACCCGGGTGAAGATATCGAGCCGTCCGGTCGAGCTTTTCGGGTTGGCGGAGGCGGAAATATGGGCGGGCAGCGCCAGGCTTTCGAGCAGCGGCACGATGTAGACGCAGCCGGTTTCCAGCACGGCACCTTCGGCGAGATTGATCTCGTGCAGCTTCAGCCGGTCGAGCTTGTCGACAACCCTGTGGTCCGGGCCGGGCAAGAAGGAAGCGCGCACCCGCCAGGCCTTGTCGCCGAGCCTGAGGTCAAGGCTGGCCGGCTGGATCTGATCGGCATCGAGCGTGCGCGGCGATTTCAGCGCGCCCGTCTGGAACAGCACGGAAATATCCTGATCGGGAAGAATGCCTGTCTGCCGCAAGGTCTGGCTCCGTTCGAACGCCGGGCGACGTCTTGTTCTGTCGCAGGTCCGACCGTGGACGCCTTTGGCACCTGCTTGGTACAACCCTCTTAATCATGCCGGCAATTGACGCAAGCGTGGCGCGGGTCTAAAGCTCGTTATCCCGTGGTGATTTGGCCGGTCGGCTTGCAGCCACGTTAAACAAGTCGCTAAAGGACCGTCGGGCCGCAAGGCCATATGGACCGGTTGCGACTTTCGCGACCGGTTTTTTGTTGTTTGGACCAATTTTGGTGTTTGGATGGAATGATGACCAAGAAGCGCGACTGGAAGCCTCAGACCGCACTCGTGCATGCCGGGACGCTGCGTTCCGGCTTCGGCGAGACCTCCGAGGCGATGTATCTCACCCAAGGCTATGTCTACGAGACGGCGCAAGCGGCGGAGGCCCGCTTCAAGGGCGAGGAGCCGGGCTTCATCTATTCGCGCTATGCCAATCCGACGGTCGACATGTTTGAGAAACGCATGTGCGCGCTGGAAGGAGCCGAGGACGCGCGCGCCACGGCATCCGGCATGGCGGCGGTGACGGCAGCACTGCTGTGCAGCGCCAAGGCGGGCGACCATATCTTGGCGGCGCGCGCGCTGTTCGGCTCCTGCCGCTGGGTGGTCGAGACGCTGGCGCCGAAATACGGCATTGAGGCAACGCTGGTCGACGGCACCGACATCGCCAATTGGGAAAAGGCGGTCAAGCCCAACACCAAACTGTTTTTCCTGGAAAGCCCGACCAATCCGACGCTGGAGGTAGTCGACATTGCCGCCGTCGCGGCACTTGCCAATTCGATCGGCGCCAGGTTGATCGTCGACAATGTCTTCGCCACGCCCTTGCAGCAGAAACCCCTGCATCTCGGCGCCCACATCGTCGTCTATTCGGCCACGAAGCATATTGACGGCCAGGGGCGCTGTCTTGGCGGCATCGTTCTGTCGGACAAGAAATGGATCGACGAGAACCTGCATGACTATTTCCGTCACACCGGCCCGAGCCTCTCGCCCTTCAATGCCTGGACGCTGCTGAAAGGCCTGGAGACGCTGCCGCTACGCGTACGCCAGCAGACGGAAAGTGCCGGCCGCATCGCGGATTTCCTGGCCGAGCGCCCGGAAATCGCCCGCGTCATCTATCCCGGCCGCGCCGACCACCCGCAAGCGGCCGTGGTCCAGAAGCAGATGTCGGGCGGCTCGACGCTGATTTGCCTCGATGTGAAGGGCGGCAAGCAGGCGGCCTTTGCCTTCCAGAACGCACTCGACGTCGTGCTGATTTCCAACAATCTCGGCGACGCCAAGAGCCTGATCACCCACCCGGCGACGACGACGCACAAGAACTTGACCGATGAGGCCCGCGCCGAGCTCGGCATCGGACCGGGAACGCTCAGGCTGTCAGTTGGCCTTGAGGACGCCGACGACCTGCTCGAAGACATCGAGCAGGCACTGAGAGTTGCCGGATAAGGGCTGGCCGAATAGAGGCGAGCGGGGACGCGCCGATCAGGCGCCGGACGGGGTCTCTTCCAGCTCCGCGACGGCCTTGGTCTGGATAGTCATCACATTGCCGCGCCAGTCGACGGCGCCGCTCAGCCATCCGCGCGCCCAAATGGCGGGAAGCATCAGGTCTCGCGCCATCATCGCCAGGATGGTGCGCAGCGACAGGTGCCATCCCTTGGCCGAGGCCAAGGCGCATTCCGGCAGGTAGGCCGCGACCAGCACGGCGATGGCGGTTGCCGGCAGGCTGACGCCGGCGTCAGCCGCCGCGATCAGCGCAAGCACCAGCGGCGGCGCTGCGCCGATCAGGATCTCGGGGGCGAAGAACAGCGCGAAGGTGACGCGGCGCAGCCGCGCCCAGCGCGCCTGCCGCGACCAGATCTCGCCAAACGTGCGCCGGCCGAGCGGCTGTTCAAAGGGCGAGGCGACAAGATTGACCCGCAGTCCGAGCCCGTTGACCAGCTTGGTCGCGGCGGCGTCTTCGGCGATCTCGGCAGCAAGCGCGCCGATGCCGCCATTGGCGTCGAGCATCGGCTTATTCCACAACATGCTCTTGCCTTGCGCGAAGCCGAGGCCGAGCGCCTCTCCGGCGTACTGCCAGCGTGCCTGCAGCGTGTTGAGAAAGGCGCATTCGACCTCGCCCCAGAAGCCGTCCGGCCGCGAGCCGATCGGCGTCGAGCAGACGAGGCCGGTGTCGTGCCGCCACGCCGCCATCAGGTGCTGGACGTAGTCGCTCGGCATAAGCACGTTGGAATCGGCAAGGATGACCCAGCTATAATGCGCCGCTTCCCAACCCTTCACGGCCAGTCGAGTGAGAAGGCGCGCTCCAGCGTCTCTTCGGCAAACGGCTCGACGCCGCGCGCCGGGATGACGATCGATACCGGCAGCGCGTTGGCCGCGGGCGGTGCGATCCTTCCTGGTCGCTTCAGCTTCAGCGAAGCTAACAGGATGCTGGCGAGATTTGAAAGAAGGAGGGCTATGGAAAGGAGGGCGGCTGCGAATGTCGGTTCCATCGAGATCTGGTCACTCCAGAAGTGCCGGCCGCATGACGGCCGTTTTCAACAATTCGACAGAACGCTGAGTCGCCGGCACAAGCCTGCACACCATCATTGTCATGTGTCACTTAAATGACATTGTTTTTCGGCACCTGCGCTCGAGTCGGGCAAGAAGATGACGCGCATCGTTGATCAAACTGCGCTGAGCGTCGAAGTTCCATCTACATTGCTTTGGAGCAGTTTATGTATAGCGCCGTCACCCGCAACATCGAAGTGCAGGTCAGGCCGTTCTATCTGGAGGATCACTCCGACCCGCCGCAAAACCGCTATGTCTGGGGATATCAGGTGACCATCGACAATCAGTCGGATGAGTTCGTGCAGCTTCTGTCGCGCTACTGGCAGATTACCGACGGCACCGGCAAGGTCGAGGAAGTGCGCGGCCCCGGGGTCGTCGGCGAGCAACCCGGACTCAACCCCGGCGACAGCTATCAGTATACGTCTGGATGCCCGCTCTCGACGCCGTCCGGCATCATGGTCGGGCACTACACCATGCGCAACAAGCGGGGCGAGACGTTCGACGTCGCCATCCCCGCCTTCTCGCTCGACTTGCCGGGAATGCGGCGCACCGTCAATTGATGGCCGTCATCCGGCCGCTGCAAACTCCGCCGGGTCGAAGTCATATTGCTTCGAGCAGAATTCGCAGGCGACGTGAATGCTGCCATCCTCGGTGCTGTCCCTGATCTCCTCGGCGGAAAAGCCTTCGAGGATGCCGTGGATCTTCTCCCTCGAGCATGAGCACTGGTCGGCGACCGGCACCCCGCCGAACACGCGGACGCCATGCTCGTGGAAAAGCCGGTAAAGCAGCCGTTCGGCGCCGATCGTCGGATCGATCAGCTCGGTCGGTTCAATAGTACCAACCAGCGCCAGCAGCTCCTGCCAGGAATTGTCGGTCGGGTCGTGGATTTCCTCACGCGGATCGCCGTCGCCACCGGGAAGGTCGGGTACGCGCATGCGCTCCGCCGACTGCGGCAGGAATTGTGCCAGCAGGCCACCGGCCCGCCATTGCTCGCGGGCACCGCCGACGCCGGGCGTCAGAAGCTTGGCAACCGAAAGCCGGAGGTCGGTCGGAATCTGCTCCGACTGGCGGAAATAAGTGCGTGCGGCATCTTCCAGTGTGACGCCGTCGAGCTGGACGATGCCCTGGTAGCGTTGTGTGTGAGCGCCCTGGTCGATGGTCAGCGCCAGGACGCCGCTGCCGAGCAGCGTCTGCAGTGACGTCTCGCCGGCAGAAGTCAAAGCCTGCAGCCGGTCGGCATCGAAGCGGGCATAAGCGCGCAGCGCGTGCGGCGTGGAGAAATCCGCGACCAGCATGTCGACCGGCCCGTCGGTGCGGGTCTGCAGAATGAACTTGCCCTCGAACTTCAGCGAAGTTCCGAGCAATACCGTCAACACACAGGCTTCAGCCAGGAGCCGGGCGACCGGCTCGGGATAGTCGTGGCGGCTGAGAATAGCATCGAGCATCGGCCCGAGCTGGACGGTGCGACCGCGCACGTCGAGCGGGCCGACCTCGAACGGCACGACATGGTCGTCGCCGGCGTAGCCGAATTCGCCGAGCTTGGGTTTATGTTCAGCCAATTGATGAGTTTCCAACATGACAAAGCTCCGGGGCGCGGCGATGCCGCCCTCCGGGGCGCATGCGACGAGACGCGCTCGATTTGCGTGATGCGCCTGAGATAGGCACCACCAACTCCCGGATCAAGGCGGCCCAGATCAAGGCGGCGCAGATCAGGCCGGCCCGGATCACCGCGGCTCGTATCAAGCGCCCAGGCACCAGGCCAAGACCGCCTTCTGGGCATGGAGCCGGTTCTCGGCCTCATCGAACACCACCGAATGCGGTCCGTCGATGACCTCGTCGGTAACCTCCTCACCGCGATGCGCCGGTAGACAGTGCATGAACAGCGCGTCCGGCTTGGCTTTCGCCATCAGTGCCGCATTGACCTGATAGGGCAGGAAGACATTGTGGCCGCGGGCACGGTGCTCCTGGCCCATCGACACCCAGCAGTCGGTGACGATGCAGTCGGCCTCGTGAACGGCCTCCTCGGGCGAACGGGTGAATTTCAGCTTGCCGCCATTGGCTTTCGACCAGTCGACATGCTTCTGGGCCGGTTCGCTGCCCTCGGGCACGGCGACGTTCAGCTTGAAATGGAACCGCGCGGATGCCTCCAGCAGCGAATGCAGCACGTTGTTGCCGTCGCCGGTCCAGGCGATCGTTTTACCGGCCACCGGACCGCGGTGCTCTTCGAAGGTCATGATGTCGGCCATCAGCTGGCAGGGATGGGTCTCGTCGGTCAGCCCGTTGATGACGGGGACCGTAGCGTTTTCCGTCAGTTCCAGCAGCCGGTCATGCGAGGTGGTGCGGATCATGATGGCATCGACATAGCGCGACAGCACCTTGGCCGTGTCGGCAATGGTCTCCGAGCGGCCAAGCTGCATCTCGGTGCCGGTCAGCATGATCGTCTCGCCACCCAACTGCCGCATACCGACGTCGAACGACACGCGCGTGCGCGTCGACGGCTTGTCGAAGATCATCGCCAGCACCTTGCCTTCGAGCGGCTTGCTGCGTTCGCCGGCCTTGAGCCTTGCCTTTCGCACCGCTGCGTCGTCGAGCATGAAGCGCAGATCGCCTTCGGAAACGGCGGAAAGATCGGTGAAATGGCGAAGGGACATCAGGAATTCCAGGATTACTTCGCAGCGGCAGCGACGATGGCATCTGCCAGGCTCTTGGCGCCGGCACGAATGCGCTCGAGCGCTTCGCGGATCTCGGCGTCGGTGACGGTGAGAGGCGGCAGCAGGCGGATAACGTTGTCGCCGGCCGGAACCGTCAAGAGATGCTGGTCACGCAGTGCCACCGTGACCTTGGTGTTGGGCATCGCGCATTTAAGCCCGAGCATCAGGCCGGTGCCCCTGATGCTTTCGATAACATCCGGAAATTCGTCGGCGACGCCAGCGAGCCCCTGCTTCAACAGCAGTGCCTTGCGCCGGACGTCTTCGAGAAAGCCGTCTTCCAGCACCACGTCGAGCACGGCGTTGCCGACCGCCATTGCCAGCGGATTGCCGCCGAAGGTGGTGCCGTGCACGCCGGCGGTCATGCCGACCGCTGCCTCGTCGGTGGCGAGGCAGGCACCCATCGGGAAGCCGCCGCCGATGCCTTTGGCCACCGCCATGAGGTCGGGTGTGACACCCGCCCACTCATGCGCGAACAGCTTTCCGGTGCGGCCGACGCCGCATTGGACCTCGTCGAAAATCAGGAGCAGTCCGTGCTGATCGCAGAGCTGCCTGAGCCGCTTCAGCGATTGCGTCGGCACTTGCCTGATGCCGCCCTCGCCTTGCACCGGCTCGATCAGGATCGCCGCGGTTTCAGGCGTGATCGCCTTCTCGGCGGCATCCATATCGTCGAAACCGACCTGGTCGAAGCCGTCGACCTTGGGGCCGAAACCTTCCAGATACTTGTACTGGCCGCCGGCGGCGATGGTCGCCAGGGTGCGGCCGTGGAAGGCGCCTTCGAAGGTGATTGTGCGGTAGCGCTCGGGATGGCCCTTGACGAAGTGGTAGCGCCGCGCCGTCTTGATGGCGCATTCGAGCGCCTCTGCGCCGGAATTGGTGAAGAACACCTTGTCGGCGAAGCTTGCGTCGGCCAGCCGCTCGCCGAGCCGGCTCTGTCCCGGAATCTCGTACAGATTGGAGACGTGCCAGAGCTTGGCGGCCTGCTCGGTGAGGGCCGCGACCAGATGCGGATGGCTGTAGCCCAACGAATTCACGGCGATGCCGCCGGCGAAATCGAGATATCGCTCGCCCTTGTCGGTGACCAGCCAGGTGCCTTCACCGTGGTCGAAAGCCAGGGGTGCGCGAACAAAGGTCTCGAAAAGCGCCGAACCGCTCATTATATGCGTCTCCGGAACCGGAAAAATCAAAAAGCCGCCAAAGCGGCGGCCCTTGTGGCTTATCGTGTTTTTCGGCCGTGAAGTCAACGAAAAGGTCGCGCAAGGTCGCGCGGCAAGTCCCCCAGCATAACGCCGGCTCATAAGCGACCGGGCAAGTTGGGGAAAACCGAAAAAACCGATTCGTGTTGGCCTTGGGACTCTTGTCACCGAGTCAGCGCATAAGGTAATTGTAGTAGAGAAATAACTAGATTTCGTGCGGCGGACCTAATCACCCGATATATGTGGTGTCTGCCCGGCAGAAGCCGGGTCGGGAATGGATTCCGATTGCCGCACGTTTCAGCAGGAGCGCGGTCTCATGAACTGGACTGACGAGCGAGTCGAACTTCTCAGAAAATTGTGGTCGGAGGGCCTCAGCGCCAGCCAGATCGCCGCACAGCTTGGCGGGGTCAGCCGCAATGCGGTCATCGGCAAAGTGCACCGGCTGAAACTGTCCGGTCGCGGACGCACGACCGCCTCACTGGCACGCCAGAAGAAGACGGTGCAGGGATCGACGATCCAGAAATCGGTGTCCCGGGCAGCAAGCGCCACGCGCCATGCCACCACCTCGATGTCGATCGGTGCGACCGCGCTCAAGGCGCAGTTCGATGCCGAACCGGTGGCGCGCCACTATATTCGCCCGGTCGAGAACGTCGTCGTGCCGATCTCGCGGCATCTGCAACTTGTCGAACTAAACGAGCGCACTTGCAAATGGCCGAACGGCGATCCGCTTTCGGAAGACTTCCATTTCTGCGGCAACGACGCCGCCGAAACCGGCCCCTACTGCAAGTACCACGCCCGCGTGGCGTTCCAGCCGGCATCGGAGCGGCGGCGGAGCAGATAGTTAGGGGAATAGGGGAGCAAGGCAGTACGGCAGTAGGTGAATTGTAGAGAAGCGCGCTCCCGAAGCGATAGAGTAGTTGATTACTGCAGTACGGCCCTACTTCCCTAGTGAACTTCTGCCCTACTGCCGTTATGCCCTACTGCCCTACTGCCCTACTGCCCTCGCTTCAAAGCCACCCGTTCTTGCGAAACCGCCAGTAAAGAAACGTGCAGATCAGGGCAATTGCCGCCAGGACGGCCGGGTAGCCATATTCCATCCTCAGTTCCGGCATGTCGCTGAAATTCATGCCGTAAATGCCGGCGAATGCCGTCGGCACGGCCAAGATTGCGGCCCATGAGGCAAGCTTCTTGGAGATCGCCGTCTCCTGGCTTTGACCGACCAGAAGGCTCGCCTCGAAGGCGAAGGCGAGAACCTCACGCAGGCTGTCGATCTTTTCCTGGACAGTGCGGATGTGGTCGGTGACGTCGCGAAACAGCGGGTGCATGGCTGTGTGGATTTGCGGCAGATCGGCGCTGGTGAGCCGCCGGCAGACCTCCACCAGCGGCAGGGCCGCATTACGCAGGCGC
Source organism: Mesorhizobium sp. M0598 (assembly GCF_040320865.1). Classification (NCBI taxonomy): domain Bacteria; kingdom Pseudomonadati; phylum Pseudomonadota; class Alphaproteobacteria; order Hyphomicrobiales; family Phyllobacteriaceae; genus Mesorhizobium; species Mesorhizobium sp. M0598. Next base: position 324,864 of record NZ_JAMYQL010000004.1, on the reverse strand, counting down.
AAGAGATCGCGGCGCAGCATGTAAAGCCGTTCGATATCGGAACCGGTCATCGGTTTCAGCAGAACCTTGTCCTCGATCGCCTCGACCTCGTTTTCGATCTGCTCAAGCACCGGCATATAGTTGTCGACGATGAAATCGAGAATGGCGTAGAGGACGAAATCCTCGCCCTTGGCAAGGGAATGCGGGCAGCTTTCCCAATGCTGGCGAACGGCGGCGTAGGAGGTCGACGGACCATGCCTGACGCTGACAATGTAGCCCGCGCCGACGAACAGATGCGTCTCGCCGAAGGTGACGCGGCTGTCGATCAGCTGCGCCGTGCGGGCAACGATGAACAGGGCATCACCATATTGCTCGATCTTCGGTCGCTGGTGCGGATGCTCGGCGTCCTCGATCGCCAGCTCATGCAGATGGAATTGCGCCTGGACGCGCAGCAACAAATTGCGGTCGGGCTCCAGCAGTCCGATCCAGACCACGTGGCCCGGCTTCCCGGCCCATTCGCCGGCTTCCTCGATCGGAATGTCGGCGATGCGCCGCCCAGCCGTATAGACGCCGCAAGCGATTATACCCGACATCGGCGGCGCAGGAGCAAACTCGCGGACGTATTCCATCGCAGCCTCCTGAAGGGCGGGGCCTTCATCGCGGAACTGAGAAGTCGGCGCGTCGAAAGCTTAGCGCAATTTTCTGTCAGGTGGCGAATCCGAAATTCGCATCAGTGCTGAGAGAACTCACTTCGCTGGTTGGGTTGCGGGAAGAATAATCTGGTCCGTCTTGTCGCCCTTCGGACGATCGGCCGGCATCTGATCGCCGGTGACGATATAGTAGATCGTCTCGGCGATGTTGGTGGCGTGGTCGCCGATGCGCTCGATGTTCTTGGCGCAAAACAGGAGATGTGTGCAGGGCGTGATGTTGCGTGGGTCTTCCATCATGTAGGTCAGCAATTCGCGAAACAGAGAGGTGTACATGGCGTCGATCTGGTCGTCGCGGTCGCGCACGAAACCGATTTTCTCCACCGACCGCGACGCATAGACGTCGAGTACTTCCTTGAGCTGGGTCAGTGCCAGATTGGCCAAAGCCTCGAGGCCGCGGAACAGGCTGTCCGGCTGGCGCCCGTCTGCGACGGCAACCACCCGCTTGGCGACATTCTTGCCGAGGTCGCCTACCCGTTCGAGGTCAGCCGAGATGCGGATCGCGCCTACGATCTCGCGCAGATCCGTCGCCATCGGCTGGCGTTTCGCAATGATGATGATCGCCTTGTCGTCGATCTCGCGCTGTCCCTCATCCAGAACCAGGTCGTCCCGAATGACTTTCTGGGCAAGCCCCGGATCCGCATTGACCAGCGCCGCGACCGCCTGCTCGACCATGCGCTCGGCATGCCCGCCCATCGCCGCGATGCGCTTCGACAGATATTTCAGTTCCTCGTCATAGGCGCTGACGATATGCACGGATTGCATGGACGAAATGCCTTCCCGGGATTTCGTGGTTGAGTCGTTCCCTCGAATCCCCGCTGATAAGCTAGCCGGATGACAGAAAAAAGAAACGGCCCATTATGTGCCAGAGATAGTACTACGCTAGCGAGCCGGCAAATGGACCGTGAACGCCGCACCCTTGCCGACCTCCGACCTGATGGAGAGTCTGGCGTTGTGGCGGGTCAGGATATGCTTGACGATGGACAGGCCAAGGCCGGTGCCCTTCTGGGTTCGGCTGTTCTCGACGTCGACGCGGTAGAAGCGCTCGGTGATGCGCGGGATGTGCTCTTCGGGGATGCCGGGGCCGAAATCCCTGATGGTGACGTCGATGCCCGGTTCGGGATCGCTGTCGCTGCGTACGATCGACACCACGACACGTCCGCCCGACTGACCATATTTGCAGGCGTTTTCCAGCAGGTTTTCGAAGACCTGGAAAAGCTCGTCCCGATCGCCGGGCACGTCGAGCGGCCCTTCCGCGAAATCACGCTCGATGACGACGCCGTTTTCCTTTGCGAGCGGCCCAAGCGAATCGATGACGCTGTCGATGGCCTGGCGCAGGTCGACCTCGGTTCCCGGCTTGAGATAGGGCTTCATCTCCAGGCGCGACAGCGACAGAAGGTCGTCGATGAGGCGCGCCATGCGGCTGGTCTGGTTCTGCATGATCTGCAGGAACTGCTCGCGCGCCGCGGGGTCGTTGCGGGCCGGCCCGCGCAGCGTCTCGATGAAGCCGGCGATCGAGGCGAGAGGCGTGCGCAGCTCGTGGCTGGCATTGGCAATGAAGTCGGCACGCATTCTGTCGATCCGGCGCGCCTCACTCTGGTCCTTGAACACCAGCACGTAGAGATCCGTGGCATGGCCGACTGAAGACGCGCTCACCCGATAGGCTCGTTCGACCGGCAGCTTTTCTATGTAGTCGACGCTGTCCGAAGCGACGTTGCCCGCCAAGATACTATCCAGCAAGGCCTGCATTTCCGGCGCGCGGAATTTCAGCGACAGCGACATGCCGGGGGCAATCCCGCCGAAGGCGGCAAAGGCAGCGGCGTTGGCGTGGACGATGGCGGCGGAGCGATCGAAAATGATCAGCGGATCGGCAACCGCCGCCGCGAGATATTCGCCGGAAAGTTGTTGCACGCTCGACTCGATGGCCGCGGCATTTTCGGTCGATTGGCGGGCGATGCCGGCCGGCAGCATCGCAGCGGCAACCAGCACGGCGCCAGCCAGCAGCACCACATAGCCAGACATGCCGGCAAAACCATAGACCATCAGAACCGCAACGAGGCCGGCCGCCAGCAGCCAGCGGCTGTTCCACAGCCGCATGGCGACGGCTTGCGCCCTGCCTCTCCGCTCTGTGCCGATGTCGGCCATTTGCGCTCCGTCTGCGGCCACTTCAAGAACTTCTTGCTGGGCCGGCGCTAGAGCGCAGTGCGTCCAATTGGACGCACAAAGGACGCTCTACCACTTTATCTGCTGCATCGTTCTTTCCGAAAATCGATTCCGATTTTCGGGCCGATGCAGTAAGGCTCCCAATAGCACGAGTCCGGAAGCTGGAAAGGTTCGCCTCGATGAAAAACGCCAAGGAAAGCCCGGCCGCACCCTCATCTGAGCCGCTGAAGATCATGATCGACGGCAAGGAGAGGGCGTTCGACATCGAGGCCCCCGCGCTTCCCGACTGGGTCGAGGACCGCAAGCTCACCGCCGGCGGTTATCCTTACGACAAGAAGATGAAGAGCGAGGAGTATGACGAGAGGCTAGAGAAGCTGCAGATCGAGCTGGTCAAGGCCCAGGCGTGGCTGCAGTCGACGGGCAAGCGGGTAATGTCGCTGTTCGAGGGGCGCGACGCTGCCGGCAAGGGCGGCACGATCTTCGTTTTGCGCCAGTATCTGAACCCTCGCACGGCGCGCAACGTGGCGCTGACCAAGCCAACGCCCACCGAGCTTGGACAATGGTACTTCCAGCGCTACGTCGACCACTTCCCGACGTCGGGCGAATTCGTCACCTTCGACCGCTCCTGGTATAACCGCGCCGGCGTTGAACCGGTGATGGGATTCTGCACGCCCGAGCAGCACGAGCAATTTCTGGACGAGGTTCCGCATTTCGAGCGGATGATTCGCAACGAGGGCATACATTTCTTCAAATTCTGGCTGAACATCGGCCGGGAAACGCAGCTCGAGCGATTCCACGACCGCCGCTGGAGCCCGCTGAAGAGCTGGAAGTTTTCGCCAATCGACATCGCCGGCATCACCAAATGGGACGAATACACCAAAGCGCGCGACCTGATGGTCGAGCGCACGCACAAGGAGTTCGCGCCCTGGATCATTGTGCGGGCGAACGACAAACGGCGCGCGCGGCTGGCCGTCATGCAGCGTATTCTCCTTTCGCTTCCCTATGACGGCCGCGACCTCGACGTCATCGGCAAGGAGGACAAGAAGATCATCGGCGAAGGGCCGACTTTCCTCGAAAAATAAGCTCACCTCATCGATACGCGGCTCTCATGCCGCCAGCCGGGCAATCCGCTGCAGTCGCTTCAGCGTGGTGTCGTCCTGCAGCGCCTGCTGGAAAAGGGATATCTCCTGGTCGATACGGTCGCAGAGCGCGCCAGTGTCGCCCCTAAGCAGGTCGCGCGTCTGCAGCAGCGCCGCGACAGGCTTCTTGGCGAGTTGCCTGGCTCTTGCCAACGTGGCTTCCTCGACGCTGCCGTCCGTCACGATCTCGCCGACAAGGCCCAGTGCCCTGGCATCTTCGGCGGCGAGCGTGTCGCCCAGGCAGAAGAAGCGGAACGCCCCGGCATAGCCGAGCTTCTGCGGCGCCAGAATGCTGGTCGCCGCGTCCGGCACCAGGCCGAAATCAACGAACGGCACCCGAAACGTGCTCTTGCTCGAGGCGATCACCATGTCGCAGTGGAACAGGATGGTGCAACCGACGCCGACGGCGTCGCCGTCGACACAGGCAAGGACCGGTTTCGGGAACGTCGCCAGCGTGCGGAACATATCCGTGACGGCGGCGATCAGTCGCCGATGTTTGGTGGCGTCGAGAAATTCGGAGAAATCGGCACCGAGGCAGAAGCACCCGGCCAAGCCGCGCAGGACCACGACGCGGACGTCGTCGTCGACAGCGGCTTCGTGGAATGTCCTGGCCAGGCTTTCATAGGCCCGCCTGTCCAGCACCGGGCGGCCGTCACCCGACGATACCGTGACGATCAGCGTGTGATTGCGGAATTCTGCTTTTGAGTGAACGTTCATGGCCTCTCTCCAATCTCACGAGGCGCGTCTCTGTCCGAGCATGTCCGGGTACCCTCTGGCCAGCACCGGCGCAAAGTGGTTGCGGCGCGAACGCACCACGTCGAGCGTGTGCTCGTTGAAGGTGAGCAGTGTGGCAACCACCTGCTGGTTGCCATAGGTACGCTGGTAACCGAGCGGCGTTGCCAGGAAATGCAGCTGCAGCGCGCGAAGCACCCACATCGGCTCGAATTCGATGATCACCTGGTTGACGTTGCGCTTCAGACCCCACTCGACGAAGCCGGCGATCAGCTCGGTGCCGACCGTCGACACGCCGCGCCGACCGTCGCGGAATCCCGGCGCAACCGCATAGCGGGTCAGTTCATAGACATTCGGGCCCGACGGTGGGGTTCCCTCATAAAGGTCCGCCAGCACATCGGTTAGAAGATGTGCCCGAGTCGTCGGCAACATCCGCTGATAACCGGCGAGCTCGCCATTGCGGATGACGATCTGGTGCACTGCCTCGTCGTGGTCGAATTGATCGATCTCGAGGCCATCAGGGCGCTGCAGATCGGTCCATCCCATCTCTTCGACGAAAACTCTGTAACGCAAACGATGAACTGCCTCCCAGAGGTCGGGCCGTTCCATCAATTCCTGGGTCGTGAGGGAAAAAAGCATTTGCCGTCTCCTAGTTTCAATAGGAAGATACGGCCGTGCTTTCCCAAAAAAATTACGCGATCACGCAAGCAAGAATTTCTAGGCCGGCGCGGCCGACCTAGTTAATATAGCCGCGCCTTATCGCTTCCGCGACGGCCTGGACCCGGTTGACAGCACCGAGTTTGCTTTTGGCGTTAAGAAGGTGTTTCTCTGACGTGTGTTCCGAAATGCCGAGAATTTGTGAAATCTCCCATTCGGACTTGCCAACAGCAGCCCATTGCAGGCATTCGCGCTCACGCGGCGTTAATTCGACATGATCGATGGTTTTGCCCGCCATGGTGTGGAGCTGCATTGCGCGGCCAATCGCATAAGTCGAGACCAGCGACACCAACCCGAACTCGGCGCTCGACAATTCGACAGCCTCGCCGCCTAGCGACACCATGACGATCTGGCCATCGAGCGTGATTAGCGGGAAGGCCAACCCGTCGCGCAGCTTGAATTCGCCGGCATCGCCCATCACCTCGCCGCCGCTCTTGCCGATGCGGATGCCCTGAGATGCTTCCCGCCACTGGAATGGCGCTTGAAGCTGCTTCATGTGGCTGACGACGGGGTCGTGATCGACGTAGTTGCGCGCGACGTAGCGCTCAAGCCATTCAGCCGGCCAGTCGCAGAGCAGCACATGGTCCTTTTGCTGGTTTCTCGGCGTGCCAGGTTGCGGAACCGTCCCAGCCATCAGCGCCGTCAGCCCGAACCCGCTTGTTACCCCCAGCAGCTTTTCGCAGACGGCGGCGGCTGTGCCGGCGTGCTGCAACTGATCTATCAACTCCAACGTACGATCGAAATGACCCATCGCAACATCTACCCCATGTTGCCTTCCGCTCTTGAGGCCAATGGCAGTGATCAACCCGCACCACGCCATCAACCCCGGACTGCAAAGCTGCCTCCCCTGTGCGTCCTACTGCTCCTCTTCAGCCGGCATCACGCAGTCACTTGCAAACTCACTAAACAATATCCCTAAATTGCAATGATGAAACCAAAAACCGTCGCACCTGTATTTTTTTCGTACAAAAACCTGTGTTATTTCGTACGAAAGCCGGGGCAAGACCGAGCGGAGTCGTCGCGTGGCGTTTCGGCGCATATCCATTTCATTGATCTCGATATTGATCGGAGCGCAATCGCTTGCGGCTGCTGCGCTCGCCGCGGAGCCGCAGGTGCCCGTGTTCTGGGACGCCAAGGAGCGGCTGCCAAAGCCGGACCTTTCGATGCTGCCGCGGCTGCGATTCCTGACCACCACGGATTTCCCGCCGTTCAATTTCCTCGATGGGGCAGGCCGGCTGTCGGGCTTCCATGTCGACCTGGCGCGCGCCATCTGCGCCGAGCTCGGCATTGCCGAAAAATGCCAGATCCAGGCGCTGCCCTGGGCCGAGCTCGAAGGTGCGCTCGGGAAAGGCGAGGGCGAAGCGATCATTGCCGGCATCGCCGCGACGCCGGAGTCGCGGTCGAAATACGCATTTTCACGCTCCTACCTGCAATTTCCGGCACGCTTCATCATGCTGAAGACACAGGCGCTGACCGAACCAATGTTCGACAAGCTGCGCAGCAAGCGTGTCGGCGTGATCGCCGGCTCCGCGCACGAGCGGATGCTGCGCGACTATTTCGGCGACGTCCAAATCGTCCCGTTCGCAAAGCCGGAGGAGCTTTATGGCGAGCTGAAAGCCGGCAAGATCGACGCCGCCTTCGGCGACGGCATGCGTTTCGCCTTCTGGCTCGGCGGTTCGGATGCAGCGGGCTGCTGCCGCTTTGCCGTCGGCCCCTATCTGGCGCCCGAATATCTCGGCTCAGGCATGGCACTCGCCACCAGGGCCGACGATCCGGCGCTGGCCGCCGCTTTCGACTACGCGCTGCAGGAAATCTCGGTGAACGGCACGTTCGCCGAGTTCTATCTGCGCTATTTTCCCGTCAGTTTTTTCTAAACTTGGCCGCCGGCTCAGGTCAGCGTGCGAAGGCGGGCCTTGGCGGCTCGCGCAATGGCGGCGACCGTCAGCGCATCGAGGTCGAGTTCCCGGCGGACGAGCTGCAGGACGCGCACCTCCTCCAGGCGCATTTCGAGATCGACAGCTGCGACCTCGAAGGCGGCGGCATAGGCGGTGTCACGCAGGCGTTCGGGCAGCGCCTCGGCGACGCGCGCCAGGACGCCCTCCAGCCCATCCTTTTCATGCAGCATTTTCTGGCAGGCCTGGGCGACCTCGACCAGCCGCTCCTGGTTGAAATCCTCAAACACCGGCCAGGATCGAACGACGTCGCCGATCCGCGCCAGTTCGACGTCGGTCATGTCGCGGTCTGACGCCGAGGTGATGACCATCAGGTAGATCATGGCTTCGTGTGGCGACAATGGCATTTACAACTCCTTGAGATGGTCCCGAAGTTAGGAACGAGGGACCGGCGCCGCAAGGAAAAACAGCCGCGATCGTTGGCGCTCCGATCACGCCTTGGAACTTGATCCATCCTGACTATCGGGACGGGGCTCTTAATCTTCTTGCCTGATCACGGTGCTGCCCGAAAACCGGGTTCCACTTTTCGGGATCATGGTCTAGAGCATGCGGCTGCCGGCATTGATGCTGGCAAAGTTGCAGGAATAGCATCATGGCCGAACAACAGCCGATCGATCTCAGCCCGGAAGTCCTCGCCGCCGCCGCCGAAAGCAAGGCGTGGCCATTCGAGGAAGCGAAAAAGATCGTCGCCCGCTACGCGAGCAGCGGCTACCCGGAAACGGTGCTGTTCGAGACCGGCTACGGCCCGTCCGGCCTGCCGCACATCGGCACGTTCGGCGAGGTGGCGCGCACATCTATGGTGCGCCACGCCTTCCGCGTGCTGACTGAAGACAAGGTCAAGACGCGGCTGCTGTGCTTCTCCGACGACATGGACGGATTGCGCAAGGTGCCGGACAATGTGCCTAACAAGGACATGCTGCGCGCCTATCTCGGCAAGCCGCTGACCAGGATACCGGACCCGTTCTCCAATGAGTATCCGTCCTTCGGCGCCGCCAATAACGCACGGCTGCGCGCTTTCCTCGACCGTTTCGGCTTCGATTACGAATTCGCTTCCTCGACCGACTATTATACTTCCGGCCGCTTCGACGGGACGCTGCTCAAGATGCTCGAGCGCTTCGATAAGGTGATGGCAATTATGCTGCCGTCGCTGCGCGAGGAGCGGGCGCTGAGCTATTCGCCCTTCCTGCCGATCCATCCCAAGACCGGCATCGTCATGCAAGTCGCGATCGACGAGCGCAAGCTCGACGCCGGCACCATCGTATGGCGCGACCCGGACACCGGCGAGCGCTTCGAGACGCCGGTGACCGGCGGTCATGCCAAGCTGCAATGGAAACCAGATTGGGCGATGCGGTGGGCAGCACTCGGCGTCGATTACGAGATGTCCGGCAAGGATCTGATCGATTCCGTCAAGCTCGCCGGGCAGATTTGCCGCGCGCTCGATGCTCCGGCACCGGAAGGCTTCAATTATGAGCTGTTCCTCGATGAGAACGGCCAGAAGATCTCGAAGTCGAAGGGCAATGGGCTGACCATCGACGAGTGGCTGACTTACGCGCCGACCGAGAGCCTTAGCCTTTATATGTTCCAGCGCCCGCGAACCGCGAAGAAGCTCTATTTCGACGTCATCCCGAAGGCCGTAGACGAATATTACACGTTCCTCTCTGCCTATCAGAGGCAGGACTGGAAGGAGCGGCTGGGCAATCCGGTCTGGCACATGCATGACGGCAATCCCCCGGCAGTCGACCTGCCGGTTCCGTTCTCGCTGCTGCTCAACCTGGTCAGCGCCTCGAATGCGCAGAACAGGGACGTGCTGTGGGGTTTCATTTCGCGCCACGCGCCGGGTGTGACGCCGACAACCCATCCCGAGCTCGACCGGCTGGCCGAATATGCCATCCGCTATTTCGACGATTTCGTGAAGCCGGCGAAAGTGTACCGTGCTGCCGACGCGGTCGAGCGCGAGGCGCTGACCAAGCTTTCGGAAGCGCTCGCCGCGCTGCCGGCTGATGCCGACAGCGAGGCAATCCAGAACGCTGCCCTCAATGTTGCGCGCAAGATCGAGCGCTACCAGGATCATTCCAAGCAGAGCCCGGAGGGCGGACCCGGTGTCTCCGTCGCCTTCTTCCAGATGATCTATCAGGTGCTGATAGGTCAGGAACGCGGGCCGCGCTTCGGCTCCTTCGCCGCGCTCTACGGCATCGCCGAAACGCGCGAGCTCATTCAGCGGGCGCTGGCTGGTCAGCTGGCGGCATGAGGACGCCGTCTTGCTCCTCCAGGATCGAGCTAGGCGCTACAGGCGCGGATCGCGACGCAGCAGCCGGCAGCGGCGGCAGGCCTGAAACGCTCGGCGCCGGCCCGAAGACGCCTTTTTTTGCTGCACGCGCCTTCTCGCCGGCTTCTACGTAAGGGCCGCCCTTGGCGGCGCGCGCCCAGCCATTTTCGACCAGCCATTGGCCGATATCCTGATTGCCGATCCGGCACTCGGCGGCGATCAGATCACGACCGCCTTCGGGCGGCACGGCACAGACCACCGCACGACTGCGGAGAAAGGCGCGGAAGGCCGTTCGCGCCCGAATGCCGCAATTCCAGGACTCGCCGCCGTCGGTGCAAGTCTCCTCCTGCTTGACGATGTCGATACCGGAAACCGCAATCGAATAGCCCTTTGCTTCGATGACCCCGGCGGCCGACGCGACGGGCTGGAATAGTTTCGTGCCTTTCCAGTCGTCGGGCATTTTCGTTTTTGGCGGCTTGGGCGGTCCGGCCAATGCCAGATCGCTCAACGGGGCGCGCGGCTCTATCCGTTCAAGCTCGTTGGAACCGAGCTGCGGCGGCACCACGATTTCTGGATCGATTGCCCTCGAATGCGCCGCCTGCTTGGCCGGCATTGATTTCGGGATGGCCGACGTAGCCGGCGCGGCGGGCTGCGGTTCAGCGCCGACCTGGATTTGCTCCCAGGGGCCGCCGCTTTCGCTCTGGACGGCGCGGCCGCCGGCGACAATTGCCGTGGCCATCGCCGGGATCGCCAGAACAGCCAAGGCAAGGTGAGGCAGACGCACCGGCCCCGCGCCTACTGGCTTGCCCAGACAATCCGCGCCACCCATTCGACATCGCGCATGGGGATGTCGCGGTCCGGGTGATCGGGATTGAGGGAGACCAGCGCGATCGACCTTGGTGTCTGGCCGTCGAGCACCTTGGCCATCACCTCGCCGGCATTGGTCTTGACGACGACGCGATCACCCTTTCGTATGGTAGCCCCTGGCTCGACGATCAGGACGTCGCCATTGCGATAGAGCGGCAGCATGGAATCGCCCTGGACCTTCAAGGCATAGGAGGTTTCGGTTGCCCGTGCCGGAAGCTCGATCAGGTCCCATCCCTGCCCCGCTGGAAACCCGGCGTCGTCGAAGAAGCCACCGGCGCCCGCCTGGGCGAAGCCGAGCAGCGGCACCGACGATCTCTGCACGGGTAGTGCGTCGGAATTACCCCGACCCTCGACCAGCCCCGCAAATTCATCCAGCGAGGCGCCGGTCGCCTCGATGATCTTGGCCAGCGATTCGGTCGACGGCCAGCGCGGCCGTCCATCTGAGGACAGCCGCTTCGATTTGTTGAAGGCGGTCGAGTCGAGGCCAGCGCGCCTGGCCAGTCCAGAGGCCGAAAGCGAATAACGCTCGGCAAGAGCGTCGATGGCGGCCCAAACGCGGTCGTGCGAGAGCACCTTGCTCTTCCTTCGAAACAGGAAAAAATACCTTTCCTGTTCTATCCCTTGGCCGCCATCTTGTCCACCGCCGAAGACGGCGTCAGGCTGCCTCCTTGGCCTCGTCCCTGGTATAGGGATCGAAGCGCTCGTAGAAGGTCTCGCCCTTCTCGGCCATATCAAGCAGCAGCTTCGGCGCCTTGAACTCGGTGCCGTATTTCTTCTGCAGGCGCTTGGCGAGTTTGACGAATTTCTTCGCGCCGATGCCGTCGATGTAGGACAGTGCACCGCCTGTATAGGGCGCGAAGCCGAAGGCCAGGATCGAGCCGACATCGGCCTCGCGTGGGTCGGTAACGATGCCCTCTTCCATCACCCGTACCGCCTCAAGCGCGATGGTGACCAGCAGCCGCTGCTTCAGTTCCTCATAATCGACCTGCTCCGGCGCCAGCTGCGGGTAGAGATCCCTGAGGCCTGGCCACAGCTTCTTCTTGGCCGGTTTTGCCGGATAGTCATAGAAGCCCTTGCCGTTCTTGCGGCCCAAGCGACCATGCGTGTCGACCATCGTGTTGATCAGCGCCATCTGCTTCGGATCGACCGCCTTGTCGCCGAGGTCGCGCATGGTCTGCTTCATGATCTTCTGGGCAAGGTCGATCGCCGTCTCGTCGGTCAACGCCAAAGGACCGACCGGCATGCCGGCGGCCTTGGCCGCGTTCTCGATCATTGGCGCCGGAACACCTTCGATCAGCATCTTGTAGGCCCCCGACATGTAGCGCAGCACGCAGCGATTAACATAGAAGCCGCGCGTATCGTTGACGACAATCGGCGTTTTCTTGATGGCACGGACGAAGTCGATCGCGGTTGCCACCGCCTTGTCGCCGGTTTTCTTGCCGAGGATGATCTCGACCAGCATCATCTTGTCGACCGGCGAGAAGAAGTGGATGCCGATGAAATTCTTTGGCCGCGCCGAATTCCTGGCCAGCGATGTGATCGGTATGGTCGACGTATTCGAGGCGAAGATCGCCGACTGCTTGAGCACAGCCTCGGCCTGTTCGGTGGCATCCTTCTTGACGGCCGAGTCCTCGAACACCGCCTCGACCACAAGATCGCAGCCGGCAAGATCCGCGTAATCGGCCGTCGGCGTGATCAGCGACAGCAACCGATCCTTGTCCTGCGGCTTGGCACGGCCCTTCTTCACCTGATCCGAGATAAGGGTCTCGGAATGCGCCTTGCCCTTGGCGGCGGACTCCATGTCACGGTCGAGCAGCACCAACGGAATGCCGGCCTTGGCCGTCACATAGGCAATGCCAGCGCCCATGAAGCCGGCGCCGAGTACGCCGATCTTCTTGAACTTCGTTTCCGGCACACCGGCCGGGCGGCGCGCGCCCTTGTTCAGTTCCTGGAGCGACACGAACAGCGAACGGATCATCGCTGCCGCTTCCCTGGTCTGCATAATCTCGGTGAAATAGCGTTGCTCGATCCGCAGGGCGGTGTCGAACGGCACCAACAAGCCCTCGTAAACGCATTTCAGGATGGCGGCAGCGGCGGGATAATTGCCATAGGTCTCTCGGCGCAGAATGGCGATGGCCGGCGGCCACAGATTGGCACCGGCCACCGAATAGATCGGGGCGCCGGGCAGCTTGAAGCCCTTTTCATCCCATGGCGCCACCGGTTTCAAGCCGTTCTTGATCATCGCCTTGGCGGTTTCGACCAGCTTGTCCGGCTCGGCAATCTCATGGATCAGGCCCATCGACTTGGCCTTCTGAGGCAACAGCGTCTGGCCGGACGTCAGCATTTGCAGCGCCTGCTGCTGGTCGGTCAGCCGTGGCACGCGCTGGGTGCCGCCGGCGCCCGGAAAAATGCCGATCTTCACTTCGGGAAGCGCCATCCTCACTTTGTCTGAATCGGCTGCGACACGGCCATGGCAGGCGAGCGACAATTCGAACGCGCCGCCCATGCATGTGCCGTTGATCGCCGAAACCCATGGCTTTCCCGAAGTTTCCAGCTTACGGAACAGGCCGTTCATGGTGCCCGCATTGTCGAACAGCGCCTTGGTCGCCTTCTCCGGGTCCTTCGCCTTGTCGGCGGCGAAGGTCGCCAGCATCTTCTGCAGCATGGTGATATCGGCGCCGCCCGAGAACGTATCCTTGCCGGAGGTGATCACCGCGCCCTTTATCGCTGCATCGCTCGCCACTTTGTCGACGATGGTATTCAGTTCGAGCATCACCTCCTCGGTGAAGACGTTCATCGAACGGTCCGGCATGTCCCAGGTGACCAGCGCAATGCCGTCGGCGTCGATGTCGAGGGTGAAATTGGTGTAGCTCATCATCTCTCTCCGTCAGACGCGTTCGATGATCGTTGCAGTGCCCATGCCCGCGCCGATGCAAAGCGTCACCAGCGCGGTGTTGAGGTCGCGGCGTTCCAATTCGTCCAGCACCGTACCGAAGATCATCGCACCGGTGGCGCCGAGCGGATGGCCCATGGCGATGGCCCCACCATTGACGTTGATCCGGTCATGCGGAATGTCGAAAGCCTGCATGTAGCGCAGCACCACCGAAGCGAAGGCCTCGTTGAGCTCGAACAGGTCGATGTCCGACAGCTTCATCTTCGCCCGCTTCAACAGCTTCTCGGTGACGTCGACGGGGCCGGTCAGCATCAGCACCGGTTCGGAGCCGATGTTGGCGAACGCACGGATGCGTGCGCGCGGCTTGAGGCCGAGCGTCTTTCCCGCCTTTTTCGAGCCGAGCAGCACGGCCGCCGCGCCATCGACGATGCCGGAGGAATTGCCGGCATGGTGGACGTGGTTGACCTGTTCCACCTCGGGATGCTTCTGCACGGCGACGGCGTCGAAGCCGCCCATTTCGCCGGGCATGACGAAGGACGGGTTGAGCGCGGCCAGCGACTGCATGTCGGTCGAGGGCCGCATATGTTCGTCATGGTCGAGGATGGTCAGGCCGTTCTGGTCCTTGACCGAGATCACCGAATTCTTGAAGCGGCCCTCGCCCCACGCCTTGGCGGCACGCTTCTGGCTTTCGACTGCGTAGGCATCGACGTCGTCGCGCGAAAACCCGTATTTGGTGGCGATCAGGTCGGCCGAGATTCCTTGCGGCACGAACCAGCCGGGCAGGCCGACCGATGGGTCCATGAACCAGGCGCCGCCTGAGGCGCCCATGCCGACGCGCGACATCGATTCGACGCCACCGGCAATGACGATCTCGTCGGCGCCCTGCGCGATCTTGGCGGCGCCGAAATTGATGGCGTCGAGGCCCGAGGCGCAGAAGCGCGATATCTGCATGCCAGGCGCCTTGGTGTCGTAGCCGGCCTCGAAAGCGGCGGCACGTGGAATGACCGCACCCGCCTCGCCAACCGGATCGACACAACCGAAGATGATGTCGTCGACGGTGCCGGTGTCCAGCCCGTTGCGGTCGCGGATGGCCTCGAGCACCTTGGCGCCGAGCCGCACCGCCGGCACTTCGTGCAGCGAGCCATCCTTCTTGCCCCTGCCGCGCGGCGTGCGCACGGCATCATAGACATAAGCTTCGGCCATTTTCCTGCTCCTTGGGTTTGCTGAAACTCGCTCAGAGCGAGCGCCCGATCAGCAATTTCATAATCTCGTTGGTGCCGCCGTAGATGCGCTGGACGCGGGCATCGCGGAACATGCGCGCAATCGGATATTCATTCATGTAGCCATAGCCGCCATGCAATTGAAGGCATTCGTCGACGACTTTTCCTTGCAGGTCCGACAGCCAGTATTTGGCCATAGACGCGGTCACCGGGTCGAGGCCGCCGTTAATGTGGCGGGCAACGCAGTCATTATAGAAGACGCGGCCGATGGTCGCCTCGGTCTTCAATTCGGCAAGCTTGAACTGGGTGTTCTGGAATTCGATGATGGGCTTGCCGAAGGCCTTGCGCTCCTTGACGTAGTCGATGGTAAGCGCCAGGGCCCGCTCGACCATGGCGATAGCAGTGGTGCCGATCTGCAGCCGCTCCTGCGGCAATTGTTGCATCAACTGGACGAAGCCCTGGCCTTCGTCGTTGCCGAGCAGGTTCGAGGTCGGCACACGTACGTCGTTGAAGAACAGTTCCGACGTGTCGTTGGCCTTGAGGCCGATCTTGTCGAGGTTGCGGCCGCGCTCGAAACCCTCCACCTCGTCGGTCTCGACGACGATCAGCGAGATGCCCTTGGCGCCCTTCTCAGGATCGGTCTTGGCAACGACGATGATGAAATTGGCGAGCTGGCCGTTGGTGATAAAGGTCTTCGAGCCGTTGAGCTTGTACCGGTTGCCGTCCTTTTCGGCGCGCGTCTTGACGCCTTGAAGGTCGGACCCCGCACCCGGCTCGGTCATGGCGATGGCGCCGATCAGCTCGCCGGTCGCCAGCCTCGGCAGCCATTTCTTCTTCTGCTCCTCCGAGCCGTAGTGAAGGATATAGGGGGCAACGATCGAATTGTGCAGGCCAATGCCGAACCCGTCGACGCCGACATGGCCGATCGCCTCGATGATGGCGCTCTCATGCGCGAAGGTGCCGCCCGAGCCGCCATATTCCTCCGGCATCGAGGCGCAGAGCAGGCCGGCAGCACCGGCCTTCAGCCAGCTCTCGCGGTCGACCATTTCGTTCTTCTCGAATTCGTCGTAACGCGGCGCGATCTCTTCCGACATGAAGCGGTGCGCCATGTCGTAAAGCATGCCGACCTCGTCCGCCGCCCAGGCGGGTTTGGGGAGACCGAGGATTTCGGCGGGACTGGTCATGGTTCCTCCCTCGCGCCGACGTTCCCCTCCCCCTCGAGGGGAGGGTGGCCGCGAAGCGGCCGGGTGGGGTCGCCGATGACTTGCTCGACCTTATCTTTTACAACTTGCGCCATGTGCCACGGCATTGCGATCATTTTCCTCCAAGGCATGCATCAGAATGAAGGTCGGCGCACTGCACGCAGGCCCCCTCCCGGCCCTTCGGGCCACCCTCCCCTCGAGGGGGAGGGGAATGCCGAAGCTAGAATGCTTCGGCCGGCAGTGCCATCAATGTATCGGCACCGCTGGAGATGCGGGCAAGATGCGCCGACGTCTCCGGCATGATCCGCTCCATGAAGAAGCGCGCCGTCACCAGCTTGTGGTCGTAGAAAGACGAAGCGCCGTCGGCGCCATCAGCCAATTTCGCTGCGGCCACCTTGGCCATCTGCGCCCACATATAGCCCAGCGCCACCAGGCCGAAGAGATGCATGTAATCGGTCGAGGCGGCACCGGCGTTATCGGGCTTGGCCATGCCGTTCTGCACCAGCCACATCGTCGCCGTCTGCAGATCGTTGAGGCCCTTCTTCAGCGCCTTGGTGAAGGGCGCCATCGTCTCGTCGGTGCGGTTTTCCTCGCAGAACTCTCCGACTTCCTTAAAGAAAGCCTGGACCGCGCGGCCGCCATTCAAGGCCAGCTTGCGGCCGACGAGGTCGAGCGCCTGGATGCCGTTGGCACCCTCATAGATCATGGCGATGCGGGCATCGCGGACGAACTGGCTCATGCCGTGCTCTTCTATGTAGCCATGTCCGCCGAACACCTGCTGCGCCATTACCGCATGATCGAAACCCTTGTCGGTGAGTACGCCCTTGACCACCGGCGTCATCAGGCCGGTATAGTCGTCGGCGGCCTGGCGGTCCCTGTCGTCACCGGAGCGGTGAGCGATGTCGGACTTGATCGCCGTCCACAGCGCCAGCGCGCGGCCGGCCTCGTTGAAAGCCTTCATGGTCATCAGGCTGCGGCGGATGTCCGGATGGACGATGATCGGATCGGCCTTCCTGTCCGGCGCCTTCGGCCCTGACAGCGAGCGGCCCTGCAGACGATCCTTGGCGTAGGAAACCGCATTCTGGTAGGCAACCTCAGATAGCGAAAGTCCCTGCAGGGCGACGCCAAGCCGCGCCTCATTCATCATGGTGAACATTGCTTTCAGCCCGCCATTGGCCTCGCCGAGCAGCGTGCCTTCAGCGTCGTCGTAATTCATGACGCAGGTCGAGTTGCCATGGATACCCATCTTCTCCTCGATCGAGCCACAGGAGACGGTGTTCTTCTCGCCCGGATTGCCTGAGGCATCGAGCTTGAGCTTCGGCACGATGAACAGCGAGATGCCCTTCACGCCATCCGGCGCGCCCTCGATACGGGCCAGCACCAGGTGGACGATATTGTCCGACATGTCATGCTCGCCGGCCGAGATGAAGATCTTCTGACCGGAGATCCTGTAGGTGCCGTCGCCATTTGGGACGGCCTTGGTGCGCAGCAAGCCAAGATCGGTTCCGCAGTGTGGCTCGGTCAGGTTCATGGTGCCGGTCCAGGCGCCCTCGACCAGCTTCGGCAACCATGTTGCCTTCTGCTCTTTGGTGCCATGGGTGATGATCGCAGCGATCGCGCCTTGCGTCAGGCCGGCATACATCATCAGCGACATATTGGCCGACACCATGTATTCGGCAACCGCAGTGTGCACCGCGTAGGGCAAGCCTTGCCCGCCAAACTCGACAGGTGCCGCGAGCCCCATCCAGCCGCCTTCGCGATACTGGTCGAAAGCTTCCTTGAAGCCTTTCGGCGTCGTTACCGAACCGTCGTCATGGCGCATGCAGCCTTCCATGTCGCCAACGCGGTTCAGCGGCTGCATCACGTTTTCGGCGAGCTTCGCGCCCTCGGCAAGGATGGCCTCGAGCACATCCGGCGTCGCGTCGGAAAATCCGGGAAGATTGGAATAACGCTGATATCCCAGCACTTCGTTCAGCACGAACAGCGTGTCCCGGACCGGCGCTCTGTAGATCGGCATGCGTTTCCTCCACCATGCGGTCTTGGCCCCGAAATCAGCCCCAGCATATGAGGATGGCAGACGGACCGACGTTGTTGTCGAGATAACAAATATTGACGTTTGCGTAAACGTCAATTCGGCGGTGCGGCAAATTTTCTCCCGCGCGCCAGGACGACAAACGACAAAGCACGGCAAACGACGAAGAACCGCGCAGCGAAAGCCACGCGGCTCTTAGACTAGTCGTCACAAATCGAAAGCTTAGTTTAGCTCGCTACGCTGGCCTGCGGCGTCGAGCGCTCGATCAGCATTTGCCGGACGGTCGACATCGAAGCACTCAGTTCGCTGATGGCGTCGTCGATCAGCGCCCGCTGCTTCTGCAGACGGGCAAGCTGCTTCTCCGACTTGTCGAGCGCCAGCCGCAATTGCTTGGTGTTGGAGCCGTTCGGATCATAGAGGTCCATCATCTGCTTGACATCGCGCAGCGAGAACCCGACCTTGCGGCCAAGCAGGATCAGCTTCAGCCGGGCCCTGTCGCGGCGTGTATAGAGACGGGTCGAGCCGTCGCGCTGCGGGTTGAGCAGACCCTTGTCCTCATAGAAACGCAGCGTACGCAGCGTCACTCCGTATTTCTTGGCCATTTCGCCGATGCGGACAAGCTCTTCACCGGCTTCGTTCGACATATCGTTGGTGTTGGCCGCGGCTTGGCCGGGCGAAATAAGTTTCATGGTCACTGGCTTTCCCCGTCTGGTGGCGTCGCGGTCGCGGACCTTGCGTCGCCTGAGTGAAAGCGGGGGCGTGCTTCCACTCGTGGTTTCAACAAACAAATCGCAAACGGCGTAATCCGCTCATTTACGTTTACGTCAATTCTATATCGATAGCCGCCTCACCGCGCAAGAGCGTTCTGGTCTTGCAACTTTATGCCGCAGCACCAGCGGACAACCTAAAAGGTCGTTGCCGATTTCGGGAGCGATCATGCGGCTGATCAAAATTCTACAACGTCTTTTGCGCGTCCAAAAAAGACACCCGGCGCCGTCGGCAGCCAGCCGACAAAGTTGCAACTTCTTAAGCTTGGTTAACGCGTTGTTTACCACGTTGGGGCGAAATGTGCGCATGTCGGTTACCCGTGTCTATCCTGTACTGAATTTTTCACGGTTTTTCGGAGCGCGGATGAGACCCCGGAAGGTCGTCTTCCACTGCAACAAGCCAAGCAGTCGCCTTCGTCCCGGCAGGACTTTGGGAACCTGGTGAAAGCCAGCAATTCTGAAACGGGCGCATTGATGAACAGCAAGCGGTCCTACCTCGATACACTCAACGCCGGCAGGCAACGCCGGCCGCACACGACGCTTGAAGAGCTCAACCGCTCCCTGGAAACTCTGGAGCAGCGGCTGGAGCGGACGCGCGAGGAGACGGCAAGCCACCCCGATCCGCGCCGACCAGCGGCAGAACCACGCTATCCCAGCGCCCAACCCTATGGCCAGCAGCGCCGGTATGAGGATCCACGCGCGCAGCGGCCGAAAGGTCCAGCAGCGGCTTTCGACCAGAATTACCAGGCGATCGCCCGCGATATCGACCGGGTGCGCGGCCAGGAGGACGGCGTCGCCCTAGCCGGCAAGATCGCCGGGGAATTGCGCGGCCTGCGCGAAGAGTTGCGCCAGCAGATGACCTCCGGCCTGCAACGCGAGTTCGAGGTACTGCGCAAGAATATTGAGCGAGCCTTCCAGTCAAATGGCGGCGGCAAAGGCAGCGCCGAACTCAGCGTCGAATTCGAGCGGCTTTCCGGCGCCATCCAGACACTGGCCGAAAAAAGCGACGACAGAAGCGTCAATATGCTGCGGCTCGAGCTTGAGCAGGTCAAAGCCGCGCTCGAAACGCTGGCGCGCGAGGAGAGCGTGCAGGCGGTCGGACGCCGCTGGGACGATTTCGACCGCCGCTGGAACGCTTTCGAGGATCGCGTCGAGGCCGATCAGCGCAAGCGTTCCGATGCACCCGGCCTGTCGGCGCTGACGGAGCGGCTCGAACAGATCAGCAATGCCGTCAGCAATTTGCCGGAATCGCTGTCGCTGCGCTCGCTCGAGGAAAAGGTCCGCACGCTTGCCGGAGCGGTCGACCATTTCGCCCGCCAGCAGGACAATCGCGGCGGCGACACATTCAGTCAGATCGACGAGCGGCTCGACGAGATTTCCCGCGCGATCGTCGCCTCGACGGTTGCCGCGCAAGCCAATTCGTTCGACCCCGAGCCCTTCGAACGCATCGAGAAGCGGATCGATTCACTGGCCCAGCAAATCGAAGAAGTGTCGCAGGATCGTCCGGGTCGGGAGGTCATTGACCGTCTCAACACATTGTCGAGCCGCGTGGATGAACTGGCCGGCCGAGCCAATCTGCCGGAACAGGCGATGGAGCGCCTTGCCAGGCAAGTCGCGCTTATTGCCGACAAGATCGACCACGCACCTGCCATGCCCGACGCCGACTACATCTTCCAGGGGCTCGAGCAGCGCTTCGACGTGCTGTCCAGCATGATGGAACGTCGCCAGGGCGACGCAATCGAACAAGGCAACATGCTGTTTCGCGACCTTGAGCGCCGGTTGGACGAGGTCGCCGACAGGCTGGACCAGCGCATGCCGCAGGTCGATAGCGCTGGCATCATGGATGCCATCGACGCCCGCTTCACCGCGCTGGCCAAGCGGATTGAGACGCGCGTTCCAGATCCCGCCAACGAGGCGGCGATCCGTGGCCTGGAGAGCCGGCTCGAAGACATCTCAAGCCGGCTGGATTCGTCCGCGGCACAGGTCGCCAGCATCGACCCGGCGTTGATCCGCAGCCTTGAAGCGCAGGTCGCCGGCCTGACGGCGCATCTTTCCAAGCCCGGCACGCCGCTGCCGGAATTCGACGACATCAGCCCGCGTCTCAACGAAATCGAGAAGTCGCTGGCCGGAACCCGCGATTCCGTCCTCGGCGCGGCGCGCGAGGCGGCTGAGAGCGCCGTCCGCTCACTGGCCGGATCAAGCGCCAACACGGCGGCCGTTACCGGCCTCGCCCAGGACCTGAAGACGCTCGAGGCACTGACGCGCCGTTCGGACGAGCGCAATTCGAGAACGTTCGAGGCTATCCACGATACGCTGCTCAAGATCGTTGACAGGCTTGGTTCATTGGAGACGGGTGAACCGGCAAGCGCGGAGTTGAGCAAGCGTTTCGGCCGGCCATCCAAGATCTCGGTGCAGGACGCACCGTCGATGGACCTCGACCAGCCGCTGCCGTTGACGGGCAGCATGGCCGATCTCGACGGCCGCGCCGCGGCGCTCGTGCGCGACGAGCCAGGTCCGCGTACGCCAGCCGAGGCCGCCGCCGCAGCAGCCCTGGCGGCTCTCGGTTCAGACACGACGCGTGAAAAAACCGAGCAAGGCGGCGGCAGGAAATCGATGTTAGGCGGGCTGGCGCGCGCCTTGAAGGGCAAGAAGGACGCCGAGATGCCGCCGCTTGCAGGCTCGGCGCAGAGCGCCGAGATACCCAGCGTCGATCTCGACGAGCCCCTCGACCCCAAGCTCGCCAACCGACCACTGGAACCCGGCTCCGGCGCACCCGACCTCAGCGCCATCATGAAGCGCGTGCGCGACGAGCGCGGGCAGCCGACCCGGGAAGGCGGCGCTGAGGCGGCGAAATCGGACTTCATCGCGGCAGCCAGACGGGCTGCGCAAGCGGCGGCCGCCGAGGCGGACGCCCTCAAGCGCCAGTCGACGATGAAAGGCCCGGTCAAGGCACTCAGGATCGGCGACCTGCTCAAGGCGCGGCGCAAGCCGATCCTGATGGGGGCAATCGCCATCATGCTGGCGCTTGCCGGCCTGCAACTGGGCAAAGCCTTCTTCTCCGACCCGGTCGAAGTCACCGACAATGAGGCGGCACCGGCCGTGGCCGTACAGCCGGCGGAAACCGCTTTTGCCAGCGTTGCCAGCGAGCCGAAGGCGGACGCGCAGACGACAACACAGGAGAGCGCGCCGTCGCCCACGGTCAGGCAGGCAGAGCCATCCGCATCGATGACCAAGGACGACACGGCGGCGCAAACCGGCCCCGCTACACCGGCAGCCGAGACATCGACGGCGCCCTCGGCTTCCGCGGCGCCCGCTGACCTGGCGGCGCAAGACACTGCGGCCGCAGTGCCCGCGCCGGCAGCGGCGACGGCCAGCGACGCCGAGCCAATGGCTGCCGCGCCTGCTATAGCCACCGCTGCGACGCAGGACACGACCGGCACGGTGCCGTCGGCGGATGCTGCCGCGGCAGGCGTTGCCAAGATCGACGTTCCGGCCGATGCCGGTCCGGCCGCCCTGCGCGATGCAGCGGCCGGCGGCGACGCCAAGGCGCTGTTCGAGATCGGCTCGCGCTACGCCGAGTCTCGCGGCGTCAAAGAAGACATGGCGGCGGCGGCCAAATGGTATGAAAAAGCTGCCGAACTCGGTTTCGCACCGGCAGAATACCGCATCGGCAATTTCTACGAGAAGGGCATCGGCGTCGCACGCGACATCAAGAAAGCGAAAACCTGGTACCAGCTTGCCGCAGCGCAGGGCAATGCCAGCGCGATGCACAATCTTGCCGTGCTGTTTGCGATGGCGGCGGATGGCGTGACCGACAATGAATCGGCAGCGCGCTGGTTCCAGGCGGCGGCGGATCTCGGTGTCAAGGATAGCCAGTTCAATCTCGGCATCCTCGCGGCGAAGGGCGTCGGCATGAAGCAGAACCTCGAGGAGAGCTACAAATGGTTCGCACTCGTCGCCAAGACCGGCGACAAGGATGCGGCGGCCAAGCGCGACGAGATCGCCAAGGCGCTGAGGCCCGAGCAGCTGGAGCGTGCGCGGGCCGCGGCTGAACTGTGGAAGGCCAAGCCGCTCGATCCAGCCGCCAATTCGGCCGACGTTCCTGAATCGTGGCAGGACGGCACACCGCAGACGACCGCCGGCATCGACATGAAGAAAGCGGTCCAGAACATCCAGCGAATTCTCAACAAGAACGGCTATGAGGCCGGCAATCCCGACGGCATGATGGGCCAGAAAACCAAGAACGCGATCATGGCCTTCCAGGCCGACAACGATATGAAGGCAACCGGCGCGATCGACGAAAAGCTGGTCAAGGCGCTGCTTGCGCGTAAATAACGGCGGATGCGTCGTTTCCGCGACGTCCTTGCCACAGATTTGCCTGTTAACTGATTGAGTTGTTTTTTGTTTCGGCGGTGCGGCGAAGTTTGACTTCACGGCCCGGCCGGCGCAAGAACGAGATAGCCTGCTGACGCAAAATGCCCGCAACGGTTGCATTCGCCAGGAGGCAAACTGATCGAGACTGACGGGTGGGCATCTATCTCCCGATCGCGGAAATTTCCGTCAACATCTTCGTGCTGCTGGCCATGGGTGCGGCGGTGGGTTTCCTGTCGGGCATGTTCGGCGTGGGCGGCGGCTTTCTCATTACGCCGCTGCTGATCTTCTACAACATACCGCCGGCAATCGCGGTCGCCACCGGCGCCAACCAGGTCATCGCTTCCTCCTTCTCCGGCGCCCTGTCGCACATGAAGCGCGGCACGCTCGACTTCAAGCTCGGCGGCGTGCTTTTAGCCGGCGGCATCGTCGGCTCGACCGGTGGTATCTATGTCTTTGCGCTCCTGCGCCGGCTCGGCCAGCTCGACCTGTTCATCTCGCTGCTCTACGTCGTGCTGCTCGGCACCGTCGGCGGACTGATGCTGGTCGAGAGCGTCAATGCGCTGCGCGCCACTCGCAGCGGCGCCGCACCGGTGTTGAAAAAATCCGGCCAGCATAATTGGATCCACCGCCTGCCGCTGAAGATGCGCTTCAGGGCCTCGAAGCTCTTCGTCAGCGTCATTCCGGTGCTTGGGCTGGGCGCGGCGATTGGCTTCCTGTCCTCGATCATGGGCGTCGGCGGCGGCTTCATCATGGTGCCGGCCCTGATCTACCTTTTGAAAGTGCCGACCAACGTCGTCATCGGCACCTCGCTGTTCCAGATCATCTTCACCTCGGCTTACACCACGCTGGTCCACGCCACCACCAACCAGACGGTCGACGTCATGCTCGCCTTCCTGTTGATGGCAGGCGGCGTCGCCGGCGCGCAATATGGCGCCAAGGCTGGTCAGAGGCTGCGGGGCGAGCAACTCAGGGCGCTGCTGGCGCTGCTCGTGCTGGCGGTAGCCATCCGGCTTGCCATCGATCTTTTCGTCACGCCGCCCAATCTCTATTCTCTGTCCGGCGTGGGCCTGAGCTGATGGCCGGCCTAAGGACGCTCGCGGCCGCCGCCTTGCTGTCGCTGCTGGCTGCTGCGCCACCGGCGAAGGCGCAGGCGCCACTAACCGAAAACATCCAGATCGGCCTTTCCACCGACAATGTCTCGATTACCGCCGGCTTTTCCGGCGCCGACCTGACCATTTTCGGCTCACTGGAAAATGCCGATCCGCTTGTCGCGCGGCAAGGGCGCTACGACGTGATCGTCGTGCTGGAAGGCCCGGCTCGGCCGGTCGTCGTGCGCCGCAAGGACCGGGTGCTCGGCGTCTGGGTCAATCTGGAATCGGAGACCTTCAAAAACGTACCTGTATCCTATTCGGTGGCGACGACGCGGCCGCTGCAGGACGTCACCGATCCGAACAGCTACAAGCAGCTGTCGCTTGGCGCCTCCAACCTCTATTTGCAGCCGGCCGACGCGGAGGACAGCCCGGCGACAATCGAGGAGTTCACGGCCGCGCTGCGCGAACGCAAGGCGGCGACCGGCCTCTACAGCGAGAATGTCGGCGGTGTGCAGTTCCTGTCGCAGAACCTGTTCCGCGCCACCGTCAGGCTCGCCCCAAACGTTCCGGTCGGCACCCATAAGGCCCGCGCGTTCCTGTTCAAGAGCGGCCTGTTCATCAAGGAAAGCTCCGCCCAGCTCGAAATCCGCAAGTCCGGTTTCGAACAGTCGATCTTCCGCGTCGCGCACGACTATTCCTTCCTCTACGGTGTCTTTGCCGTATCGCTGGCCATGCTGACCGGCTGGCTCGGAAGACTGGTGTTCAGGAAAGACTGAACTCTCGTAAAAGTGGTTTCCCTTTCCGAGGGTATGGGTTAGACCGCGACCCCCGGCCCGACCGGATACGAGCTGCTGCTCCCCAAATCAGAACTACAGGAACGCACGATGCGACCAGCATTTGCCGGTATTGACTTCGGCACTTCGAATTCCACCGTGAGCGTGGTCAGGAACGGGCAGCCGCGGCTGGTGGCGTTGGAAGACGGCCAGGTCACGCTGCCCAGTGCGGTATTCTTCAATTTCGAGGACAACCGCACCTATTTCGGGCGACGCGCCCTTGCCAACTATACGGACAGTATCGAAGGCCGCCTGATGCGCTCGTTGAAGAGCGTGCTCGGCAGCTCGCTCGCCCACGAAAAGACGCGCATCAAGGCGCGCTCGATCGGCTTCATGGAGATTGTCGGCCTGTTCGTCGGCCATCTGAAAAAGAAGCTGGAAGAAGAAGCCCATGACGCGGTCGACAGCGTCGTGCTGGGACGGCCCGTGCAGTTCGTCGACGACGATGCCGAGGCCGACGCCAAGGCGGAGCACGAACTCGAAAATGCCGCTCGTGCCCACGGCTTCAAGCACATCGCCTTCCAGTTCGAACCGATTGCCGCGGCACTCGACTACGAACAAAAGGTGACGCGCGAGGAACTGGCATTGATCGTCGACATGGGCGGCGGCACGTCCGACTTCTCGATCGTGCGGGTCTCGCCTGAGCGCGCCCGCTCGCTTGACCGCAAGGACGACATCCTGGCCAGCCGCGGCATCCATATCGGCGGCACCGACTTCGACCGGCTGTTGAGCATCGCCCATGTGATGCCGCAGCTCGGCCATCTCTCACCGACCAAGGATGGCAAACGTAATCTGCCGGCGAGCTACTTCATCGACCTGGCGACGTGGCAGCGCATCAACCTGGTCTATACCGCAAGGGCGATGACGCATCTGCGCCAGATCCGCTACGAGGCAGAGCGCGCAGACCTGGTCGACCGCTTCATCCACATCGTCGAGCATCGTTACGGCCACGCGCTGGCGGCGCTGGTCGAAAAGGCCAAGATCGAGCTGACGGACCGATCGTCGGCCGATGTCAAGGTCGCGCTGCCGGAGGTGAGGTTCACGGCAGAAATCACGCGCAAGAGTCTCGAAGCCACCATAGCCAGGGATATTGAGCGCGTTGCAGCTACCGTCGAGCAAACCGTCCGCGACGCACAGGTGAAGGCCTCGGATATCACCGCGGTGTTCTTGACCGGCGGATCGACCGCGATCCCGCTGGCCAGGCAGCAGATCCTGGCGCTGGTGCCGCAGGCGTCGGTAATCGAAGGCGATGTGTTCGGCTCGGTCGGGCTTGGGCTGGCGCTCGACGCGCAGCGGAAGTTCGGCTGATCGGCTTAAGGCGGCGCGGATATCTCAGCTTTGCCGCCGAGATGCGCCTTGAGCGCCATCTGGGCCAGGCTTGGCTGCCGGTCGCGATGCGTGATCATGGCAAATTCGCGCTTCGGCAGATCGATCGGCACGGAACGCAGACTGCCTTCGGCGACTGCGCGCGCGACGACGAGTTCCGAAATGATGCTGGCGCCGGCGCCGGCCTCGACCGCCTGGCGAATAGCCTCATTGCTCGGCAATACCAGGAATATCTGCAGGTCCGCGAACGAAATCCCGTCGCGTCGGGCAAGGTCCTCCAGCGCCTCGCGCGTGCCCGACCCGCCTTCGCGAATGATCCAGCGAAGCCCGCCAAGGTCGGGATGTCCAGGCGAAACTTCTGCGATCTCAGGGTGCGAGCGCGCCACGACCAGCATCATGCGATCGATATCGACCTTGGCACGGCGCAAAATGTCGGATTCGGTGCGCCCCTCGACCAGGCCAAAATCGGCTGCGCCATCAAGTACATTGGTCTCGACCTGCCTGGTGTTGCCAATGCTCACGCTCAGCCTGACGGCAGGATAGGCTTCGTGGAAAGAGGCGAGCCGGCGCGGCAGCCAATAACTGGCGATGGTCTGGCTGGCAGCGATCGAGAGACTGCCTGATATCGTCTGCGCGACATGCTCCAGCACATTGTGGGCGGCCGCAGTCCGCTCGAGGACCGCCTTGGCCTCGGGCAAGAATCGGCGTCCGGTCTCGGCGAGCTCGATATTGCGGCCCACTCGGTTGAACAACTGGACGCCGTGCTGCTGTTCGAGCGAGCGGATGGCGGCCGACGCGGCCGACTGTGAGATGCCCAGCAACTCGGCCGCTTTGGTCATGTGCGCCCGTTCGGCGACGGCGACGAAGATCCGCAACTGGTCCAGGGTCATTCCGACACTAAGAAGCAAATCCGATTGGAATTACAAGAGCAAGTTGTTAGACGGATCGGTCGCTTTGTTCTAAATTTTGACCCGAAATTGGAAAAAAGTCGCGCCAGAGCAGTCGAGGGTAGAATTGGTGGGGCGGTTCAAATCCGTGTTTGCGCACTGGACCCGCAGCCTGCGGCGGCGGCTCTTGGGTGAACGCTATCGGCCGGAAGAGCATTACATGCGCGGCCCCGGCCCGAAGACGAGAGCCAAGTTCGCGGAGCGCAAGAGCATCACCGGATCATGACCAACAACCTGCTGCGCGGAGCCAATTCGGCACCATCACAACGGCCGCTTGCCGATACGCGCGCGCCCGCTGAAGGCGACGGCGTCGATACGTCGCCCGATGTCTCCGACAGCGTCGCCAAGACGACTTGCTATATGTGCGCCTGCCGCTGCGGCATCGACGTCCATATCAAGGACGGCAAGGTCCGCTACATCAACGGCAACAAGGATCACCCGGTCAACCGCGGTGTGCTGTGCGGCAAGGGCAGCGCCGGCATCATGCAGCATTACAGCCCGGCCCGGCTAAAGAAGCCGCTACTGCGCACCGGCCCGCGCGGCTCGGGTGAGTTCCGCGAAATCGAGTGGGAGGAGGCCTTGTCGATCGCGACAGAACGGCTTTCGAACATCCGCCGAACCGATCCGAAGAAACTTGCCTTCTTCACCGGGCGCGACCAGTCGCAATCGCTGACCGGCTGGTGGGCGAGCCAGTTCGGCACGCCGAACTTCGCGGCCCATGGCGGTTTCTGCTCGGTGAACATGGCAGCCGGCGGCCTCTACACGATTGGCGGCTCGTTCTGGGAGTTCGGCGAGCCCGACTGGGACAACACCAAGTATTTTATGCTGTTCGGGGTTGCCGAAGACCATGATTCCAATCCGATCAAGATCGGCCTCGGCAAGCTCAAAGCGCGCGGCGCCAAGGTGGTTTCAATCAATCCCTGCCGCACCGGCTATAATGCAATTGCCGACGACTGGATCGGCATCCGGCCCGGCACCGACGGCCTGTTCGTGTTCGCCCTCATCCATGAATTGCTGAAGGCTGGCCGCATCGATCTCGAGTACCTCTTGCGCTACACCAATGCCCACATCCTGGTCGTTCAGGAGCCTGGAACTGTCGATGACGGGCTGTTCATGCGCAATGGCGACGGCAATCCGCTGGCTTGGGACAGGGTGGCGAAGATGCCTGTCAATGCCAGCGATGCCGACGCGAAGCCCGCATTGACCGGCAGCTTTCTCGTCGACGGCCGCCGCTGCGTGCCGGTCTTCCAACTCGTCGCCGACCGCTATCTGGACGAGAGCTATTCACCGGACGCCGTGGCTGACCGGTGCGGCATCTCCGCCGACACCATCCGACGCATTGCCGCAGAACTCGCCCATGTCGCCTTCGAACAGCAAATCGAATTGCCGGTGGCCTGGACGGACTGGGCTGGCCGCCGGCACGAGACCATCAAGGGCCGCCCGGTGTCGATGCATGCGATGCGCGGCATCTCGGCCCATTCGAACGGTTTTCACTCTTGCCGGGCCATTCATCTGCTTCAGGTGCTTCTCGGCACGGTGGACGTGCCGGGCGGCTTCCGCTTCAAGCCTCCCTATCCGCGGTCCGCGCCGCCGGGTCCAAAGCCCGCCGGCAAGAATGTGAAGCCGATGACACCACTCGAAGGCATGCCGCTCGGCTTCGTCTGCGGGCCGGAAGACCTGCTGATCGACGGAGGCGGCAAACCGATCCGTATCGACAAGGCCTACTCCTGGGATGCGCCGCTGGCCGCACACGGACTCATGCACACGGTCATTCGTAACGCCTGGGCCGGCGATCCCTACAAGATCGACACGCTGTTCATGTACATGTCCAACATGGCCTGGAACTCGTCGATGAACACCGTCGAGACGATGGCGATGCTGACCGATATCGATGCGTCGGACGAGTACAAGATCCCGTTCATCATCTATTCCGACGCTTATTATTCCGAGACCGTACCTTTTGCCGATCTGGTGCTGCCGGACACGACCTATCTCGAGCGTCATGACTGTATCAGTCTGCTCGACCGGCCGATCAGCCATGCCGACGGGCCGGGCGACGCTATCCGCCATCCCGTTGTCGAGCCGGATCGCGACGTCAGGGCGTTCCAGACGGTGCTGATCGAACTCGGCGCGCGGCTAAGCCTGCCCGGCTTCGTCGATGACGATGGTTCCGCCAAGTACCGCGATTATGCCGACTACATCGTCAATCACGAGCGCACGCCAGGTGTCGGTCCGCTCGCCGGCTGGCGCGGCAAGGACGGGGCCTCGATCGGCAAGGGCGAGGTCAATCCCGACCAGTTGCAGCGCTACATCGACAATGGCGGCTTCTGGCACCAGGATTTCGCCGCCGATCAGCGCTACTACAAGATGGCCAACCGCTCGTATCTCGAATTCGCTGAGAGCATGGGCTTCATGCCGAAGGCCGAGCCGATCGTCTTCCAACTCTATTCGGAGCCGATGCAGCGCTTTCGCCTTGCGGCGCGCGGCCATGGCGGGGTGCTGCCGCCGGAGGCGGAGCGCAGCCGTATCGAGACCTATATGGATCCGCTGCCGTTCTGGTACGCGCCCTTCGAAGAGGCTGCGGTCGATAGCCAAGCCTATCCGCTCCACGCGCTGACGCAGCGGCCGATGCACATGTACCATTCCTGGGGCGCGCAGAATGCGTGGCTAAGGCAGATCACCAGCCAGAACCGGCTGTTCGTGCACAATCGGACCGCCGCCAGCCTCGGGCTTGTCGATGACGACTGGGTGTGGATCGAGAGCATCAACGGCAAGGTCAAAGGACAGATCAAGCTGGTCGACGGCG
Source organism: Mesorhizobium sp. M0598 (assembly GCF_040320865.1). Taxonomy (NCBI): domain Bacteria; kingdom Pseudomonadati; phylum Pseudomonadota; class Alphaproteobacteria; order Hyphomicrobiales; family Phyllobacteriaceae; genus Mesorhizobium; species Mesorhizobium sp. M0598. Next base: position 294,851 of record NZ_JAMYQL010000004.1, on the reverse strand, counting down.
TCAACGCCAATACGGTGTGGACCTGGAATGCGATCGGCAAGCGTCGCGGCAGCTGGGGGCTGAAGGATAATGCGGCCGAATCCAATCGCGGCTTTCTACTCAACCACATCATCGGCGACCAGACCTCTGCCGATGCGAATGGCAAACACTATTCGAATTCCGATCCTGTCACCGGCCAGGCGGCATGGTTCGACCTGCGCGTGCGCATCGTCAAATGCGCGCCCGAGGAAGCCGGCTTCACCGAACCGCAGTTCGAGCGGTTCCGCCAGCTGCCGGACTCTGAGCCCTCGCCCGACAAACTCAGTTTCGGCGCCGAGTTCCGCATGAAAAGAGAAGCCGCCGAATGACCTGCCTTCCCGCCCATACCGACAAGAAGCTCGGCCTGGTCATTGACCTCGACACCTGCGTCGGCTGCCAGGCCTGCGTCACCGCCTGCAAGGAATGGAACACCGGCGGCCATATGGCGCCGCTAACCGACATCGACCCCTATGGCGGCAATGTCGACGGCGTCTGGTTCAACCGCGTGCACAGTTATGAGCACATGACCGAGATGGGTGGGCGCACGGTCAATTTCCCACGCTCCTGCCTGCACTGCGAGACGCCGGCGTGCGTCACGGTCTGTCCGACCGGCGCCTCCTACAAACGGGCGTCGGATGGCATCGTGCTGGTCGACGAGGACAAGTGCATCGGTTGCAAATTGTGCAGCTGGGCCTGCCCCTATGGCGCGCGCGAGTTCGACAGCGATGTCGGCGTGATGAAGAAATGCACGCTGTGCGTCGACCGTATCTACAACGACAATCTGGCGGAAGAAGATCGCGTGCCGGCCTGCGTCGCTGCTTGCCCGACCAGCGCGCGGCATTTCGGCGATCTGGGCGATCCGGCATCGGCTATCTCGCAACTGGTGGCCGAGCGCGGCGGTGTCGATCTGATGCCGGAAATGGGCTATAAGCCAACCAACAAATATCTGCCGCCACGTGCCCACACCACCCGCGCCGCATCGGTGCCGGCGCCAGCGCTTGAAGCGGTGCGGGCCGAAGGCGGCTTCCTCGGCTGGGTCGACCGCATGCTTTCGAACTGACCCGTGCCTTCATGCATCCAGCCTTCTCTGTCGTTTTTTTCACCACGGCCACGGGCGCCGGTTACGGCCTGCTCGCGCTGCTTGGCGTGCTCGCTGGACAGGGCTTTATCCCGCCCGATTTCTGGCTTGGCCTCACCGGCATGGGGCTGGCGCTTGGCCTGATCTCGACAGGCCTGCTGTCGTCGGCCGGCCATCTCGGCCGGCCCGAACGCGCCTGGCGTGCCTTCTCGCAATGGCGTAGCTCATGGCTGTCGCGCGAAGGTGTTGCCTCGGTCGCCACCTTCGTGCCGGCGGGACTGTTCGGTATTGGCTGGGTGGTCCTCGGCCGTACGAGCGGCTGGGCGGCTGTCGCCGGGCTGCTCGCTGCCATCGGCGCGGTCGCAACCGTCTGCACCACCGGCATGATCTACGCGTCGTTGAAGCCGATTGCCCAGTGGCACACCCGCTTCACCCTGCCCGCCTACCTGGTCTTTTCGGCGATGACCGGCAGCGTACTGCTCAACGCCCTGCTGCAGGGATTTGCCGCAGGCTCGAATATGCTTCTGGCGGCTGCCCTGTTGCTGACCGCGCTCGGCTGGGGTTTGAAGCTGGCGACCTGGCGATACAATGACAGGCTGGAGATCCCGACCAACGCCAACACCGCAACCGGGCTTTCCGGCGGCACGGTGCGGTCGCTGGAATGGCCGCATACCGAGGAAAACTATCTGCTCAAGGAGATGGGTTTTCGCATTGCGCGCAAGCACAGCGCTAAACTCCGCCAGATCACGCAGGTGCTGGCCTTTGCTTTGCCCGCGTTGCTGCTGGTCGCGGCGTTCGCCTTGCCGTGGCCCTATGCGGCAGCACTGTCGATACTTGCCCCAATCGCCCAACTCGCCGGAATGCTGGTCGAGCGCTGGCTGTTCTTCGCCGAGGCCAAGCACACGGTCACTTTGTACTACGGCAGGTAGGTTCAGCCCGGCCTGAGCATCGCGTGGGAAATCGCGAAAATGCGCTGTGTGCCAAGCATATAGGCCATCAGCGTTTCGCGGCGGAACAGCCCGGCATAGGCGCGATCGAGCACGTTGAGCGAGCCGGTATAGGCGCCGAAAGCCGGCATGATCATGCGGCCGCCATCGCCGGCAAAGCAACGACGCCGCACCGAACGGCCTTGCTGCACGATGCGGGCGCAAGGATGCAGGTGGCCTGATATCTCGCCTTCCACTCTCACCGCCGAAGGCTCGTGCCGGAAGAGTAGCGAGCCTATGGCCAGCTCGCGCACGGTCTCGCCTGGCAAGTCGGCCGGCGCTTCAGGATCATGATTGCCGGCGACCCAGAACCAGTCGCGCCCGACCATCAGCCCTTCCAGCCTTTGGCGAAAGCTCGCGTGCATACGTGCGGCGCCGCCGCCATCGTGAAAACTGTCGCCCAGGCTGATAACGATCGCAGGCTGATAATCGGCGATCACCGCCTGCAGCCGGAGCAACGTCGCACCGGTGTCGTAAGGTGGGACCAGCGTGCCGCGCCTCGCCAGTGATGAGCCTTTTTCCAGATGCAGGTCGGATACGGTCAGAAGCCGGAATTCGGGAAAATAGAGCACGCCGCGACGGTCGCAGCTCGCGCGTTCGCCGGCGATACGGACAGCGCCCGCATCCGCCAGAGGCGCAGCCATGGCGAGCGCGACAGTCATTTCGTCCCCATGGCCTCCTCGACCAGCGTGGCTGCATCCATCAGCAGCGTGTCGTCGGCCTCGCCGTGCACCGGCATTTTGCCGATCTCGAGCATGATCGGCACGGCGAGCGGCGATATCTGCTCGAGGTTCTTATGCATGATTCGACCTTGGACGCGCGAGAGCATCTCGGCAAGTCTGCTGACATCCAAGAGACCGGTCGCGGCATCGGCACGCGTCGCCTGCAAAAGGATATGGTCGGGCTCGTGGCTGCGCAGCACGTCGTAGATCAGGTCAGTCGACACGGTTACCTGGCGGCCGCTCTTCTCCTGCCCCGGGTGGCGTTTCTCGATCAATCCCGAGATCAGCGCGCAATTGCGAAAGGTGCGCTTCAACAACCAACTGCCGGCGAGCCAGGCTTCGAGGTCGTCGCCCAGCATGTCCTGATCGAATAGCGCAGCCAGCGACGGTTTCTTCGCCCTGAACATATGGCCCATATCGGCCAGCGACCATATGGCAAGCGCATAGTCGGTGGCGACGAAGCCGAGCGGCTTGGCTCCCGCCCTGTCGAGGCGGCGGGTGAGCAGCATGCCGAGCGTCTGGTGCGCCAGCCTGCCCTCGAACGGATAGGCCACCAGATAGTAGCGGTTGCCGCGCGGAAAGGTCTCGATCAGCAGATCGTCGCGTTTCGGCAGCACCGACTTGTCGGCCTGGAAGCGTAGCCAGTCGGCGACCTGCTCCGGCAGCTTCTTCCAGCGCTGCGGATCGTCCAGCATGGCGCGGACCTGTTCGGCCAGGTACGTCGAAAGCGGGAATTTGCCACCACCGTAATACGGCACCTTGGCGTCGCTGCCGGGTGCATTCGAGACAAAGCACTCATTCTCGCGGATACCTTCGAAGCGCAGCACCTTGCCGGCGAACATGAAGGTGTCGCCATGCGTCAGCGTTTCGAGGAACGCCTCCTCGATCTTGCCCAGAACCCGGCCGCCACGCGACGCCGCGCCTCTGCTGCCGGCCTGGACGTAGCGGACGTTGAGCGCCGGCACTTCGATGATGGTTCCGACGTTGAGCCGGTATTGCTGGGCGACGCGAGGATTTGAGACCCGCCACAGTCCGTCCTTGTTCAACCGGATGCGGGCATAACGCTCGTAGTTCTTTAGCGCATAGCCGCCAGTGGCGACGAAATCGATGACGCGATCGAATGTCGGGCGATCGAGATCGGCATAGGGTGCTGCCGTCCGCACCTCCTCGAACAGCGCATCGGCATGGAACGGCGCACCGCAGGCACAGCCCAGCACGTGCTGCGCCAGGACGTCGAGCCCGCCATCGATCAGCGGCGGCGTATCCTGGGCACCGAGATAATTGGCGTCGAGCGCCGCCCTGCATTCCAGCACCTCGAAGCGGTTGGCCGGTATCAGGATCGCCTTAGACGGCTCGTCCATACGGTGGTTGGCGCGGCCGATGCGCTGCGCCAGCCGGCTGGCACCTTTCGGCGCGCCGACATGGACGACCAGGTCGACATCGCCCCAGTCGATGCCGAGGTCGAGCGTCGACGTGGCGACGATGGCGCGCAGGGCGTTCTCGCCCATTGCCTTTTCGACACGCCGGCGCTGCGCGACGTCGAGCGAACCGTGATGCAGTGCGATCGGCAAGGTCTCCTCGTTGACCCGCCACAACTCCTGGAACAGCAACTCCGCCTGGCTGCGCGTGTTGACGAACAGCAGAGTTGTCTTGTGGCGCTTGATCTCGTTGTAGATCTCCGGCGTTGCGTAGCGGGCCGAATGTCCCGCCCACGGCACGCGCTCCTCCGAATCGAGAATGGAGATGTCGGGCTTGGCGCCGCCAGTGACGACGATCAGTTCGGCCATCGGCCCCGGTGGATTCTGGCTGACCAGCCAGCGCCGCAATTCGTCAGGCTCGGCGACCGTCGCCGACAGGCCTATCGTCTGCAGGGCGGGCACAAACGAGCGCAGCCGGGCCAGCCCGAGCGACAGGAGATGCCCGCGCTTCGAGGTCACCAGCGAATGCAATTCGTCGAGCACGACATAGCGCAGGTCCTCGAAGAAGCGCCTGGCATCGGGCGCGGCAATCAGCAGCGCCAATTGCTCGGGCGTGGTCAGGAGAATGTCGGGCGGCGCCAGCTTCTGCCGCTGGCGCTTGTGTGCGGGCGTGTCGCCGGTGCGCGTCTCGACGGTGACCGGCAGCCCGATTTCTTCGACGGGTTTGCCGAGATTGCGCTCGATGTCGACGGCCAGCGCCTTCAGCGGCGAGATGTAGAGTGTGTGGATGCCTCGATGCGCCTGCCCCGGCCTTCTCCTCGGTCGGCCGGCCAGTTCGGTCAGCGATGGCAAGAACCCGGCCAGCGTCTTGCCGGCGCCGGTCGGGGCGATCAGCAATACCGACTGCCCACCCTGGGCTTTGGCCAGCAAATCGATCTGGTGGGCGCGCGGCGACCAGCCCTTTTCCTCAAACCATTTGACAAATGGCTCGGGCAGGACGACGGCGGCATTCTGTTGGGCAAGGCGCGGCTGCTCTGTCACGCGCCAGACGTAGCGCGGCGGCGCGCAATCGCCAAGCAGAATCAGAACAAAAGGTGATCGATTCGCGTTACGGCCGGCGAAACCAGGTCGGTCCGCCATAGAGATAGCCGATACGGGCGACCGCCTCCCTCAGTCCTTCACGCGACACCAGCATGGTGTGGCCGTTGGCGTGGATCATAGTCTCCGGATCCGTCATGATCGCGACGTGGCCTTTCCAGAAGACCAGGTCGCCGCGCCGCAACCCGGCAAAATCCGGCCCGGGGTCGAGCGGTTCACCGACGGTCGCCGCCTGCATGTCGGTGTCGCGCAGCACTTGCCTGCCAGCCATGTGCATTGCAAGTTGCACGAGACCGGAACAATCGATGCCGAAGCCGGAAACGCCGCCCCACAGATAGGGCGTGCCGAGAAACGCCTCGGCGACCGCGACGTAGTCGGGGGCAACCTCGGCGACAGGCCTGAGATGGTCAGATATGACCGCCTCGCCGGATGGCAGCAGAGCATAGTACGTGCGGCGTGTTTCAGCCGCGCCTTTCACCGTTACCGCCGATCCCATCGAGAGTTGCCCGCTGATCGGGAACCGCAAATCCGGTCCCGGATAGAGGAAAGTGCGCGGCACCGAGACAACATGTGTGGGCGCATGCTCCCGACCGCCCAGCACGGTGTCGGCGACATAGCCGACATAGCCGTCGCGCTCGGCCTGTATCCAGGCCCAGCCCTCAACGTCCTCGAAGACGAGGACGTCTTCGCCGAACAGAAGCTGGGTATCGACGCCGGCGTCCGGGCGCGGCGCCTTGCGGATGTCGGCGACGGAGGCTGATATGCGAGCCGGCCGGCCGGCGACGAAACGGTCGGCGGCGACCTCGCCTCTCAGCCTGGCGTCGGCGAGATCGGAGCGGAAGGCATGAAGGCGGGCATCCCTGGCGGTCAAATCGGCAACTCGTTTAAATGGGCAACTCTTGGGCTCTGGCAATGATAACATCGCCAAAGCGCTCGACAAAGAGCGCGCCTTCGACTGTGCGCCTGACCAGCACGTTGCGCTTGTCGAGCTCGTCGCGGTGGCGCGACACCAGTTTCAGCGCCCCCATCGTATCGAGCGCACGGGTGATCACCGGCTTGGTGACGTTGAGGCGGGCGGCTAACCCCCGCACCGTGTGCGGCGGCGGATCGAGATAGATGGTGAACAGGATCGCCGTCTGGCGCATGGTGAGATCGGGCGCGTCGTCACGCACCTCGGATAACACCACCTGTTGCCATAGTCGCAAGGCCTGGCTTGGACGCATGATAATCGACATCCGTCCAGCATGACGGAAAATTGTTTCGGTTCCGTTTCAGTCAATACCTTCGTCGGCTATGCCGAGAATCAGCCGTAGCGGTTCGAAATGACCTGCTCCAGCGCCCGGATGCCTTGCGCTTCGCCACCGGCAAGGCCGTGCGGGCGGTCGAACGGGTTCCAGGCGAAGATGTCGACATGCGCCCAGCCGGCGGTCTTTTCCACGAAGCGCTTCAGGAAAAGCGCCGCGGTGATCGAGCCGGCGAAACCGTCCGACGTGACGTTGTTGATGTTGGCCACCTTCGACGCCAGCTTGGCGTCATAGGGCTTCCACAACGGCATGCGCCATAGCGGATCCTCGACCGCAACCGAGGCGTCCGCCAGCTCGGATGCAAGCGCCTCGTCACCGGTGTAGAACGGCGGCAGGTCGGGACCGAGCGCAACACGGGCAGCGCCTGTCAGCGTCGCCATATCGACCAGCATCTGCGGCTCTTCGTCATCGGCCAAGGCCAAGGCATCGGCGAGCACCAGCCGTCCTTCGGCGTCGGTGTTGCCGATTTCGACGGTGATGCCCTTGCGGCTCACCAGCACGTCGCCTGGCCGGAAGGCGTTGCCGGCTATCGAATTCTCGACAGCCGGGATGAGCACGCGCAGCCGAACCTTCAACCCGGTGGCCATGATCATGGAAGCGAGACCCAGCACATTGGCAGCGCCGCCCATGTCCTTCTTCATCAAAAGCATGCCCGAGGACGGCTTGATGTCGAGACCGCCTGTATCGAAGCAGACGCCCTTGCCGACCAGCGTTATCTTGGGGGCATTGTTCGGCCCCCAAATCATGTCGATCAGGCGTGGCGCGTCGGCAGAAGCCCGACCGACGGCGTGGATCATCGGAAAGTTGGCGGTAAGAAGATCGTCGCCTTTGGTCACCGATATTTCCGCCTTGTGCGTCGCGGCCAAGGTCCGGGCGGCCTTCTCCAACTGCCCGGGGCCCATATCGCTGGTCGGCGTGTTAACCAGATCGCGCGCCAGGAAAATGCCATCGGCGAGGCGGCGGATGCGGGCGGCGTCGGTGCCTGCCGGCAGCGCGAGGCGAAGCGTCTTGCCTGGCTTCTTGCCGTAGCGGGTGAAGACATAGCCGCCGAGCGCCACGGCGAGTGCCGTAAGCTCCGGCTTGGCCGGTGCGGACGCAAAATGCCACTCGCCTTCGGGCAAGGCTCTCGCTAGTGCGCCGATGGCCAGTGCGCCCTCGCCATCACCGGTGCCGAACAGGGCTTCGGCAATCGCGCCGTTGTCGCCAGGCACGATCAGCGTCCTGCCGGCCTCGCCGGAAAAGCCGTTGGCCTTGGCCCAGGCGACCGACGATGGCGCAAGGCCCGCCGCCGCCAGAGCATCCTTCGCCACCAGATGGACCGGCAGCGCATTGCTCAATTCTTTCTCGACGAGTTCGACAGGCATTTCGCTGGCCTCCGGCTTCCGAGTCGGCGTTTCTTAACTCTCCGTTAGGGTTAACAGAATATTTCTGCGGGAGGAAAGATGACCTCGCAAATGGTCACGCCCATGAACGGAGCCCTGGTGCCGATGCCGACCAACCGCAGGATGAACGCCAGCGCAAATAGGCTGATCAGCACGGCGTTGATGATGGCGCTTGCCGCAGGCGTCGCTGGCTGCGGAACCAGCAAATTGACGACTGGCTCGATTTCTCGTCCAAGCGGCAAGCCGCTGGAAACAATGTCGGCGGGCGAACTGCACAACGCTACGATGGCGCTCGGCCAGTCCTATTCGAAAAACCCCAGCGACAAGCGGATCGCGACAAATTATGCCGCGGCGCTGCAGATGGACGGCGACGCAGACCAATCGCTTGCGGTGATGCGCAAGCTGGCGATCGCCCTGCCGAAGGACCGCGACGTGCTCGCCGCCTATGGCAAGGCGCTTGCCGCCAACGGACAGTTCGAACCGGCTCTCGATGCCGTGCGCCGCGCCCAGACGCCCGAATATCCTGACTGGAAACTGGTATCGGCGGAAGCTGCCATTCTGGACCAGCTCGGCCAGAAGGACGAGGCGCGCCAAGGCTATCGCAAGGCGCTTGACCTCAGGCCGAACGAACCGTCGATCCTTTCCAATCTCGGCATGTCGTACGTGCTGGAAGGTGATTTGCGCACAGCCGAAACCTATATGCGCTCAGCCGCCCAGCAGCCGAATGCAGATAGCCGCGTCCGCCAGAACCTTGCGCTGGTCGTCGGTCTGCAAGGCCGTTTCGACGAGGCCGAGAAGATCGCCTCGCAAGAGCTGTCGCAGGATCAGGCGCAGGCTAACGTCGCTTACCTTCGCCAGATGCTGGCGCAGCAGAATGCCTGGAGCCAGCTCAAGGACCAGGACAAGGCAAAGCCCGCCACCAACTGACCGCTTCGAGCGCCGAACCGGCGCGCGAATTCCGCAACATGTCTAACGCAAAGAGCCGCGGTGCACCGGCAGCGTGGCTCTGAATCGTATCAGCGTTTCTGGCAACGCCGCTGGCGCTACTCGCTGCTGGATTTCGGCTGGTCGCCAAAGATGCCGCGCTGGCTCACCTGAATGCCGGCGGGACCCAGAATGATGGCGAACAGCACCGGCAGGAAGAACAGGATCATCGGCACGGTGAGCTTCGGCGGCAGCGCGGCCGCCTTCTTCTCGGCGGCATTCATGCGCATGTCGCGGCTCTCACTGGCAAGCACCCGCAACGCATGCGCCACGGGCGTGCCGTAGCGCTCGGCCTGAACCAACGCCTGAGACACCGACCTGACGGATTCCAGGCCAGTTCGGCTTGCAAGGTTCTCATAGGCCTGCTTGCGCTCCTGCAGATAGGAAAGCTCGGCGTTTGTCAGGATGAATTCTTCCGCCAATGCCACCGATTGCGCGCCGATCTCATCGGCGACCTTGCGAAGCGCCGCTTCCACCGACATGCCGGACTCGACGCATATCAGCAACAGGTCGAGCGCGTCCGGCCACGCCATCTGAATCGATTGCTTGCGCTTGGTAGCGCGGTTGTTGACGTAGAGCACCGGCGCGTAGAATCCCGCATAGGCTACCACGATGCACACGAACAGCTTCACGAAAAGCGGCTGCTCGGGCAATCCGCCGAGCACGAACAGATACATCGCCGCCAATGCAAAGCCGATGAAGGGCAGGACGAGACGGAAGAAAAGGAAGCGCGTCAGCGGATTTTGCCCGCGAAAACCCGCCACTTTCAATTTCTGCAAGGTACCTTCATCCGCCAGCGCACGCCTGAGATCCAGGCGATCGACAATATTGCGCATGCCGACCGACTGTTCTTCGCGCAGGCCCTTGCGGCGGCGGTCGGCTTCGACTGCCAGCCGCGCGCGCTGCTTGGCGCGCAGCTCATCGCGCTCCAGCGCTACGGATTTCATGCGCGCCTTGAGCTGGTTCCCGCCAAAAGCGGGCAGCAGCGTGAAGACGGTCGCAAACACCGCGATGCCGACCAGCAGTGCGATCAGCAGGGACGGGTCGGTGAGAGTTCTGATGACGTGATCGGTCATACGCGAGTCCTAGACTTCGAAATTCATCATCTTGCGCATTACCAGGACGCCCATCGACATCCAGATGCCGGAACAACCGAGGATCAGATGGCCGGTGCTGGTGATGAAGAGGGGCATGATGTAGTTCGGGCTCGTCAAATAGACGAGAAAGGCGACGACGAAAGGCAACGCGCCGATGATCACGGCGGATGCCTTGGCTTCCATGGACAATGCCTGGACCTTGGCTTTCATTTTCTTGCGGTCGCGAAGCACGCGCGAAAGATTGCCCAGCGCTTCGGAAAGATTGCCGCCGGCCTGAGACTGGATCTGGATGACGATGCCGAAGAAGCTCGCCTCGGTGCACGGCATCGTTTCTGGCATGCGCATGGCCGCGTCGGGGATCGACAAACCCATTTGCTGCGAATCGACTATGCGGCGGAACTCGGTCTTGACCGGCTCGGGGGATTCGTTGGCGATCAGGCGCACGGCGTCGTTCAGCGGCAGGCCGGATTTTACCGCACGCACGATGATATCGAGCGCGTTCGGAAATTCGTTGAGGAACGCCTTGACGCGGTGCGCGCGGCGAAACGAGACGAACCAGCGGGGCAGACCCAAGACGCCGACCAGCAGCGCAGCCGGCAAGACCAGCAACGGTGCGCCGATGAAATAGACAAGAGCCGTCAAGACGACTCCGCAGACCGCCGAGTAGACATAGAAGCGCTCAAGCGAGATCTTCATGCCGGCCTGACGGATTTGGATCTTCAGCGGTGGTTTCTTGACCAGGCTCTGATTGGACTTTTGCTTTTGATCGAGATCCTTCAGCGAATCCTGGACGGACTTGCGACGCTTGGCCGCTTCCGCCACGCGATCGCGCGACGCCTTGACGACGGAACGATCCGTCTCGGCGGTCTTGATCGATTCAAGCCGCTTGCCGACCTGCTTCTCGGTGCTGATCCGGTTGAACAGGAAAGCATAGGCCACAGCGCCGGCGCTGAAGCCGGCGAGCACGACGAATGCCAATACGGTGCCGTCAATTCCGAACATCGACCCTGGCCCCCACGCTTCCAGACGGATCAATCAGCGCGTTTCTCCATCGCCTCGAGCGCGACCGCGAGGCGCTGCTCCTCACCGTAGTAGCGGGCGCGCTCCCAGAAATGCGGACGGCCGATGCCAGTCGACACGTGCTCGCCCAGCAGCCTGCCGTTCGCGTCCTCGCCCTTGATGTTATAGAGAACGATGTCCTGGGTGATGATGACGTCGCCTTCCATGCCGATCACCTCGGTGATGTGGGTGATACGCCGCGATCCGTCGCGCAGGCGTGCAGCCTGTATGATCACGTCGACGGAGCCGACGACGATTTCGCGCACGGTTTTTTGCGGCAGCGTGTAGCCGCCCATGGCGATCATCGACTCTATACGGTTGAGGCATTCGCGCGGGCTGTTCGAGTGGATCGTTCCCATCGAGCCGTCATGGCCGGTGTTCATCGCCTGCAGCAGGTCGAACACTTCGGGTCCGCGCACTTCGCCGACGATAATACGTTCGGGGCGCATGCGCAGACAGTTCTTGACCAGGTCGCGCATGGTCACTTCGCCCTCGCCTTCGAGGTTAGGCGGACGGGTTTCGAGACGCACCACATGCGGCTGCTGCAATTGCAGCTCAGCTGAGTCCTCGCAGGTGATGACGCGTTCTTCGCGGTCGATATAGTTGGTCAGGCAATTGAGCAGCGTCGTCTTGCCTGAGCCGGTACCGCCCGAGATGACAATATTGCAGCGGACACGCCCGATGATCTTGAGAATCTCGGCCCCTTGTGGAGAAATCGAGCCGAACTTGACCAGCTGGTCGAGCGTCAGCTTGTCCTTCTTGAACTTGCGGATGGTAAGTGCGGTGCCGTCGATAGCCAGGGGCGGTGCGATGACGTTGACACGGGAGCCATCAGGAAGACGCGCATCGCAGATCGGGCTTGATTCATCGACGCGGCGGCCAACCTGGCTGACGATACGCTGGCAGATGTTGAGGAGCTGCTGGTTGTCGCGGAAACGGATGCCGGTCTGCTCGACCTTGCCGTTGACTTCGATGTAGACGTTCTTGGAGCCATTGACCATGATGTCGGCAATATCGTCGCGGGCAAGCAGTGGCTCCAGCGGCCCGTAGCCCAAAACGTCGTTGCAGATATCCTCGAGAAGCTCTTCCTGCTCGGCGATGGACATCGCGAAATTCTTGATCGCGATGATGTCGTTGACAATGTCGCGGATTTCCTCGCGCGCGCTTTCGGGATCGAGTTTGGCGAGCTGCGACAGATCTATCGTATCGATGAGTGCGGCGAAGACCTGGCTTTTGGTGTCGTAGTAGGTTTCGCTCTTTTGGCGCTGGATATTTTTCGGCTCCGGGGCCAATGGCGGCGGCTCGACCGCACGGCGAACCGCCGGCGCGGCAGGCGCGCCGGATGGCGGCAGCGCCGCCGGCCTGGCAGTTACAGCCGCTTCCACAGGGTTCGCGGCCGCCGGCGCAGCAGGTGCGGGTGCTGGCTGACGGAATTCCGGAATGGTCCGGTTGCCGTCGTCGCTGCCTCTTTTACCAAACATGATCGCTTACCAATTCCACCGCTGAGGCATCACTTCTTGTTGCGCGAAAGCTTGCCGATCAGATTGCCGAGGCCAGCCTTTTTCTTCACCTTGATTTCGCTGCGCCCTGTCAGCACATGGGCGATCTCGTTGATCGTGGCGACAACCGGACTCTTGGCATCCATCTCACCGAGCATACGTCCGTTGTTGGCAGCATTTCCGAACAAAAGCGGCTCGAACGGGATGACCGACATCGGCGAAAGGCCGAGCGATTCGGAGAAGTCGGACGGCGTAATCTCAGGACGTTTCGGCACACCGGCCTGGTTGATCACAAGCTTTGGCGGGGGATCGTTCGGACGAAGCCGCTTCAGCATGTCGACCAGGTTCTTCGTGTTGCGCAGATTGGCCAGTTCGGGCGTCGCCGTGATGACGATCTCGTCGGCCTTGACCAGCGTGTTCTTGGTCCAGCCGGCCCACACGTGGGGAACATCGAGCACGAGGAGCGGCGCGCTACGCTGGGCTATGTCGATAAGCTGGGTGAAGGCGTCGGGATCGAAATCGTAGACCCGCTCCAGGGTCGAAGGGGCCGCAAGCAGCGACAGGTGCTCGGCGCATTGGGCGAGCAGCCGGTCGAGATAGACCTCGTCGACGCGTTCCGGCGAGAAGACTGCCTCGGCAATGCCTTGCGCCGGATCCTGGTCGAAATTGATATTGGCCGTTCCGAAGGCGAGGTCGAGATCGGCGACAACCACTTCGGATTTGAAAAGGGACGACATGGCCCAGGCCACATTATGGGCTATGGTCGAGGAGCCGACGCCGCCTTTGGCGCCGATGAAGGCAATCGAGCGGCCGATCGGCTCAGCTTCCGGATCAACGAAAATCGAAGACACCACGCTGACGATGTCGGCCATCGATACGGGCGCGATGACATACTCGGAAATGCCCGAACGGATGAGTTCGCGGTACAGGCCGACATCGTTGTAGTGGCCGACAACCACCACCTTGGAGGTCGGGTCGCAATGCTCGGAGAGCTGGGCGAGTTGTTCCAGCAACAGCTTCGGCTCGCTGCGCGATTCAAGCAGGATCAGGTTCGGCGTCGGCGCCGACTGATAGAATTCGATAGCGGTGGGGATGCCCCCCATATGCACCTTCAGATGGGCCTTGGCCATGCGGCGATCCTCGCCGGCGCGCTCGACCGGATTGGCTACGCCTTCGGTCTCGCAAAATGCCTGGATCGAAATGCGCGGGATCGGCCGCAACGCCTGCATCGCGGCAATATCCTGCTCCGAGGTTTCGCCGCCCGGTACCTCTGTGTCATAGGCAAGATTGCTCATTGTCATCACTTTCCGTGACTTGCGCGGCTTAGGGTTTGTTGAGCCTCAACACTCGTTAATATTCGACTTCCGAATTGCCGAGGAATTCGTCCGAAATACCTCTGTCACGATAGACGTCGATCACCGCGCCGCGATTTTCCGCGTCGATCGGGGTCGGCTTGCGTGGCCCGATCAGATCGGACGGATTGGCCATCTGGGCAGCCAGGTTGTTCTGATACGAACAGCCGAAATCGGCATAGTGCTTGTTTTCCGAAGTCTGCAGCAGGTCTTCGGGCCAGCGCCCGCATTTATCCGTCTGAGCCTTCAGGGAGACGTAGGCAACACGGACCGGTGCGGACGCTTCGGCCGAAACAGACTGATAAGACCGCATGTCGATCCGCTTCCGGCTGATGCCGCTGGCTATGGCCAGCCTGGCGAAATCGCGGCCGGCCGCGGCCGCTGCGATTTGGTTGGCTGAGCCGCTCGGAATCTCGATCGTCAGCACCGGAGCCGCGCTCCTGTCGTATCCGTCCAGGAAGCCCAGGAGCGTGTCACGCTGGGATCTGGTCATGCCACGGTCGCCGGCGCCGACCGGAAGGTCGATCTTCTGTATCTTCTCGGCTATGACGATCGGATGGGTGGTGCGATAATCGTCCGGTATGGCACCCACCGTGACGCTGTCGCGATTGGCGCAGCCGGCCAGCAATGCCGCCACCGCGATCGCCATAATGGGAACGGGCGGCCGCCAGATTCGCGAATGGACCGACCGCGTCGCGGTGATCGCCCGTGCCTTCGATGCTGCCTTAGACATGACCGCTTCCCCGCTTACTTGTAGATAAAGCCGACAACGCCGTGGTAACGGCCGTTGGGCTTGTCGGTCTGCATGGTGCCGTAGACACGGTTGACGCGGCCAAGGAAAATGCCGGCACCATCGCTGGCGGCGTTGAAATTGTCATCCGGCTTGGCAAGATCGTTGCGCGCCACCGGCTTCACCAGATACGGCGTAATGATGATGACGAGCTCGGTCTCGTTACGAACGAAATCCCTGCTGCGGAACAGCGCGCCAAGCACTGGAATCTTTGTCAGACCGGGCAAGCCGTTGACGGCTTGCCTGAGATCATCGCGGACAAGGCCGGCAATCATCATTGAGCCGCCCGAAGGCAGTTCCACTGTTGTGTCGGCCAAGCGCTTGCGGAGCGACAGGGCATTCATGCCCGGGCTCGTTACGCCTTCGGACAAAGACACAGACCCCTCCGTTGTCGGCTCGGAAACCGAGGTTCTGACTTTCAGGCTGATGCGGCCGGGAGACAGCACCACCGGCTGGAATTCCAGGCCAATGCCGTATTCGATCTTCTCGACCGAATACGTCTTCAGACCGGTCTGGTTATCGTTTGATACGGCTTGGGAAACGCTGGTCACCATGTTGTATTCGCCGCCAACCTTGAAGGTCGCCTTCTCGCCGGATACGGCCGTCAATGTTGGTTCGGCGAGGGTTTTCATGACACCGGACTGTTCCATGGCATTTATGTAGGCCTGCAGCGTCGAGCTCCCGATAGAGAGGCCCGAGTTCGACAGCGACTTGCCCAAACCAGTGAAATTGTCGCTTACCGCGCCCCAGCTGATGCCGTTGCTGCTGCCGTTGCCCACCATGTTGACGCCGAGCTGCTTCATCACCGAGCGGCTGACTTCCGCGACCGTCACCTTCAGCGTCACCTGGTCGTCGCCGATGATCTGCAGCAGGTTGACGATCTTGCTGACGCGGCGCTCGGCATCCGGGTTATCGATCGCGACGCCGGCTTCAGCCGAACCGCCGGCAGCGGTCTGCGAATATTGACCCGTGGTTGCCTCGCCGCCGGACACGAAAATAGTTGCCAGATCGGCCGCGCGCTTCGCGTCCAGAGGAGTGTCCACGGTTCCGGTCAGAACGACGTTGTCGTTCAGCAACTCGACCTTGACCTCCGATGACGGGATGAAGCGCTTGATATAATCCTCCAGCCCGGCGACGTCACGTTCGACCGCTAGGTCAAGGCTGACGATCTGCTCGCCATTCGGGCCAAAGACGAAGATATTTGTCTCGCCGACCGCCTTTCCAAACAGATAGATGCGCCTGGCGGTGCGGGTCACCGCGTCGGCTACAGCGGGGTTGGCGACGAGAATGTCGTAGGCATCGCTCGGGAGGTCGATGACCACCGACTTGTTCAGTCCGAGCTTGACCCGCTGGGTGGCGGTCGAAGCCGTCACCCTGGCATTGCCCGCCGCACTGGCATCGACAATGCCATATGCATTCGTTCCAAAGAGAAACAGGCCGATCGCCGCAGCCAGGATGAGCGGCAGTTTGGTTTTTAGCCTCATTTCCTTGCCCCCACTTCGGAAACTTCGCCCGACTTGATCAACCGCACTGTTCCGCGCCGGCCATTGCCGGAAACCAGGTAATCGGCTTCGCCCACATTCTTGTCCTGGCTGTCCTTGATCGAGCGCAGCGCCAATGTCAGGCGATCCGCCATCTGCTGTGCGACGGTGATGATCTCGGACTGCTGCGGCGTCAGTTCCAGGGTGGCGGTCTGGCCAACCCTGGTCTTCTTACCTTCCTCGTCCTCCTGAATGGTCTGGTCGATCGCCAGGACGCGAATGTTCTTCAGGATAGTTTCGGTCGTGAAGCCCGGACCACCGCCATTGGCGGGATCGGCTCGGCGGGTCATGATGACGTCGACGAAATCGTTGGGAAGAATAAAGCCACCGGCCGAGGTGTCGGCCGAGATGCTTGTGGCAACGGCCCGCATGCCGGAGGGCAGGATCGACGACATGAAGCTTTGCCCTTCACCGATCAGCTTCGAGCGCCGCAGCGGCTCGCCGGCGTAGAGCGCCACGCGAGCGACGGCGCCCTTCAGCTTGTCCAGCGCTTCAGGCTCGGCGGCGCGGGTGATGAAATTTGCGTTGATGCCTGCGGACGGCCATGACTCCCAGGAAATGTTGTTTTCAAGCGGACTGCCCATCGGAACGTCGCCGGAAAGAACAAGCACATCCTGCAGCGCGATCGCCGGCGCCTGAGGACCGGAATCGACAACCGGAGGCGGCGGAGCCACGACCATGTTCTTCGCGACATAGCCTGCACCACCGGCCGCGGCTATCGCCACGCTCAGAATAATCAATCGGGATGCTGGCATCTGTCCGAACCTCGCCTTGGCAAACCACGTAGCCAAGCGGGACTTTGCAGCGGCAATCGTCAAAACAAGGTTAATGTTATACTTACGATCGTGATTAATTTAACGTTTATATAAATTGGACCGACAAGCCCGGCCCGAAGGAAAACGTGGCCAACTCGCCTGCTCGGCGCCAACCGCGTAAAGTGAAATTCAGCCCGCCAGCCTGGTAAGTGCCCAGGCCATCAATGGCGAGTCGGAATAGGTGAGCAGACCGCCAATGCCAAGCGCGATGCCGTACGGAACGCCGGTCGCCTCATCGGCGAAATGGCGCAGGAACGGATTATGGCTTGTGACGGCGGCAAGCGGCGATTTTCGATAGGCGAGGATGGCTAGCGTCAGCAGGCCGCCGATGAATGTCGAGGCGACGAGGTATTCGATGAGATGGATGTTCAGTCCCATCCACATGGCAGTGGCAGCCAGAAGCTTGGCGTCGCCGCCGCCCATGCCGCCCAGCGCGAACAGGCCGAACGTCACCGCGAGAACCAGGCCGGCGGCGGCGAAATGCCAGCCATAGGTGGCCCAGTCCATACCGGTCAAAGGCGCAACCAAGGCGAAGACGACCACAAGCAACACCGGCACGCGATTGGCGATCGTCATCGAAAGCATGTCGGAGATCGCGGCAAAAAGCATGCAGAACGGAAACACGACGAAGATCACGGCTTCAAGCATCGGAGCGCCTATGACCCAATTGCATCTGGCCCCACCCTAATCCTATTCGATTAACGACTGATGAGGCCTAAATTTCAAATCATACCAGGACTAATTAGGGCCGCCAGTGCGGCGGCCCTTATTTCGGAACAACGAACCCGTTACGGTCAGCTACCGTTCACCTTAGCGGAGATGGCGGTGAACTTGGCGTTCAGCGAGTTGCCGAGCTGGCCGGCGCCGACCATGATGGCGAGTGCGATAAGAGCGGCGATCAGACCGTATTCGATAGCGGTCGCGCCGGATTCGTCCTTCACAAAACGTGCGATGAGGTTAGACATTCGAGCTCCTACTCCAATTGTTACAGCACTTCCGTCAACTTCTCTTGGTGGCTGATCGGATACTGCGAATCTAAGGAGAAGCTGTTTCAATCGGCTTAATAAACAGGCTTACCGATTCCTTTCCCGCTTCGACGACATTGCGTGGTTAACCCAGAACTAAAATACCCGCCGCCAGGCCCACGGGCTGACAAAAGGCGCAATTCGGCAAAGACGTTCCAGCCGTGTCGGCTAGGCCCAATGCCGGTTCCGGCTTGATCCTGAACTCCAGCCGCTTAACGGTTGGTTCACCAATCTCGTTCATGTTCCGTTGAACAGTTTGCCAGGGGGCGCCTCAATGGCCGGGCCGAGATCGTCATTTCCAGTTGCCGTGCTTTTTGCCGCAGCGGCTTTCGCCTTTCCAGCCAAGGCCGGCGCCGGCATCGAGGTGACGATGAACCAGGCAAAGATCATCAAATTGTCGCGCGCCGCCGATACGATTGTCGTCGGCAATCCGGCGATCGCCGACGCCTCCGTGCAGGACGCATCGACGATCGTACTGACCGGCAAGGGATTTGGCGTCACCAATCTCGTCGTCCTCGACCAGGATGGCAACCCGATCGTCGATGAGCAAATAACCGTCGTGCGCCAGGCAGCGTCGTCGGTGCGCATCTATCGGCGTGCCGAAGTACAGACCATGTCCTGCGCGCCATATTGCGAAAGCTCGTACAAGAGCGATGCCGAGAAGGCCTCTGAGGCCGAGATGAGCGCCGGGCATTAGCTAGCCGACTTCTCCGTCTTTGGCGAGAACGTGCTTCGGTTATCGCCGGGTTAAGGCCTTCCCGTTGAATTTAACGGTCATTCCAACCGGACTTCAATCGGTTCCGACTAAGGGTGGGACCGATACAGAAGCGGCATCGGCGGGCAGAGGACATGAGCAAGGCAGGACGAGCAGGTTCTCCAAGACGGTTTTTGGGCGACCGCCGCGGAAGCACGGCGATCGAATTCGCCATGCTTGCAATTCCTTTCGCGCTTCTTGTCTTCGCCATCCTGGAGAGCTGCATTTCTTTTGCCGCACAGGAAGTGATGGCAAACGCAACCGACGACATCGCGCGCCAGCTGCGTACCGGCCAACTAAGACCGGCCGATGTGTCCGGCACCAAGCTGCGGGATATGATCTGCACCAAATTGGAGATCATGGTCGCCAAGACCTGTCCCGGATTGCTGGTGGACTTGCGCGAATATCCGACCTTCGCCGATGCGGCGCTGGCCGGTTTCAAGATCCAGGATGGCGACGTCGTGCTGACCAAGGGCACGAGCACACAGACCTTCACCGTCGCACCTGGCCTGGCGGAGTCGAGAAACATGCTGCGTGTTTTTTACAAATGGCCGGTGATGACCGACTTCATGGCCAAATCGATGGCCAACCTGAAGGACGGCAAAACGCTGCATTTTGCTTCGATCACTTGGCAGAACGAGCCGTTCGACAACTGAACCACGTAGTCGCTTGAAAAGGGCAAAGCCATGATTCGTGCGGGGGCACAGCTGGGCATCGCAGGGATTTGTACAAGAGCAGTCCGGCTTTGCTCGGACCGCCGCGGTATTGCGGCTGTCGAGTTTGCCCTCATCGTGCCTGTCCTGTTGATCATGTACTTTATGACAATGGAGGCCTCGCAAGCCATCGAGACCAGCAAGAAGGTCAGCCGCATCGGCAGCATGGTAGCGGACCTCGTCACGCAGCAGCAGACCGTCAAGGCGGCCGATGTCGATGCCATCATGGCGATCGGCAGTTCCACGCTCCAGCCCTACAACCGCTCGAAACCGAAGATCATTATCACGGCGATACAGGTGACGAACGAGACGACGCCGAAAGTTCTGGTCGTGTGGTCGCGCAAACTGGTCGATGGCGTCTCTAGCGTCGACGCAGTCAAGGATTCCACCACAACGGTCCCGAGCGCGCTCAAGATCAAAGGCACGTTCCTCATTCGGGTCGAAAGCGATCTCGCCTACAAGCCAATCATCACCTGGTCGGCGGACGGCCAAAGCCGGTTCGGGTTGAGCTCGGTCTTCAATTCGATATCGATGGCGGAAACTTATTATCTGCGGCCACGCAGGAGCCCGACCATTCCGTGCAGCGATTGCTGACGCCTGAAGCCCGCTAACCGGTCTGTTGCTATTGCTTGCGACCGCGGGCCGAGACTAGACGCACGATGGCTGCAGCCAGCACATAGTCCCTCGGACCGGCAACGGTTCGGCGACGATACCGATACGGAACGTTCCGATAACATCGCGCCAATCGGCTCGCACCAGGTTTGTGCAAGACGCATCCAGCAGCAAAGCCAGTACGGCGGCGAATGCTGTCAGGGCAAGCCTCATGCGAGCTCCGCGCCGCGCATTTCCATCCGCAGATCGACCATGCCGCGATTCGTCTCTCCGGGACCAGCACGCCAAGCCGTGCCGTTGGGTTTCCGAATTGCCAATGGCGGCGCGGAACCCTATGTCTGAGCCAACACACAGGCAATGATGAACCTTTCGATGGCACGCGCCTTCCTTTTTGTCCTCGACTCCTTCGGCATCGGCGGCGCGGCCGATGCCGAACGTTATGGCGACACCGGCTCCAATACGTTCGCACACATCGCGCGGGCCTGCGCAGAAGGCCGCGCCGATCGCGAAGGCCTGCGTGCCGGACCCCTTCTTGTACCAAACATGCTCGCACTCGGCCTCGGCCAGGCCGCGGCAACGGCGACGGGTTTCAGGTTCGAGAATGCCGGCAGTGCGCCGCTTGCCGCCGCCTTTCACGGCGCGGCCCAAGAGGTTTCGAGCGGCAAGGACACGCCATCGGGCCATTGGGAAATAGCCGGCCTGCCGGTCCGTTTCGACTGGGGTTACTTCCCAGACAAGATTCCCGCCTTTCCGGCCGAGTTGACCGAAGCAATGGTGCGTGAAGGGAAGGTGCCTGGCATCCTCGGCAATTGCCATGCTCCGGGCACCGAGATTATCGAACGGTTCGGCGAAGACCATATCCGCACCGGCAAGCCGATCTGCTACACCTCGATCGACTCCGTCCTGCAGATCGCCGCGCATGAGGTTCATTTCGGCCTGGAACGGCTTTACGAGTTCTGCAAAGTGGTGCGCAGGCTCGTCGATCCGCTGAATATCGGCCGCGTCATCGCGAGGCCGTTTATCGGTGAAACCGCCGCCACGTTCGAGCGAACGCATAATCGTCGCGACTATGCCGTACCGCCGCCGAAACCGACGCTGCTCGACCGGCTGACGGCGCGCGGCAGCCGGGTTATCGCGATCGGCAAGATCGGCGACATTTTCGCCCATCGGGGGATCTCGGAAGTCCGCAAGGCTGCCGGCAACATGGCGATGTTCGACAAAACGCTTGGTGCCATGGAAGACGCCCGCGACGGCGACCTCGTCTTCGCGAACTTTGTCGACTTCGACACCGAGTTCGGGCATCGGCGCGACGTTGCGGGGTATGCCGCGGCACTCGAAGCTTTCGACCGGCGCCTGCCCGAGGCATTCGCACGGCTGAGGCCAGGCGATCTGCTCATTTTGACCGCCGATCACGGCAACGATCCGACGTGGCGCGGCACCGACCACACGCGCGAGCGTATTCCGATTATCGGGACACGGCCGGGTTTCAAAGGCGCAGACATCGGACTGAGGACAACATTTGCCGACATCGGCGAAACCGTGGCCGAACATCTCGGGCTGGCGCGCGGCCGTTACGGCACCTCCTTCCATGCCACGATAGGTGGCCATGCCTGAGCTGCCGGAGGTAGAGACAGTCAGGCGCGGTCTGCAGCCGGCCCTTGAAGGTGCCCGCATTGTCGGTGTCGAGGCACGCCGGCCGGATTTGCGGTTTCCGTTCCCCGAGAGATTTTCGGAGCGGCTGACCGGTAAGACGATTGCGGCGCTCGGCCGCCGTGCCAAATATCTGACAATGCACATGGACAACGGCCCGGTTCTGATCTGCCATCTCGGCATGTCGGGTTCGTTTCGCATCGAAACGGCCGACGAGAGCGCAACGCCCGGCGCGTTCCACCACGAACGTTCGAAAAACACTGCTCACGATCACGTCGTCTTCGACATCGCATCCCCTGCCGGCGTCCGCTCTCGCGTGATCTTCAACGACCCGCGCCGCTTCGGGTTCATGCTGTTTTCGGAAGGCGAGCCCGACATGCATCCGATGCTGGCGGGATTAGGCGTCGAGCCTACAGGCAACGCACTGGACGGCGCGCTGCTCGCTTCGTTGCTGAAAGGTCGCAAGTCACCGCTGAAAGCGGCACTTCTGGACCAGAGGCTGATTGCCGGGCTAGGCAATATCTACGTCTCGGAAGCGCTTTGGCGGGCCGGCCTGTCGCCGCTGCGCGAAGCGGGCACCCTCGCGAGAGCCGGCAAGAAAGCCAAAGAGCAGAGCGAACGCCTGGCCGAAGCAATCCGCTCGGTCGTCGCCGATGCGATCGCCGCCGGCGGCTCGTCGTTGCGCGATTATATGCAGACCGATGGATCGCTGGGCTACTTCCAGCATTCCTTCGCGGTTTACGATCGCGAGGGGGAAGCCTGCTCCAAGCCTGGTTGTGGCGGCCACATCGAGCGTATCGTGCAAAGCGGTCGTTCGACTTTCCACTGCCGGGCCTGTCAGGCTTGAACCAGAAGCGAGGAGGAGCAAAGCATGGGCTATGAAACCATCATCGTCGAAACCCGCGGCAAGGTCGGGCTGATTACGCTGAACCGGCCGCAGGCGCTCAACGCGCTGAATTCACAAGTGCTGGCGGAACTGGTCGCGTCGGTGAATAGCATGGGCGCCAATGCCGACATCGGCGCCATGGTCATCACTGGTTCGGAAAAGGCTTTCGCGGCAGGTGCCGATATCAAGGAAATGCAGTCCATCTCCTATGTGGATGCCTATCTGCAGGATTTCTTCGTCGGCTGGGAGGAATTTACGCGGGCACGAAAGCCGATCATCGCGGCAGTGGCGGGCTATGCGCTGGGGGGCGGCTGCGAACTGGCGATGATGTGCGACTTCATCATCGCCGCCGACACCGCCAAGTTTGGCCAACCCGAGATCACGCTGGGCGTCATGCCCGGCATGGGCGGATCGCAGCGCCTGACCCGCTTTGTCGGCAAGTCGAAGGCGATGGATATGTGCCTGACGGGTCGAATGATGGACGCAGCTGAGGCCGAGCGTTCCGGCCTTGTCTCGCGCGTGGTGCCAGCCGGCGAGTTGATCGAGGAAGCGCTTAAGGCAGCGTCCAAGATCGCTGGTTTTTCCTTGCCGTCGGTGATGATGGCAAAGGAGGCCGTCAACCGCGCCTATGAGACGACGCTCACCGAGGGTCTGCGGTTCGAGCGCCGGCTGTTTCATTCGCTGTTTGCGCTGGATGACCAGAAGGAAGGCATGGCGGCCTTCACCGGCAAGCGGAAGCCGAATTTCACGAACCGATGAGACGACGAAGGCGCCGGTCAAAAAGAAAGCGCTGCAGCGTTGACGCGCCGGAAAAGCTGAACTATAAGCCGCACCAATCGAGGCGGCCCTGTGGCTGCCCGTTTGTTTTTTGCGCCCTGCGGTATCCCGCAAGCGCCCACCAGATCAGAAGAGAGGCACCATGGCCAATACCTCCTCGGCCAAAAAGGCAACGCGCAAGATCGCCCGTCGCGCAGCGATCAACAAGAACCGCCGCTCCCGCGTCCGGACCTACATCCGCCAGGTCGAAGAGGCGCTCGCGGCTGGCGACAAGGCGGCCGCACAGGCTGCCTTCAAGGTGGCCGAGCCGGAATTGATGCGCGCCGCGACCAAGGGCGTGGTGCACAAGAACACGGCATCGCGCAAGGTGTCGCGGTTGGCCCAACGGGTCAAGGTGCTGTCGGCCTAATATACCTTTTCCTGAACTGCGCTTCTTCAAACCCGGCCAATCGCGCCGGGTTTTTTTCGTTTGCCGGCAAGTACTTAAAAGAAAGCCCGCAAAATGGCGCTCCGGGTGGATTTCAAAGTTCGAAATGCTTTGCCGGCATATACATGCCCGCTGATATTCGGAGCCTTCGAAACTGCCAATGCGAAAATTTCCGAGCGTCACAGATTACTGTTTTTTTTCAGAAGTTTACCGATGGTGATCCACAGCTTGTTCACATCAGCTGCGGCCGATAGGCGGCAATTGGCTGTCAAGTGAATTATTTCAGAAAATTTCGCATTGTGTGGCCTTTTTCACATTCGCCGGAAAAGGGTTTGAATCACAATGGCTTTGTCAAAATCAACTGTTGCGGCATGGCGTTCGAAACGTCCCTTGCTAGTCAGATTCCTTAAAAATCCGTTAGGGGTGGCCTTGCCCTATCCACAGCGATTTCGGTAATGTCTGTCCATCGAAGGGACGGGCCCTTGGCCCTTGACCAGCCTGAAACCGGCCAGCTCAAATTGGCAGAGTTTACACTGCGGATTCAACTCCGCGGACGGGGTTGGTTTGTCTTTTCGATACGGTAGGGGACTGGCGTAATTGTACATGGCAGGTCGACGGTGCGCCGGCGGTTTTTCGCCGGACGGCATTTTGTTGCCCTGACATGACCAAAGCGGATCGGCTCTTCGGCGCCGGACCGACAACGAGGCGATTCATCAGCCGGCGGCGGCGATGGTGTCGCAGCGAAGACACGGTCGCCGGAAACATGGATGCAGGAGGCGCATCCCCGGCGGAAAACAGGTACAAGAGACAAGGAACTCGATCATGCAGAGCGGCGGCATCGAAAGGGAGCTTACAGGCGACCTCCCATTTCCTGGAACGTTAATCGGAAGGAACGACATGGCGGCTTCCAATGAAGCTGAACAGAAGTTCGATCGGGTCAAGGCCCAGTTGAAGGCGCGTCTGGGAACCGAGGTCTATTCGAGCTGGTTCGGGCGCATGAAGGTCGCTGAATCCTCTAAGGGCATTGTCCGCATCTCAGTGCCAACCGCATTCCTGCGTTCATGGATCAACGGCCACTATCTCGATCTCATCACCGAGTTGTGGAATCACGAGGATCCGGAGATCCTCAAGATCGAGATCGTGGTTCGCACCGCCACACGGCAGGGCCGCAACAGCGTCGAGCCAGAAGTGGCCCCGGCGCGCAAGATGACCAGGCAGACGCAAACCGCGCTCTCTGCGGGCACGGCGAGCCCCAGCAGGGTGGAACGGGTCCCGGTACCCCGCCCGGGGATGCCGGCAGAAACCGAGTTCCGGCACAATGTTCTCGGTTCGCCACTCGATCCACGCTATACTTTCACCTCCTTCATCGAAGGACCATCGAACCGAGTGGCTTTTGCCGCGGCCAAGGCGGTCGCGGAATCGCAGTCGAGCGCGGTGCGTTTCAATCCGCTCTTTCTGCACGCGACGGTCGGGCTGGGCAAAACGCACCTGTTGCAGGCGATCGCCGCAGAATCGCTGAAGCAGAATCCGAAATCGCGGGTCGTCTATCTGACGGCTGAGTATTTCATGTGGCGGTTCGCCACCGCGATCCGCGACAACAACGCACTGACGCTGAAAGAACAGCTGCGCGACATCGACCTTCTCATCATCGACGACATGCAGTTCCTGCAGGGCAAGTCGATCCAGCACGAATTCTGCCATTTGATCAACATGCTGCTCGACAGCGCCAAGCAAGTGGTGGTCGCTGCCGACCGGCCGCCGTCGGAATTGGAGTCGCTGGAGCCACGCGTCCGCTCGCGCCTCAACGGCGGCGTCGCGCTGGAAATGTCAGCCCCGGATTTCGCCATGCGTATTGGTATGCTCAAGCTCAGGCTTGCCACCGCCAAGCTCGACGATGCGTCGCTCGATATTTCCGAAGAGATCCTCAACCACGTCGCCCGCACGGTGACCGGCAGCGGACGCGAGCTCGAAGGTGCCTTCAACCAGCTTTTGTTTCGCCAATCCTTCGAACCGCAGATCACCATCGACCGCATCGACGAGATCCTTGGCCACATCTATCGTTCGGGCGAACCCAAGCGGGTGCGTATCGAGGACATCCAGCGCATCGTCGCGCGCCACTACAACGTGTCGAAGACCGAACTTCTGTCCAACCGGCGCACACGCACCATCGTCAAGCCACGGCAGGTCGCCATGTATCTGTCGAAGGTGATGACGCCGCGCTCGCTGCCGGAGATCGGGCGGCGGTTCGGCGGTCGTGACCATACGACCGTGCTGCATGCGGTGCGCAAGATCGAGGATCTTTCCGGTGCCGACAACACACTGGCGCAGGAACTCGAATTGCTGAGAAGGCTGATCAACGACCAGGCCTGACGGCCCGAAAAACGCCGGCTCGCGGACTCCGGCCTTTTTATCCCCAGAAAGCCCGTGCAGCCGGTCCGAACCGGTGGCGCGGGCTTGCGTTTGCCGGGTTTTTCCTGTCAGTTTACGCAGATTCTGAGCCTGTTCAGACCTTTCGCGGGGCGCCGCTTGCCGGAGACCCGTTCATTCATTCAAGCGAGCCTGTTTCGTCATGCGTGTTATCCTGGAACGGTCAAATCTCCTGAAGTCGCTCAACCATGTTCACCGCGTGGTCGAGCGGCGCAATACCATTCCGATCCTGTCGAACGTGCTGCTCAGCGCCGAGGGGGCCAGCCTTGAAATGAAGGCGACCGACCTCGACCTGGAGGTGACCGAAGCAACGCCGGCAAAGGTCGAACGTGGCGGGGCGACGACGGTCCCGGCACATCTGCTCTACGACATCGTGCGCAAGCTTGCCGACGGCGCGGAGGTGGCGCTGAAGACCGACGACGACGGCAACGCCATGACGGTGACGTCGGGGCGCTCGAGCTTCCGCCTGCAATGCCTGCCGCAGTCCGACTTTCCCGAGCTTTCAGCCGGGTCGTTCTCGCATATTTTCCGGCTCGATTCCGTCGGACTAAAGGGCCTCATCGAAAAGACCCAGTTCGCCATCTCGACCGAGGAGACGCGCTATTATCTGAACGGCATTTATCTGCACACGCACGAGGCCGGCGGCAAGCTGAAGCTGCGCTCTGTCGCGACCGACGGCCACCGGCTGGCGCGCGCCGAGATCGATGCGCCGGCAGGCTCTGAGGGCATGCCTGGCGTCATAATCCCGCGAAAGACGGTCAGTGAGCTGCAAAAGCTGGTCGACGATCCCGATGTTGCAGTCACCACCGAGTTGTCCGACACCAAGATCCGTTTCACCATCGGCAGCGTTATCTTGACCTCCAAGCTGATCGACGGCACTTTCCCGGACTACCAGCGCGTCATTCCGACCGGCAACGACAAGAAGCTGATTATCGATCGCCAGAGTTTCGCCGCTGCCGTCGATCGCGTTTCGACCATTTCGTCCGAACGCGGCCGGGCGGTGAAGCTTTCGATCGCCGAAGGGCAGGTCACGCTTGCGGTCAACAACCCGGATTCGGGCAGTGCCACCGAGGAACTGGCGGCCGACTATTCGTCCGATCCGATCGAAATCGGCTTCAACGCCAAATACCTGCTCGACGTTGCCGCGCAACTGACCGGCACGGAGGCGAAGTTCATGCTGGCGGATGCCGGTTCCCCGACGCTGATCCACGACATGGCCGACGAGACCGCGCTCTACGTGCTGATGCCGATGCGGGTGTAGGGCCCGAACGGGGCCATCTTGCTGTCGTGACCAGATCTGCAAAACCGCAGCAGACGTACATAAGTAAGCTCATACTTACGAATTTCCGCAACTATGCGGCGTTGGCAATCGACCTTGATCCCGGCGCTGTGGTTTTCTCCGGCGACAATGGCGCCGGCAAGACCAATCTGCTTGAAGCGATCTCGCTGCTCACGCCGGGCCGCGGCCTGCGCCGCGCACCCTATTCCGAGGTGGCGCGCGAAGGCGGCGACGGTGGCTTTGCGCTGCATGCCCGGCTTGACGGGCCGGAAGGCCAGGTCGAGATCGGTACCGGAATATCGGGCAGCGACGGCGAAGCCGGCCGGCGGGTGCGGATCAACGGCGCGACGGCACGCTCAGCCGAAGACATGCTGGAATGGCTGCGCGTGGTCTGGCTGACACCGGCCATGGACGGCTTGTTCCCCGGGCCGGCCGCCGACCGCCGGCGCTTCCTAGACCGGCTGGTGCTGGCGATCGATCCTGGCCACGGCCAGCGCGCGCTTGACTACGAAAAGGCAATGCGCGGCCGCAACAGACTGCTCGCCGACGGTTCACGCGACGGTGCCTGGTTCGATGCGATCGAGATGCAAATGGCCGAGACCGGCGTGGCGATTGCCGCGGCGCGTGCCGAACTGGTGCGCCTGCTCGCCGCCATGATCGACCGGCTGCCCGGCGACGGACCGTTTCCGCAAGCCGACATCGGCATCTCTGGCGAACTGGAAGGCGAACTCGGTATTTTGCCGGCCGTCGACGTAGAGGAACGGTTCCGTCGTGCGCTTGCCCAGGGGCGCGACCGCGACCGCACCGCCGGACGCACGCTCGACGGCCCGCACCGTTCCGACCTCGTGGTGCGCCACCGGCCCAAGGCGATGCCGGCCGAGCTCTGTTCGACCGGCGAGCAGAAGGCGCTGCTGGTCGGCATTGTCTTGTCGCATGCGCGGCTAACCGGCGAGATGTCGGGCATGACACCGATCCTGCTGCTCGACGAGATCGCCGCCCATCTCGACGGCGGTCGACGGGCGGCCTTGTTCTCGATCCTGGAGGAACTAAACTGCCAGGCCTTCATGACCGGGACCGATGCCGCGTTGTTTGACAGCCTCAAGGGACGCGCGCAATTCCTGACCGTCGATCACGGCACGGTCAGGCCGACCATTTGAACTTGGTTCATGGCGCACTTCTGAGCGGCATGCATTGATACCTGACAAGCTTTTTCCTCCGCTATATGGTCCGGCGATGATCACAGCCGCCCTCACCGATGAAGAGCTCGAACGCTACGCCCGCCACATCGTGCTGCCCGAGATCGGCGGCGCCGGCCAGCAGCGGCTGAAGCGGGCGCGGGTGCTCGTCATTGGCGCCGGCGGATTGGGAGCGCCGGTGCTCGAATATCTCGCCGCCGCAGGGATTGGCACTCTCGGTATCGTCGACGACGACATCGTTTCGCTTTCCAACCTCCAACGACAAGTGATCCACGCCACGGACGATGTCGGGGTGGCGAAAACCGACAGCGCCAGAGCGGCGATCATCCGCATCAATCCAAACGTCGTCGTGGAAGAGCACAATTTCAGGCTGACCGTGGACAACGCCCCTACCCTCATTGCCCGTTATGACATCGTCGTTGACGGCTCCGACAATTTCGAGACACGCTACGCGGTGGCCGACGCCTGCGCCGCGGAAAGCCGGCCGCTCGTGCATGCCGCCGTTGGCCGCTTCGACGGCTCGGTCACCGTACTGAAGCCATTCGAAATCGGCCCGGACGGCAAGTTGAACCCAAGCTACCGCGATCTCTTTCCCGAGGCGCCGCCGCCGGGACTGGTGCCATCCTGCGCGGTGGCCGGCATTGTCGGTGCGCTGACCGGGGTCATCGGCACGCTGCAAGCCATGGAAGCGATCAAGCTGATCACCGGGATTGGCGAGCCGCTGGTCGGACGACTGCTGCTCTACGATGCGCTGGCGGCACGCTTCGACACGATCCGCTACAAGCGAACCAGCCCGTGAGCCTGCCTGCCGACGTTTCCATCGTGCAGCTTGCGGCCGATTTCGACCGTTGGGACGAGGTGCTGGCGCTGGTCATGCGCGCCTTCGCCTTTATGGACGGGGTTATTGACCCGCCGTCCTCGGCGCATCGGCTCACCGTTGAAAATCTCAGGGCTAGAGCGCTGGAGGAGACAGCATTCCTGGCGCTGAAGGAAAACGAGATCGTCGGTTGCGTCTTCATCCTGAAGCGCGCAGACGAGCTCTATGTTGGAAAGCTCGCGGTCGAGCCGGGTATTCAGGGACAAGGCATTGGAAAACAGCTGATGCAGGCCGTCGAAGATCTTGCCCGCAGCCACAACAGGACTGCCATCGAGCTCCAGACCCGGATCGAGCTGACCGGAAATCACGCAGCCTTTGCCCGCCTCGGTTTTCGTGAAACCGAACGGACAGCGCACAAGGGCTACGACCGGCCGACCTCAATCACCATGCGCAAGGCGTTTTCGTAAGCCAAAGCTATCCAACGACGAACGCGCGGTTGCCGCGGCAAGACCGTGCCGGCGTGACGGCAGGTCACGCCCTCAACGGCAGCACGCGGTCGGGCGGGCGATGACCATCGAAGAAGGCGCGGATATTGATGATCACCTTCTCGCCCATGTCGATACGGCCTTCGAGCGTCGCCGAACCCATATGCGGCAACAGCACGACCTTGCCTTTGTGGGCAAGCTTCAGCAGCTTGCTGTTCAGCGCCGGCTCGTGCTCGTAGACGTCGAGGCCGGCGCCGGCGATCTTGCCGTCATGGATGAGCTTGACCAGCGATTCCTCATCGATGATATCACCGCGCGCGGTGTTGACTATGTAAGCTGACGGTTGCAGAAGCGCCAGTCGCCGCGCCGAAAGCAGGTGGAAGGTTGCCGGTGTCGATGGACAATTGACCGAGATAATGTCCATGCGGGCGAGCATCTGGTCAAGGCTTTCCCAATACGTCGCTTCCAACTCGTCCTCGATTGCCGGCAGTACGCGGTGGCGGTTGTGGTAGTGGATCGAGAGGCCAAACGCCTTCGCGCGCCTGGCGACGGCGGTGCCGATGCGACCCATGCCGACAATGCCGAGCCGTTTGCCCCAAATGCGCCGCCCGAGCATCCAGGTCGGCGACCAGCCCGCCCATTTCTTATCGCCGGTCAGCACGTTGGCGCCTTCGGCCAGCCGCCGCGGTACGGCCAGCATCAGCGCCATGGTCATGTCGGCCGTATCTTCGGTCAACACGTTCGGCGTGTTGGTGACGGTGATGCCTTTCTTGGCCGCTGCCGCAACGTCGATCTTGTCGACGCCATTGCCAAAATTGGCGATCAGCTTGAGGTTGTCGCCGGCCTGGGCAATCAGCGCCGCGTCGATATTGTCGGTCACGGTCGGCACCAGCACGTCGGCCTCCTTGACCGCCGCCACCAGTTCCGGCTGCGTCATCGGCCTGTCCTCGACATTCAAGCGGGCGTCGAACAACTCGCGCATGCGGGTCTCGACCGGGTCGGGCAATTTGCGCGTGATGACGACGAGGGGCTTCTTTTTGCCTGCCATTGTTTCCTCGAACCCGATCTCGTTGAGACCTCTTTAACCAAGAACGGCGAAACTGAGAGCCGATCGCGGTACCGGTCATTCATGTAACAAGCGGTGCCGCCGAAGACAAAGAAAAAGGGGCGAAGGCCGATGGGCCGGCGCCGAAAGGAACGAAAGTGTCTGGTTTCGCGTCGCTCCGCCTGACCCTCAGTGCAGCATTCCTCGGCGCTCTCATCCATAGCCCACTGGTGATGGCGCAAAGTGCCGCCGCACCCGCCCAGAGCGTCACGCTCGGACCAAGCGGCTTGCCGCTGCCGCGCTTCGTCAGCCTGAAATCCGGCCGCGTCAACTCGCGCGTTGGGCCGGGCGTCAATTATTCCGTCGACTGGATGTATATGAAGCCAGGCCTGCCGATGGAGATCATCCAGGAGTTCGATACGTGGCGCCGTGTGCGTGATGCCGACGGCTCGGAAGGCTGGATCAATCAGTCGCTGCTTTCGGGCCGTCGCACGGCGATCGTCGCCCCCTGGCAGCGCGGCAAGGACGCTCGCGTCAACCTCCTTGACGACCCGGCAAAAGACGCAGGCGTCATCGCGATCCTCGAACCGGGGGTGATGGGCACGATCAAGTCCTGCGATGGCCAGTGGTGCGAAATGACCTTCGACGGCCATACCGGCTGGCTCGCGCAGTCGCTGGTTTGGGGTGCCTATCCCGGCGAAAAGGTCAAGAACTGACTTTTCCGAACCGCAGGTCGGGCCAGCGCTACAAGCACCGGATCCGGCATTTGTTTCGCTGATCTTCGGTTCGGGGATGGTTTAGCGGCCGATGCGGCCGAGATGGGTATCCTGGAAACTGCTTGACAGCTTCAAACCGTAGCCCAGAGCGCGGTCGATGGCGATGTGGGCGATCCAGATCAGCGCGACAGCTACCGCCATTGCATTGTCAAAGACGCTGCCGACAAGCGCCAGCAGAACGGGCAAGATCAGTATGTGCAAGGCGTTGTAGACGACGGCCCCGACGCGCGGCCCGGCCATGTAACCCAGCATCGACAGGTCGGGCGCCAGAATGAGCACGGCAAACAGCCACCAGGAAACACCGGCGATTGCATAGAAGACAAGAGCCGCCACCGCGACGGCGACCCATTCGAGCCGGAGCGTCAAATCCAGGAATTTCATAAGGCGCCGGTCAGTCGCAGCGTTTCGGACGCAGTCTCACCACGATATCGACATTGGCGATCTCCATGCCCTCCGGCGGTTCCGGCAGGTTGGAAACCGTCACCGGGCCGCTGTCGATATCGAAGATCCTGTTTTCGCCCTCGATATAGAAATGATGGTGATCGGAGGTGTTGGTGTCGAAATAAGTCTTCGATCCCTCGACGGCAAGGATGCGCAGAAGACCGGCCTGGGTAAACTGGTGCAGAGCATTGTAGACGGTGGCCAGAGACACCGGCACGCCGGCGGCAAGCGCCTCCTCGTGGAGTTCCTCGGCCGAAAGATGGCGGTCGCCCTTGGCGAAAAGCAGATCGGCCAGCGCGATGCGCTGGCGTGTCGGCCTCAGACCGGCCTCGCGAACCCGCTTGTCCACAGCGACATTATCCTTCCGGCAACCCAGATCCATGTATCCGTCGCGCTCACAGTTCCGCCTCAGACAGGTCCAAAATGGCAGAAATTGAGCATCTGCCGAAACCGGACGTGTCCTGACATATATTCTGTCGACCGAATGCGATCAATAGCGCGCATTGACCCGGGCAGACGGGCAGGTTAAGCGCAAACGCCGGTTTCCGGCCTGAAACAGATTGTGTTAGGAAACCACCGACAAGGGCGCCTATCGCCCGGGACGATCACGGGGACGAGATTGATGGCGGGTTCGAAATCCAGCTACGGTTACGAGGAATTGCTTGCCTGCGCCCGCGGCGAGCTGTTCGGACCGGGAAATGCGCAGCTGCCCTATCCGCCGATGCTGATGTTCGACCGCATCACCGAGATCAGCGAGACCGGCGGTGCGTTCGACAAGGGTTTCATCCGCGCGGAATTCGATATCAAGCCGGATTTGTGGTTTTTCGCCTGCCATTTCATCGGTAATCCGATCATGCCAGGATGCCTAGGCCTGGACGCCATGTGGCAGTTGACGGGGTTCTATCTCGGATGGCTCGGTGAACCCGGCAAGGGGATGGCGCTGTCGACCGGTGAGGTGAGGTTCAAAGGCATGGTCACGCCTTCGGTCAAGAAGGTGGAGTATGGCGTCGACTTCAAGCGCGTGATGCGCGGTCGGCTTGTGCTTGGCATCGCCGATGGCTGGCTGAAGGCAGATGGCGAGCCCATATATGCGGCAACGGATCTGAAGGTCGGTCTGTCCAAGCAGTCGGCCGCCGTCTGAACGAAGACCCTACAGTGCCACGTCTTGGACGTCCAAAGGACGCTGTAGCACTTTAATTTTGCGCATGGTTCCATTCCGGAAATTGATTTCAGGTTCGGGGTCGGCGCTGGAAGGAGTTGCGAATGAGACGGGTCGTAGTCACAGGTCTCGGCATCGTGTCGTCGATAGGCAACAATGCCAACGAGGTGCAGACCTCGCTGCACGATGCCAGATCCGGCATCAGCTTCTCCGACTCTTTCGCCGAGCATGGCTTCCGTTGCCGGGTGTGGGGTGCGCCGACGCTGGACCCATCGGGCATGATCGACCGTCGCGCCATGCGCTTCCTGTCGCAGGGTGCTGCCTGGAACCATGTCGCAATGGACCAGGCGATCGCAGACGCCGGCCTCGACGAGGCCGACATCACCAACGAGCGCACCGGTATCGTGATGGGCTCCGGCGGACCGTCGACCCGTGCAATCGTCGAGGCGGCCGAGACCACGATCAAAAACGGCAGCCCCAAGCGGATCGGGCCGTTCGCGGTGCCAAAAGCGATGTCGTCGACCGCGTCGGCGACGCTTGCCACCTGGTTCAAGATCCACGGCGTCAACTATTCGATCTCATCGGCCTGCTCGACGTCCGCGCATTGCATCGGCAATGGCTACGAGCTGATCCAGTGGGGCAAGCAGGACATCGTCTTCGCCGGCGGCCATGAGGATCTCGACTGGACGATGTCGGATCTCTTCGATGCCATGGGCGCCATGTCGTCCAAGTTCAACGACAGGGCATCGGTCGCCTCACGCGCCTACGACGTCGATCGCGACGGTTTCGTCATTGCCGGCGGCGCCGGCGTGCTGATTCTTGAAGAGCTCGAGCATGCCAAGGCACGCGGCGCCAAGATCTATGCCGAGATCGTCGGCTATGGCGCGACATCGGACGGCTACGACATGGTGGCGCCGTCGGGCGAAGGCGCGGCGCGCTGCATGAAGCAGGCGCTCGCAACGGTGTCCTCGCCGGTCGACTACATCAATACGCACGGCACCTCGACGCCGGTCGGCGACTCCAAGGAAATGGGCGCCATCCGCGAGGTGTTCGGCGAGAAGATGCCTTTCATCACGTCGACCAAATCGCTAACCGGCCATTCTCTGGGCGCCGCCGGCGTGCAGGAATCGATCTACTCGATCCTGATGATGCAAGGCGGCTTCATCGGCGAGAGCGCCCACATTGAGAACCTCGATCCGGAATTCGAGGGCATGCCGATCGTGCGCAAGCGCATCGACGATGCAAGGATCGACACCGTTTTGTCCAATTCGTTCGGTTTCGGTGGCACCAACGCAACGCTGATTTTCCAGCGCTATTCCGCATAAGGATTTGCCGACGATGGACGGATTGATGAAGGGCAAGCGCGGGCTTGTCATGGGTGTTGCCAACGATCATTCGATCGCCTGGGGTATCGCCCGCAAACTGTCCGAACATGGCGCGGACCTCGCCTTCACCTATCAGGGCGAGGCCTTCGGGCGCCGGGTCAAGCCGCTCGCCGAGAAATTGGGCGCATCCCTGGTGGTGCCTTGCGACGTCGAGGACAGCGTGTCGGTCGCCGCGACTTTCGAGACTTTGGGGAAGGCATGGGGCGGGCTGGATTTCGTCGTCCATGCCATCGGCTTTTCCGACAAGAACGAGCTGAAAGGCCTCTACGCCGACACTAGCCGCGACAACTTCATCCGCACCATGGTGATCTCCTGCTACTCCTTCACCGAGATCGCCCGTCACGCCGCCACATTGATGAAGGATAGCGGTTCGATGATCACGCTGACCTATGCCGGTTCGGTCCGTGTCATGCCGAACTACAACGTTATGGGTGTCGCCAAGGCGGGGCTGGAGGCCAGCGTCCGCTATCTCGCCAACGACTACGGCCCGCGCGGCATCAGGGTGAACGGCATATCGGCGGGACCGGTACGGACGCTTGCGGGCGCCGGGATTTCCGACGCACGCCACATGTTCTCCTACCAGCAGCGCAACTCGCCGCTACGCCGTACAGTGACGATCGACGAAGTCGGCGGCTCCGCGCTCTATTTGCTGTCCGACCTGTCCTCCGGCGTCACCGGCGAAATCCACTATGTCGATTCCGGCTATCACATCGTTTCCATGCCGACGCTTGACGAATTGAAGCAGACCGACGGCGGGCGGGAATAGCGCGAGCGACGTATCGCCGGCTTGCCCCGCAGGATTTCAGCGTCGCGCCGATAAGACCTTGAACATGCCGTCGCGGGCGAGTTCAGCATGGCTGGAGAAGGCGGCCTCCAGCACCGGTTCGTAGGGAAGCTGACGGTTTGCCACCATGAACAGCCGGCCGCCGGGCTTCAGCGCCTTGCCTGCCGCGCGGATCATGCCGGCACCGATTTCCGGCTCAGTCGCCCGGCTGCGGTGAAAGGGCGGGTTCATGACGACCACGTCGTAGCGGCGCTCGACCGGTTCGCTCAAAAGATCTATCCAGAAGAAACGTGGCTCCACGCCTGTGTTGCCGACATTGGCCTTGGCCGCCTCCAGCGCCTCGAAATCCGCTTCGTAAAGGTCAAGCGCCGATATGCCGGGTGAGCGGGCGGCGACTTCGGCGGCGACATAGCCCCAACCGGCACAGAAATCCGCAACGCTGCCACGCAGATCGTTGGGCAGATTTTCGACCAGCAGCTTCGATCCGGCATCGATCTTGTCGAAGGAAAACATGCCTGGGGCCGTGCGGAAGCGGTCCTCGACCACCAAGTCCGGATTGGCGGCGGGAAGCGTTGCCGCGGCAACGGTATCGGCCGGCCGGCGAAACCAGAAGGCAATGCCGTGATGCTTCGGCAGGTGGCCTTCGAGCGGCACAAGGGCGCCGACATGCTTGCGCAGGCTGGCGATTCCATCGTCCTTGCTGCCGGCGACGACGATCAACCCGCCTGGTGCTGCGCGTCCGACCGCTTCGGCAACGCGCAACTCGTTTTGGCCGCGATGGCGGCCAGCGAGCACAAATGCCGCGTCGAAAGCCTCGCCTTCGACCTGCGGCGTGACCGCGAAGCCGGACGCCTGCAAGGCGCGAAAGTGCGGCCTGAAGCCTTGGATAAGATGAAGCTTGGCATCAAACCCTTCCGGCAAGAGAAAGCCGGGCTCGGCACCGAGAAAGAGTATGCGTTCATCCTTTCGTGGCAGGGAAACAGCACCGGCCTCGAACGGATGGAAAAGCGTTTTCAGCGGCTCGGCGGACATTCACCACTCTTGAACTGCAAGGCTGTTGTTGAAACGCAAACGGGCGCGACCTTCCGGCGCGCCCGCTTCGATTGCATGGTTAGATCAGCTTAGGCGGCGTTTTCTTCGCCTTCGCTCTTCTTGTCGCGCACGATTTCCTTGCCGGTGGCCTGGTCGACAACCTTCATCGACAGGCGGACCTTGCCGCGCTCGTCGAAGCCCATCAGCTTGACCCAGACCTTGTCGCCTTCCTTGACCACATCGGAGGTCTTGGCGACGCGGTCATTGGCGAGTTGCGAGATGTGGACGAGGCCGTCACGCGGACCGAAGAAATTGACGAAAGCGCCGAAGTCGGCGGTCTTGACGACCGTGCCTTCGTAGATTTCACCGACTTCCGGCTCGGCGACGATGGTGTGTATCCACTTCTTCGCCGCCTCGATCTCCTTGGCATTGGCCGAGGCGATCTTGACGGTGCCGTCGTCCTCGATGTTGATCTTGGCGCCGGTCTTTTCGACGATCTCGCGGATGACCTTGCCGCCCGAGCCGATCACGTCGCGGATCTTGTCGGTCGGGATGTGCATGACCTCGATGCGCGGCGCGAACTCGCCGAGCTCGGCACGTGCGCCGGACAGCGCGTGGGCCATTTCGCCGAGAATGTGCTGACGGCCATCCTTGGCCTGGTCGAGGGCGATCTTCATGATCTCCTCGGTGATGCCCTCGATCTTGATGTCCATCTGCAGCGAGGTGATGCCGTAGGCGGTGCCGGCAACCTTGAAGTCCATGTCGCCGAGGTGGTCCTCGTCGCCAAGAATGTCGGAGAGCACGGCGAAGCGCTCGCCTTCCTTGATCAGGCCCATTGCAATACCGGCGACCGGCTTGGCCAGCGGCACGCCCGCGTCCATCAGAGCCAGCGAGGTGCCGCAGACGGTAGCCATCGACGACGAACCGTTGGACTCGGTGATCTCCGAAACGACGCGCAACGTATAGGGGAACTGGTCGGCGGTCGGAAGCATCGGCCGGATGGCGCGCCAGGCGAGCTTGCCATGGCCGATTTCGCGGCGGCCCGGCGAACCCATGCGGCCGGTTTCACCGACCGAATAGGGAGGGAAGTTGTAGTGCAGGAGGAACTTCTCCTTGTACATGCCGGTCAGCGAATCGACATACTGCTCGTCCTCGCCGGTGCCGAGCGTGGCGACGACCAGCGCCTGGGTCTCGCCGCGAGTGAACAGCGCCGAGCCGTGCGTGCGCGGCAGGACGCCGACTTCCGAGACGATCTTGCGGACCGTCTTCAGGTCGCGGCCGTCGATGCGCGAGCCGGTGTCGAGGATGTTCCAGCGCACGACCTTGGCCTGGAGTTCCTTGAACACGGTGCCGATCTGTTCGGACGTGTATTTGGCCTCTTCGCCTTCTGCCGGCGCGAACGCGGCCTTGACCTTCGCCTTGACGGCGTCGACGGCGGCATAGCGCTTCTGCTTGTCGGTGATCTTGTAGGCGTCGCGAAGCTCGCCTTCGACGATCTTGAGCATCTCGGCTTCAAGTGCGGAATAGTCCGGCGCGGTGAAGTTGCGCGGGTCCTTGGCCGCGACTTCAGCCAGCTTGATGATCGCGTCGATCACCGGCTGGAAGCCCCTGTGGCCGAACATGACGGCGCCGAGCATAAGGTCCTCGCCGAGTTCCTTGGCTTCGGACTCGACCATCAGCACGGCGTCGGCGGTGCCAGCGACGACCAGGTCGAGCTTCGATTCCTGCATCTCGTCGACATGCGGGTTGAGCACATATTCGCCGTTGATGTAGCCGACGCGGGCGCCGCCAACCGGGCCCATGAACGGCACGCCGGACAAGGTCAGGGCAGCGGAGGTGGCGACGATCGACAGGATGTCCGGGTCATTTTCGAGATCGTGCTGGACGACGGTGACGACGATCTGGGTGTCGTTCTTGTAGCCTTCGGCGAAGAGCGGCCGGATCGGGCGGTCGATCAGGCGCGAAACCAGCGTTTCCTTCTCGCTCGGACGGCCTTCACGCTTGAAATAGCCACCCGGGATCTTGCCGGCGGCGTAAGTCTTCTCCTGGTAGTTGACCGTCAGCGGGAAGAAATCGAGGCCGGGTTTCGGCTCTTTCATCGAGACGACGGTGGCGAGAACCTTGGTTTCGCCGTAGGTGGCCAGCACCGCGCCATCGGCCTGACGTGCGATCTTGCCGGTTTCGAGAATGAGCGGACGGCCGCCCCATTCGATTTCCACTTTGTGGTAATTGAACATGTCTTGTCCTTCGTATGCGGAAAGGGCCGCGCCGTTTCAGCGTGCGCGGATGCCCCTTTCCCTTGGCTTCCTTTCTCGGGCAGCCACGGGCAAGACAACGGGAAGCTCGGCTATTCAGCGCATTTGCCGCACGAGCGTCCTGCAATCCTGCCCCATGACCGTCCATGGGCGGTTTCGAGCGGCCCTCTGCTGTTTCGAAACCGGGTTGG
Organism: Mesorhizobium sp. M0598; assembly: GCF_040320865.1. Taxonomy (NCBI): domain Bacteria; kingdom Pseudomonadati; phylum Pseudomonadota; class Alphaproteobacteria; order Hyphomicrobiales; family Phyllobacteriaceae; genus Mesorhizobium; species Mesorhizobium sp. M0598. Next base: position 255,592 of record NZ_JAMYQL010000004.1, on the reverse strand, counting down.
CCAATCGATCCGAGTGGCCTTGCGCGTGAACCCGAAAACCAGGTTTTCGGAAAATATCCTGCGCAAATCTAAACTTCAGAGCGTCCTTTGCGCATCCAAACCGATGCGCGGCGCTCTACTTCCTTCCTACTTCCTTCATGGAGCCTTGGATGACCCGATGCTCCAATGCGCGACCGGCGGGCTCTCGAAAGAACCCGCCGGTCAATTCGTCAACGGCGCAGACCGAGCTTCTCGATCAGCGTCTGATAGCGCGCGTCGTCCTTGCGCTTGAGATAATCAAGCAGGCTGCGGCGCTGGGAAACGAGAGCGAGCAGACCACGGCGGGAATGGTTATCCTTCTTGTGGTCCTTGAAATGGTCGGTCAGGTTCTTGATGCGCTCCGAAAGGATGGCCACCTGGACTTCCGGAGACCCGGTATCGCCCTTGGCGGTTGCGAATTCGCCCATCAATTCCTTCTTGCGTTCGGCAGTAATCGACATCGTGTTTTTCCTTGTCTGTTTGAGGAAACGGGACGCCCTCAGCCGGGATGTCGTCCAGCAGGGGCCGGTGCAAGCAACGCGTCAAAGCGCGAAGCTGCGGCGCATATAGTGCAATTCCGACAAAAAGGCCAGCCTAATTCACAAGCCGGCTTTTTGCTGCATAAACGGGCACTTCCGCCTAGTCAGAGCCATTTCTTCCATTTGAAGTACGCAAAGAGCCCGACCGCAACAAGCGCCATGAAGGCGAGCGACAGCGGATAGCCGTAATAGGCCTTCAGCTCCGGCATGTTCCAGGGCGAGGTGTCGGGGTCGAAATTCATGCCCCATACGCCGACGAGAAAGGTAAGCGGCATGAAGATCACCGAGACGATCGTCAGATAGCTGATGACGTCGTTGGTGCGCGCCTGGCTGAGCGACAAGTGCATCTCGATCAGGCCGGTCAGCATGTCGCGCTGGGTTTCGACCAGTTCGATCAATCGCAGCGAATGATCGAGCGTGTCGTTCAGAAATATCTTGGTTTCGGCCTTCACATAAGAGACGTCATTGCGGATCATGGTCGCCAGCGCGTCGCGCATCGGCCAAAGCACGCCCTTCAGCACATTGGCATCGCGCCGCAATTCGTGAAGCTGCCGCATCTGATGCTTGTGCGCCTGGTTCAGCATCTGGTCCTCAATGCTGTCGACCAATTCGCCGGCAGCCTCGATCGGCGGGAAATAGCTGTCAACGATGGCGTCGATCAAAGCATAGGCGAGATAGTCGGCGCCGCGCGAGCGCAAGCGGTTGGGCACCGAGCTTGCGATCCGCTTGCGCACGGGATCGAACGGGTCGCCTTCGCGTTCCTGGAAGGTGACGACGAAGTTCCTGCCGAAGAAGACGGCGATCTGTTCGTAGCGATGCGCGGTGACATCGTCGATCATCCTGACGACGACAAAGGCATGGTCCTCGAAGAAATCCACCTTCGGCCGCTGGCCGGTGTTGACGACATCTTCCAGCGCCAACGGATGCAGGTTGAAGATCCGGCCGATCTCCTCGATCAGCTGGATGTTGGCGAGGCCTGTGCAATCGAGCCAGATAACCGGCCAATTGTGGCAATGGGTGTTGACGTCGTCGATGCTGGCATTGTCGATGGTCTTGAACTTTTCGGGCGAGATCAATGTCAGCCTGAGCTCGGAACGGCGTGCCGCCGGGTCGGCGATCAGCGTGCCGGGCGAGGCCCCGACCGGCGGCCTCCGTGTTTTGAGCGCCGCCCGCTTCCTGCCCGTCTCAGCCTTTGCCATGTGCCCCCTCGAATGCAGCGTCGGTGCCGCGCATCCCTTCGGACGGCAAACGACGCCGTCGCCCTGTTGATTTAGCGCATGATCCTTTCCCAAAATAGAATCCGGTTGGAGATCATGCGCCGAGAGACAGCTGTTACCCGATAAAGACCCGCTTTGGCTTGAACATGCCTTGCTCGATGGCGCCGATGGCGACCAGCTTGCCGCGCGCGGTGGCGCAGGCCTCCTCCGCTTCTACCGGCGCGTCACGGCCGCGAATGATGACCGGATTGCCGAGGCGGATTTTGGTTGCCGCATCATCGCTGATCGCGACCTGCGGCAGGCATTCGAGCGCGGCGGCGGTGTCGACCAGAAGTGCATCGATGGCACCGAAGTCGATCGGGGCGTCTGCTGCTTGCGGCTCGCCCTGCTCGCCGAAGCGGGCGGCTTCCAGCTCGGCCAGGGTAACGAAATCTTCCTGCGTGAACGGCTCGACCTCGACCCGCCGCAGCTCGGCGATGTGACCGAAGCAGCCAAGGTCGCGGCCCATGTCGCGCGCCAGCGAGCGGACATAGGTGCCCTTGCCGCATTCGACCTCGAAGATGGTGCGATCGGCCATGTGCTCGACCAGATCGAGCCGGCCGATCTCGACCTCGCGTGCCGGAATGTCGATCGTCTCGCCATCGCGGGCAAGGTCGTAGGCGCGCTCGCCGGCGATCTTGATCGCCGAAAATTGCGGCGGCGTCTGCATGATGACGCCGGTATATTTCGAAAGCAGCGCCCGTACGTCGGCTTCCGCCGGACGGCGGTCCGAGCTTTTGGTCGCCGGGCCTTCGAGGTCGTCGGTCGAACGCTCCTCGCCCCAGGCAACCGTGAAGCGGTAGACCTTGGCGCCGTCCTGGACGTATGGCACGGTCTTGGTCGCTTCGCCGAGCGCGATCGGCAGCATGCCGGACGCCAGCGGGTCGAGCGTGCCGGCATGGCCGGCTTTTTCCGCCTGGAACAGCCATTTGATCTTGGAGACGGCTTCAGTCGAGCCCATGCCGACCGGCTTGTCCAGTACCAGCCAGCCCGAGATCGGCCGGCCCTTCTTCTTGCCGCGACGCGCCACTATTCGCTGTCCTTCCGGTCGTCTTTGTCTTTGTCGTCAGCGCTGAGATCGCGCGCCACTTCGGGCGAGTGCAGCAATTCGTTGATCTTCTGGAAATTGTCGTAGCTGGTGTCGAGCCGGAAGCGGAATTCCGGCATGTACTTCATCTGCCGCAGCGCGCCGGAGACACGGCCGCGGACGAACTTCGCATGCTTGTTGAGCGCTTCGACCACCACGCCGGCATCCTTGGCGCCAAGCGGCGAGACGAAGGCGGTGGCGATCTTCAGATCGGGCGACATGCGCACTTCCGAGACCGACACCACGGCATTCTCGATCAACGGATCGAGGATCTCGCCACGTTGCAAGGTTTCCGACAGAGCATGGCGCACCTGCTCGCCGACGCGCAGCATGCGCTGGGATGGGCCTGATGTGATTGAACGGGGCATTTTTCTCTATCCTGAAATCGTGGGGCGCGGGATAGGACCGCACCACATGTCTCATATGGTTTGGGCGGCGGTCTTTCGACCACCGCCCGGTCTCGATGGATGCCCGAACTCGGACGTCGAGCTCAGAGCGTCCTGGTCACCATCTCGACGCGGAAGCACTCGATGACGTCACCGACGCGCATGTCCTCGTAGTTCTGGAAGGCCATGCCGCATTCCTGGCCGCCCGGAACTTCCGAAACCTCGTCCTTGAAGCGCTTCAGGGTCTTCAGCGTGCCTTCGTGGATGACGACGTTGTCGCGGATCAGGCGCACGCCCGCACCACGCTCGACCTTGCCTTCGGTGACACGGCAGCCGGCGATCTTGCCGACCTTGGTGATGTCGAAGATCTCGAGGATCTCGGCATTGCCGATGAAGGTCTCGCGACGCTCCGGCGAGAGCAGGCCGGAGAGCGCCGCTTTCACATCATCGACCAGATTGTAGATGATCGAATAGTAGCGGATCTCGATGCCTGCCGCAGCCGCGGCTGCGCGGGCCTGCGCATTGGCGCGAACGTTGAAGCCGATGATCGCAGCCCCCGAAGTTTCCGCCAGCGACACGTCGCTTTCGGTAATGCCGCCAGCCCCCGCATGGACGATGCGGGCGCGCACCTCGTCGGTGCCGAGATTGTCGAGCGCGGCGTTGATCGCCTCGATCGAGCCCTGCACGTCGCCCTTGATAACCAGCGGGAATTCTTTCAGTCCGCTGGTCTGCAATTGCGACATCATCTGCTCCAGCGAACCGCGCTGGCCGGCATGCCTGGCCACCGCCTTCTCGCGTGCCAGACGCTGGCGGTATTCGGTGATCTCGCGGGCGCGGGCCTCGTTGTTGACCACGGCGAAGCGGTCGCCGGCCTGCGGCGTGCCTTGCAGGCCGAGCACCTCCACCGGCATTGCCGGCGGCGCTTCCTTGACCTGCTCGCCGCGATCATTGACGAGCGCGCGTACCCGGCCCCATTCGTTGCCGGCGACGAGAATGTCGCCCGGCATCAACGTGCCGGTCTGCACCAGCACGGTAGCGACTGGGCCGCGGCCCTTGTCGAGCTGGGCTTCGATGACCACGCCTTCGGCGGTGCGGTCCGGATTGGCCTTCAGGTCGAGGATTTCGGCCTGCAGCAGGATCGCTTCGAGCAACTTGTCGAGATTGATGCCCTTGGTCGCCGACACCTCGACATCCAGCACCTCGCCGCCCATGGATTCGACGAACACCTCATGGCGCAGCAGTTCCGAACGCACCTTCTGCGGGTCGGCGTCATGCTTGTCGATCTTGTTGATCGCCACAATGATCGGAACGCCGGCCGCCTTGGCGTGATTGATCGATTCGATCGTCTGCGGCATGACGCTGTCGTCAGCTGCCACCACGAGGATGGCGATATCGGTCGCCTGGGCACCGCGGGCACGCATCGCCGTGAAGGCGGCGTGGCCGGGCGTGTCGATGAAGGTAACCTTGTGACCGTTCTTCTCGACCTGATAGGCGCCGATATGCTGGGTAATGCCGCCGGCCTCGCCGGAGACGACGTTGGCATTGCGGATGGCATCGAGCAACGAGGTCTTGCCGTGATCGACATGGCCCATGATCGTTACCACCGGCGGACGCGGCTGGAGGTCCTCGGGACGATCGGCGATGTTGAACAAGCCTTCTTCGATGTCGGACTCGGCGACGCGGCGGACCGTGTGGCCAAATTCGGTGGCGACGAGTTCGGCCGTGTCGGCGTCGATGACGTCACCAGGCTTCAGGATCTGGCCCTGCTTCATGAAGAACTTGACCACGTCGACAGCGCGCTCGGACATGCGCTGCGCCAGCTCCTGGATGGTGATGGTTTCGGGCAGGATCACTTCACGCATGACTTTCTCGCGTGGCTCGTTATGCAACGCGCGCTTGAATTTCTCCTGACGGCGGCGCATCGACGAGAGCGAGCGGGCGCGCGCATCCTCGTCGGAAAGCGCCGAATTCAGCGTCAGCTTGCCGCGGCGGCGGTCTTCCTCGCCCTTGGTCGGTTTGGCCGGACGCGCCACTTCCGGCGTGACCAGACGGCGCACTGGAGCGCCGGCACCGGTCCGCTTCGGTTTGACCTCTTCCTCGTCATCGACTGTTGCCAGTTCGGCGGCGAGCGGCGCACGGCGGCGCGCCTCTTCCTCGGCACGGCGGCGGGATTCGGCCTCGGCTTGCAGCCGTGCCTCTTCCTCGGCCTGACGGCGAGCCGATTCCTCGCGCTCGCGGCGGCGGCGCTCTTCGTCCTCGCTGCGGCGCTTGGCTTCCTCGATGGCGCGCTGGCGATCCTCGACATCGCGGACCTTCGAGCCCTCGAGAGCCCGGCGGCGTGCTTCCATTTCCTGGCGCGACAACTCGTTCAGCACCATGCCGCCGCGTTCGACCGGCGGCGGAGGGAGAGGCGTCTTGGGAGCTTCCTGCACGGCAGGCGCTGCCGCGACCGGCTTCGGCGTGAAGACGGACACAGGCGCTGCCGCCGGCTCCGGCTTGTCGCCGGGCAGCGAGAACTTGCGCTTCTTGGTCTCGACGACCACCGACTTGGTGCGGCCGTGCGAGAAGTTCTGGCGCACCGTGCCCTGTTCCATACCGGGGCGCTTCAGCGTCAAGGTCTTCTTCGGCGTAACACTCAGCGTCTTGTCGTCGCCCGATTTCGTATCGCTCATTCCATATCCTCTGCGGCATCATCTTCGTCAGCAACGGCCGCAAGCATTGCCAGATCGTCCGGGGAACCGCCCCGATATCGGTCGAGCGCAACCATGCGCTTCTGGACCGCCCTGCCCGCGTCTCCCGCGAGAACGGCAGCATGTATCACATTTGTACCCCCCAATGCCAAGCTCAACTCGGCCTCGGAGAAAAGTTTGTAAGCGCGGATCGCAGGCCCGCCGAGGTGGACGGTTGCCCGTCGCGCCTGGCTTATCTTGCGGACGCCATCGTCGGAAGCCTCGGTCGCGTGGAGCACGAAAAGTGCAAGTCCGCCGCGCACGGCGCTCTCGACCTTGGTCGCTCCGAGCGCTATGGCGCCCGCCTTGCGGGCCAGGCCAAGCATGCCCAGAGCGGACCTGGAAAGCAGCGCGTCGACCATGCCGCCAAGATCGGCCGGCACGCTCACCTGCGCCTTAAAAGCACGGGCAAACAGGTTTTTGGCCGCTGCCTTTTCTATATGTAGGCGGTCGGCCGTCACCCAGCAACCGCGGCCGGGCAGGTTTCTCTTGATGTCCGGAACGACGGCCGAATCCGGGCCGACGACGAAACGGATCAGTTCATCCGGTTCGGCTTGCCTGCGGGTGACGATGCAGGTGCGATCGTTCATCTCGTCCAAGGGCGGGTTCGGTGCGATGCGGTTTCACCTCACGCACCGACGGTTTCGTCAGCCGGCGCGCCCTCGGCGGCAAGCTCGTCTTCGGTGATCCAGCCAGCCTTCAGGCGAGCGGCCAAGACCATTTGCTCGGCATCGGCGCGCGACACGCCGTGGTTGGCGAGCACACCCGGGAATACCTTCGTCTCGCCGTCCTTGCGTTCCTTCCAACCGGTCAGGTCGTCGGCGGCGTAGCCGGCGAAATCCTCGATCGTCTTCACGCCGTCCTCGCCGAGCGTCACCATCATGGCGGTGGTGATGCCGGGAATCTCGCGCAGCTCGTCCTTGACGCCGAGCGCCTTGCGCTTCTCGTCGTGCTCGGCTTCGATCTTCTCCAGATATTCGCGGGCGCGGGTCTGGATTTCCGAAGCCGTGTCCTCGTCGAAGCCGTCGATCGACGCGATTTCGCCGGAATCGACATACGCGACTTCCTCGACGCTGGTGAAGCCTTCGGAAGCGAGCACCTGGCCGACCATCTCGTCGACGTCGAGGGCTTCCATGAACAGCGACGACCGTTCGACGAATTCCTTCTGGCGGCGTTCGCTCTCTTCCTGCTCGGTCAGGATGTCGATGTCCCAGCCGGTGAGCTGCGAGGCAAGACGGACGTTTTGGCCACGGCGGCCGATGGCCAGCGACAGCTGATCGTCGGGAACGACGACCTCGATGCGCTCGGCATCCTCGTCGAGCACGACCTTGGCGACTTCCGCCGGCTGCAAAGCATTGACGATGAAGGACGCGGCCGAAGGCGACCACGGAATGATGTCGATCTTCTCGCCCTGCAATTCACCGACGACCGCCTGGACGCGGCTGCCGCGCATGCCGACGCAGGCGCCGACCGGATCGATGGAGCTGTCGCGCGAGATGACGGCGATCTTGGCGCGCGAACCCGGATCGCGGGCGACCGACTTGATCTCGATGATGCCGTCGTAGATTTCCGGCACTTCCATGGTGAACAGCTTCGCCATGAACTGCGGATGGGTGCGCGACAGGAAGATCTGCGGGCCGCGCTGTTCGCGGCGCACGTCATAGACATAGGCACGGACGCGATCGCCATACTTGTAGTTTTCGCGCGGAATCAGCTCGTCGCGGCGGATGATCGCTTCGCCGCGGCCGAGATCGACGATGACGTTGCCGTATTCGACGCGCTTGACGGTACCGTTGACGATCTCGCCGATACGGTCCTTGTATTCGTCATATTGCCGGTCGCGCTCGGCCTCGCGCACCTTCTGCACGATGACCTGCTTGGCGGACTGGGCGGCGATGCGCCCAAAATCCATCGGCGGCAGCTGTTCGGCGATGAAATCGCCGAGCTGGGCGTCCGGATTGCGCTCGCGCGCCGAGGAAATGGCAATCTGGGTCGCGTAGTCATCGACCTTCTCGACCACTTCCATCAGCCGCTGCAGCTTCATCTCGCCGGTGTTGGCGTTGATGTCGGCGCGGATATTGGTTTCCTGGCCGTAGCGCGAGCGCGCAGCCTTCTGGATCGCATCGGCCATGGCGGCGATGACAATCGACTTGTCGATCGACTTTTCACGCGCGACCGCATCGGCGATCTGCAGCAGTTCAAGCCTGTTGGCGCTTACAACCATCTTCTTTCTCCCGAGCTTGTTGCCGACCTTTACGGCCGGCAGCCCAATCACATTTCCTGTTCGGTTTCGTCTTCCGCACCCTCTGGTGCGTCTTCGGGTTCGCCGCGGCGTTTCCTGGCTTCCTTGCGCGCCCGGTTGTCCTTCGACAGCGCATCGCGGATAAGATCGTCGGTCAGGACCAGCCGCGCTTCGGCAATCGCATCGTAGGGAACACGTACCGTCGGCTCCTCGCCGTAAGCGGCCTTGTCACGCTCGATCAGCACACCGTCCGCGTCGCTTTCGGCGATCTTGCCCTTGAAGCGCTTACGGTCGGCGACGAGAACCGACGTTTCCATCTTCACCAGATGGCCGGTCCAGGCTGCAAAGTCCGATTTGCGGACCAGCGGCCGGTCGATGCCCGGCGACGACACTTCGAGATAATAAGCCTTCTCGATCGGATCATCGACATCGAGCGCCGGCGACACCGCCCGGCTGACCTCTTCACAATCCTCGACCGTCATGGTGCCGTCCTCGCGCTCGGCCATGATCTGCAGCGTCAGCCCGTTCTGGCCCGACAGGTGCACACGTACCAAGCGGAAGCCAATGGCGCGCAGTACCGGCTGAACGATCAGCGCGATGCGCGCATCGATGCCGCTTTCGCGGATGATGCGGTCGTCGCCTTCGCTTGCCGTCACTGTCATTCGGTCCTGTCACTCGATTTCTGTTGGTCGGCAGGTAATAAAAAAGAGCGGGACCGGGTGGACCCACTCTTCGTCATACCGACCAAGAATTTGAAGCTGATATAGACGATCGTGGTCCTCGTTTCAAGCCCGTCCTGCATGACGGCAAGGCTCCGGGTCCGCAGCGCTGCGCCAAATGCATGGCGCCCATGCAGTGATCCCCCTTTGAGCACCGGCCACGCACGACTATCTATGTTGCATTGCACAATTGGAGCGCTCACTGCGCTCGAAAGGGTTACCATCATGAACAATCGTGGATTTTTTTCAGCCATAGGCGATGTCTTTAGCGTGTTCGGCAGCGCCGTAGCCGCGTCGCGGGCTGTGGAAAGCGGTCGCAAGCCGCGTGCGCATGATCTGCGCAATCTCGGCATGGAGCCGGCAGCCTTCGACAAGATCCGTCGCTTCTGAGCCAAGTGAGCGCCGAGAGCCCTCGGCCCGCTCGCCTTGTGCTCAGCTCTAATTTCCCGCTTATTTCCGCACGAAGGTGAGATAGGCGGGCCGTCGGCCTTCGCGAATGGCCTTGGCCTCATAGCGCGTCCCCGGCCAGCCATCATAGGGCCGGTGCCAGTCGGCTGCTTCGCTTGCCTGCCACGTGAAGGCGTCGTGCGCCCGGCAATGCAGGAGCGTCCAGTTCACATAGCTGTCGATATCGGACGCAAAGTGGAACTTTCCGCCGTGCTTCAGGACGCGCGCGAAGCGGTCGAGATTGACCGGGCTGACGAAGCGCCGCTTCCAGTGCTTCTTCTTCGGCCACGGATCCGGATAGAGAAGGTCAATGCCGTCAAGCGAAGCCTGCGGCAGCCAGTCCAGCAGACGTGTGGCGTCGTCGTCATAGACGCGCAGATTGGCAAGCGGCCGCTCCCGGACCGCCATCATCATCTTGGCCATGCCGTTGACGAAAGGCTCGACGCCGATAAAGCCGGTCGCCTGGCTGGCCGTAGCACGGTGCAGAAGATGTTCGCCGCCGCCAAAACCGATTTCGAGCTGGACAGCCGAAACTTCGGCTTCGAAAAGGCTGCGCAAGTCGGCCGGCGGTTCAACCGTCAGATCGAGCCTGTAGGCGGCGAAGCCGCTCTCCAGCGCCGCTGCCTGTTGTGGTCGAATGGTCTTGCCGCGCCGGCGACCGAAAAAGGCCTCGGTCGCACGGCTTGGCCGGTCCTTCGGATCCATAGGCGCCGCGGTTAGGCGGCGACTGCTTCGGCGACCGGTTCGGCGAGAGCGTCCTTGAGCGCCTTGGCGAGATCGGTCTTCTCCCAGGAGAAGGATCCGTCGCGGCCGGCCTTGCGGCCAAAATGGCCGTAGGACGACGTCTTGGCATAGATCGGCTTGTTGAGATCGAGGTGGCGGCGGATGCCGGAAGGCGACAGGTCCATCACGGCGCGCAGTGCACGCTCGAGTTTTGCCTCGTCGACCTTGCCGGTGCCGTGCAGGTCGACGTAGATCGACAGCGGCTGGGCGACACCGATCGCATAGGAAAGCTGGATGGTGCAGCGATCGGCGAGCTTTGCGGCAACCACGTTCTTGGCGAGATAACGCGCCGCATAGGCCGCCGAGCGGTCGACCTTGGTGGTATCCTTGCCAGAAAAAGCGCCGCCGCCATGAGGCGCAGCCCCACCATAAGTGTCGACGATGATCTTGCGGCCGGTCAGGCCGGCGTCGCCATCAGGCCCGCCGATGACGAACTTGCCGGTCGGATTGATGTACCAGTTGCAATTGTCGGCAATCTTCAGGTCGCCCAGTGCTTCGCGAATATAGGGCTCGACGACGTTGCGCACCTTCTTCGAATCCCACGTCTCATCGAGATGCTGGGTCGACAGCACGATCTGCGTCACTTCCGCCGCTTTGCCGTCGACATAGCGGACGGTGACCTGGCTCTTGGCATCCGGCCCGAGCCTGCCGGCATCACCGCTGCCTTCATGGCGCGCAGCCGCCAGCAATTCGAGGATCTTGTGGCTGTAATAGATCGGCGCCGGCATCAGGTCCGGGGTTTCGCGGCAGGCATAGCCAAACATGATGCCCTGGTCGCCGGCTCCCTCCTCGCCTTGCCGGTCGGAGGCGTTGTCGACGCCTTGGCCGATATCCGGCGACTGGCCGTGCAGCAGGACCTCGATCTTGGCTGTCTTCCAGTGGAAGCCGGCCTGCTCGTAGCCGATTTCGCGGATCGCCTTGCGAGCGACCGACTTGAACTTGGCCGGGTTGACAATCGGATGGCCGGCCGCATCCTTCAGGACGTTGCCCTCCTTATCCTTCTTGAGCAGCGTCTCGGGGACGCGCACCTCGCCGGCGATGACAACGCGATTGGTCGTCGCAAGCGTCTCGCAGGCAACGCGGACCTTCCACGGGTCCATGCCGGTCTTTCTGGCTTCGCGATAGACGAGATCGACAATCTCGTCGGAGATGCGGTCGCAGACCTTGTCGGGATGGCCCTCGGCAACGGATTCCGAGGTGAAGAAGTAATTGTGCCGCGTCACGGGTGTCCCCTCTTGAAAAAAATATCGGCAGGCCGCCGATTTTGGCGCGCCAGTTGTTAACGGTGCCGGGCGTCGCTCGTCAAGCCATGCAGCCGTTCTGGCATGAATTTTGACGTTATTATCTTTGCATCCCGAGACGGCGGGTTATTATCTTTGCATCCCGAGACGGCGGCAGGGCGCACTGCGATCAGCCCTTGCACCAACAGACTGAGGAAAACGGCTTCGAGGAAGCGTGTCGAGCGAAATCGATCTGCGCTTTAGCGCATCTGCGGAATGAACATCCCTCAATGCGCGCAGCCGCGAGAAATTGCATGCCCGGCTACGACGACCCCTTCCTTGTTGAACTCTTCACGGGCCAGTCAATCGACTTCGTCGGTGGAAAGCGACTTCACCAGCTCGATGATCTTGCGGCGCACTTTCACGTCGGCGATCTTGACGAAGGCGCGATTCAGCTGGAGGCCTTCCGGGCTGCCGCAGAATTCGACGGCGGAGGTCATCGAAGCATCCTCGGCAAATCCACGGTTGCCCACGGGCTCCTGACCGGGCGCATCCTCGAAAAAGAAGGCGACGGGGACGCCGAGTATGGAGGCGATTGCCTGCAAACGGCTGGCGCCGACGCGATTGGTGCCCTTTTCGTACTTTTGGATCTGCTGGAACGTTATGCCGAGGTTTTCACCCAGTTTTTCCTGGCTCATTCCCAGCATATTGCGGCGAAGCCGGATGCGGCTTCCGACGTGGATGTCGATCGGATTCGGCTTTTTCTTGTTTTCTTCTGTCATTTTTTCCTCGCCGAATTTTTCCGGCTTTTTCTATTTTGCTGCCCAAACGACGCCGCGGCCCGTGCCCCAACAGAACAACCTTATCGACTTCGAAAATTTTCAGGCGCTTACAGTATGAGTTTCTAATGTGTCGGCTGTCAATTCGCCCGTAGCCTTTGCCTTACGTTCAAAATGCATGCCGCAACGGCAAGCAAAAACATGATCAGCATTCCGTTAATGCGTCGTTGGCCGGAGGAAACGATGGCTTGGTTGGAGATCGGCACACGCACATCGATCGCGCCGCGTGCATCGATTGCCAGCGCGTCGACGATGCGACCGCGCGGGTCGACAACGGCCGAAATGCCGTTATTAGCCGCGCGCAACAGGGGCACCCCGTTCTCCACCGCCCGGATCTGCGCCTGCCTGAAGTGCTGGTACGGCCCCGGCGTGTCGCCGAACCAGGCGTCATTGGTGACGTTCACAATAAGCTCGGCTGACGTTGCGTCAACTGCGACCAGATCGGGAAAGATGACCTCATAGCAAATAAACGGCAGCGCCCGGATACCGCCGGGCAGCGCGATCGGATGCCGCTCATTGCCCGCCGCGAAGGTCATTGGACCGGCAACAAGCTGCTCAAGCCCGAAGCGGCCGAGCAGATCGGCGAAAGGCAGGTATTCGCCGAAGGGTACCAGGTGGACCTTGTCGACGGCATCGACGATTTCGCCCCTTTCGTCGATCGCCACCACAGAGTTGTAGTAACGGCTGCCGGCCGCCGAGCCGCCTTCCTCGCGAACGACGCCGGCGACCAGCATCTGGCCATCGCCAAGCATCTCTCCGATCGCAGGCAGGGCATCCGGACGTTCGGTGAACAGAAACGGCACGGACGTCTCCGGCCACAGGATCAATTGCGGCCGGTAATGGCCGGGTTCCGGCGTCTTGGCCGAAAGCCCCATCATGGTGGCGAAGATACGGTCACGCACCGAAGTATCCCATTTTTCCGTAAGGTCGACGGCAGGCTGCACGATACGGACGTCAAGGCTGCGGGGGGCCGGTTCTTCGGGGGCGGCGAACCGGATATAGCCGAAGCCGGCATGGGCGGCGACGAGAACGACAAGCAATGCCGCGCCGAGGCGGAGATGCCGGCGCGCCGCAAGCAGCGCCGGCAGCGCAAAGACGAAGACCGCAAGCGCGTCCATGCCGACCATGCCGGTCACCGATACGCTCTGCATCAGCAAAGGCACCGGCATCGCCGCATAGCCGACGGCATTCCACGGAAAGCCGGTGAACAGGAAGCCGCGCAGCCATTCCGCCAGCGCAAAGCCGAAGGCGAGCGCGGCGATGCGGCCGATGTCGTTGCTCCACAACAGCCGGGCGACCGCGGCGGCGAAACCATAGAAGAAGGCGAGCGCGAGGGGGATGCCGACCACCGCGAACGGCAAGGCCCAGGCGAAGCTGTCGGCCTCGACCAGAAGCGCCGAGCCGACCCACCAGAGACCGGCAAGAAAGTAGCCGAACCCGAACCACCAGCCGATGGCGAAAGCCGGCAGCAAGCGTCGCAGAAAACCGTCCGAGGCTTCGCCGGTCGCGCCGTCGAGGAGCCACACCAGCAGGGGAAACGAAACGAAACAGACGGCGAAGAAATCGTACGGCGCCTGGGCAAGAACCGCCAGCGCCCCGGCAAGAAACGCAACCAGCGCGCGCCGCCAGCCCCAAAGCAGAATTATCCGGCCGGCCTGGCGCTCCATCTATGCTTCCGAGTCGTGCGAATCAGGAAGCAAGATTTATCAGGCCGCGGCCTTGGCTCCAAACCGGATAAGAGCGAACAAGTCCGCTCATAGCTATCGATGCCAGCCTTCGATCTTCAGTCCGCCCAGCCGCTCAGCCTCTTCGCGTGGGATGGAGCGGACAGTCTGGGAAAAGGTCCAGATATGGCCTTCAGGATCGCGCGCCCTGTACTGCCGTTCACCGTAGAGCTGGTCGGCAGGCCCCTCGACGATCTCGGCTCCCGCCGCCCTTGCACGATCGCAGTGGGCATCTATCCCGTCCTTGAGACGTACATAGACCGACTGCGTGTTCTTGCCTGCAACTGAAGCCGGGCTGGCTATATGGTCGGCCCATTCGGAATCGACGATGATATAGCCGTCGCCGAACCGCATCTCGGAATGGACGAGCCTGCCATTAGCATCGCTGACCACCATGCTCGGCTCGAAGCCGAAAGCCTTTTCAAGCCATGTCAATGCGGCCCGCGGATTCTGGTAGAAGACACCCGAGCCCAAGGTTGAGTGCTTGAACGGGTCCTCAACCGGCATCGGGCAAGCCGCGTCCTTCAAGCCTGCTCGGTGCGGACGGCGCGGCGGCGGCGCTCGCCCTTCAGTGTCTCGACGATGCGCACGCGCTTGACGCGGCGCGGATCGGCGTCGAGCACATGGAACTCGAAGCCGGGTATGGCCTGCACCACTTCGCCGCGCGCCGGCACCCGGCCAAGCGTGTTGAAGATCATGCCGCCGATCGTGTCGACATATTCGCCGTGCTCGCCGGCGGCGAAATCCTCGCCGATCATCTTGGCGACATCGTCGATCTCGGCCTTGCCGTCGACGATGAAGACGCCTTCACCGGCCTGGGTGATCATCGGCTCGTCTTCGTCGTGCTCGTCCTCGATGTCGCCGACCACCATCTCGACGATGTCCTCGAGCGAGACGAGACCGTCAGTACCGCCATATTCGTCGATGACCAAAGCCATCTGGGTCCGCGTCGTCTGCATCCGCCCCATCAGGTCGGAGGCGAGCATCGAGGGCGGCACGAACAGCACCGGTCGGATCAGGTTGAGATCGCCGATGGTGCGCGCCAGATCGACCTGGGCGAGATCGAGAACAGCCGCGACCGGGGTTTTCCTGGTCGTCCTGCCCTTTCTGACGCGGGCGACCTTGGTGATGTGCGCCAGCACGTCGCGGATATGGACCATGCCGCGCGGATCGTCGAGCGTCTCCGAATAGACCGGCATGCGGGAATGGCCGGACTGCTCGAACAACCCCAGAAGGTCGCCGAGCTTCGTGGTGATCTCGACCGCCTCGATATCGGCGCGCGGCACCATGACGTCCTCGACCCGCACTTCGCGCAGGCGCAGGATGTTGTTGAGCATGGCGCGTTCGCCGGGCGAGAAGGATTCTGCATCGCTCGCCGTTTCGGCAAGCGCACCGGCAATCTCCTCGCGCAGGCTGGTGCCGTTCCGGTGCCTGAAAAGCCCGAGCACGCGATCGAACAGGGAAGGACCGGCAGGCGATGCCTCGCTGGCGAAGCTGCCGGTCGTGGTACTCGGACTCGAGCCCTCTTCCGTCGTTTCGGAAGGCTTGATCACACTGCCGGCGTCGGAGCGGGCGGCAGTCTCTGGTTTGTCGTTCATCATCGT
This sequence comes from Mesorhizobium sp. M0598, assembly GCF_040320865.1. Classification (NCBI taxonomy): domain Bacteria; kingdom Pseudomonadati; phylum Pseudomonadota; class Alphaproteobacteria; order Hyphomicrobiales; family Phyllobacteriaceae; genus Mesorhizobium; species Mesorhizobium sp. M0598. The sequence goes on along the minus strand of NZ_JAMYQL010000004.1, from coordinate 239,999 downwards.
CCGGTCAATTGGTCTTTTGTAATTACGTGTAGGGATCGGGAATGGCAAGCCTCGCAAGTGCTGCGCGCTCTGTCGCTTCCATCAGCTCCGCTTCGGCATCCGTTTCGTGATCATAGCCCAGCAAATGCAGCAGGCCATGGATGACGAGATGGGAGATATGGTCCTCGATGGGCTTGTCTTCCAGTGCCGCCTCGCGCGCGACAGTCTCGGCGGCCAAAACGATGTCGCCGAGCATCGGCGGCAGAGGCCCGCCCCTGGCAAACGGAAAAGCCGGAAAAGACAGGACGTTGGTCGGCTTGTCCTTGCCGCGCCAGCCGGCATTGAGCGTACGGATATGGGCATCGTCGGAAAAGACTATGCTGAGCTCGGAACGGCCGTCCGCACCGGTTTCGGCAAAGCCGGCCGAGACGGCGTGGTCGACCAGCCGCGTCAGCGTCGTCTCGTCGGGCCAGTCGCCCGCCTCGATCGCGATATCGATCTCGACGGGAAGCGGCCCCCCCGCCTTTTGCTCCTCAGCCATGCGGCCGCATAATCATATCAGCTTTCGACACCCAGGCCCCTGGCCAGCTTGCCGTCGCGGTCATAGGCCTTGACGATCTCGGCGACCAGCGGATGCCTGACGACGTCGCCTTCGTTGAAGCGGACCGTCACCATGCCGGTGACGCCGTCGAGGATTCTCAGCGCCTCGACCAGGCCGGACTTGGTGTTTGGCGGCAGATCGATCTGGGTCGGATCGCCGGTGACGATCATGCGCGAGCTCTCGCCGAGCCGGGTCAGGAACATCTTCATCTGCATCGGCGTGGTGTTCTGCGCCTCGTCGAGTATGACGGCAGCGTGCGCCAGCGTACGGCCGCGCATGAACGCCAGCGGCGCGATCTCGATGACCTCGGCGGCAATCGCCCGCTCGACCTTGTCGGCCGGCATCATGTCGTAGAGCGCGTCATAGAGCGGCCGCAGATAGGGATCGACCTTCTCCTTCATGTCACCCGGCAGAAAGCCAAGCCGTTCGCCGGCCTCGACCGCGGGGCGCGACAGCACGATGCGTTCGACCATGCCGCGTTCGAGCAGCATTGCCGCATGCGCCACCGCCAGATAGGTCTTTCCGGTGCCGGCCGGGCCGATGCCGAAGACGAGTTCCGACCGCTCCAGCGCGCGCATATAGGCGTCTTGGTTCAGCGAGCGGGCATAGATCGTCTTCTTGCGCGTCGATATCTGGGCGGCGGACACCTTGCCCTTGCGCTCCAGCGTCGGCAGCGTCAGCTGGTCGTCGCTGGCGATCGCCATGCGCACGGCGCCGTCGACATCGGACTGGCCGATATCGGTGCCTTTCTGCAGAATGCCGTAAAGATTGTCCAAGGCGCGGCGCGCCTGCTCGGCGGCCGAGGAAGAGCCCTTGATCGTCAATTGATTGCCGCGCGAGCGGATATCGACGCCGAGCTTCTGCTCGAGCCTGGCCAGATTCTCGTCGAACTGGCCGTAAAGGGCGCTGGCAAGCTTGTTATTGTCGAAAGTCAGTACGATGTGCGCGATATCCGAGGCCCCCGAGGGTAGGTTCTGGGGCAGGTTCTTCACTTCAGCAGCGCTCAACCGTCTCTCCTCATCTGCCGAGACCTTCAGGCCAATTCGGCGAACAGGCTGTTGTAGCCCGTCTTCGTGATTCGTACCTGGATAATGTCACCGATTTCGCCGGCCTTTTCATCAACAATAACCGGCTGCAGCCAGGGCGAGCGGCCAACCTTCTGGCCGGCCTGGCGGCCCGGCTTTTCGATCAGCGTGTCGATGGTCCTGCCGATCAGGCTGGTGCCGAAATCCTGCTGCTGTTTCAGCAGCAGCGCCTGCAGCCGCTGCAGGCGCTCGTCCTTGACGGCCTCCGGCACGTGATCGCTCATCTCGGCGCCCGGCGTGCCGGGGCGCGGCGAATATTTGAACGAAAAGGCCGAGGCATAGTTGACGTCTTCGACCAACTGCATCGTCGCCTCGAAATCGGCTTCCGTCTCGCCGGGAAAGCCGACGATAAAGTCGCCCGACAGTGCAATATCGCTCCGTGCGGCACGGATGCGGTCGATCAACGTCAGATAGTCCTTGGCCATATGCCTGCGGTTCATCGCCTTGAGTATGCGGTCGGAGCCGGACTGCACCGGTAAATGTAGATAGGGCATCAGCGTCGGCAAATCACGATGGGCGGCGATCAATTCATCCTCCATGTCGCGCGGATGACTGGTTGTGTAGCGCAGCCGCGCCAGGCCTGGAATCTCGGCCAGCCTGAACAGCAGCCGGCCAAGGCCCCATTCCTCGCCGTTTTCGCCTCTTCCATGCCAGGCATTGACGTTCTGGCCGAGCAGCGTCAGCTCGCGCACGCCGGCATCCGCCAGGCGCTCGGCCTCGGCGACGATCTGTGCCACCGGCCGCGAGACTTCCGAGCCGCGCGTATAGGGCACGACACAGAAGGTGCAGAACTTGTCGCAGCCTTCCTGAACGGTCAAGAACGCCGTCACGCCGCGCCTGATCAGTTCGGCGCGCTTCGGCTGCGGCAGATACTCGAACTTGTCCTCGACGGCATAGTCGGTCTCGACGATCTTCTCGCCGCCACGCGCCCTCGCCAGCACACCGGGCAGCCGGTGGTAGGTCTGCGGGCCGATGACCAGGTCGACGGCCGGCGAGCGGCGGATGATCTCGGCACCCTCGGCCTGCGCCACGCAGCCGGCGACGCCGACCAGCATTTCGCGCCCGGCCTTTGCACGCTCGGCCTTCAACTCACGGATGCGCCCAAGTTCGGAATAGACCTTTTCCGCCGCTTTCTCGCGGATGTGGCAGGTGTTGAGCAGCACCAGATCGGCCTCGCCGATGGCGTCTGTCGCGGCATAGCCGTCGGCCGCCAGCGCATCGGTCATGCGCTGCGAATCGTAAACGTTCATCTGGCAGCCATAGGTCTTGACGAAGACCTTTCTGGTCGCGGCAGCCGGAACGACCAGGTTTTCGGCGGCAGCGCCGATGTCGTCGCGTTCTGTCGTGTTCAATTCCATTTCGCGGCTTCTAGCGCCTTTCCCCAACAAAAAACAGACGAATCTGGCCGGGACCTGCGCAGCCTACCGGCTCGGACGCGGTTCGGCGAGCGCCGCCTGCACCATCTCGCGCACCTGGCGTTCCATCTGCTTTGCTGTCTCCTTGCGGCTGGAGCTCTTGGAGAAAGCAATCGCTTCGCCAAAATGCACCTCGACGTCGAGGGCGCCCTCGGCCATCAGCACCTTGAGGTGCGGCATCAGCTCCTCGTCGCCGATCCAGGCGGCAACCGGCCGATGCCGGCGGCCGAGCGGCACGCCATGCAGGCGCGTATAGACGATCGCCACCGGCTGGATGAAGACCTGTTCGGCCGCCCCTTCCGCAATCGCCATTGTGGCGGCGCCGAACAGCGTGCTCTTGAACGGCAGGATCATGTTGCCGTCGCCGGTCGAGCCTTCGGCAAACAGCACCATGGCGTCGCCCTTGGTCATGCGGCCGGCGATCTCGCTCGCCTGGTCGCCCGACGAACGCTTGCGCTCACGTTCGATGAATACCGTGCGCTGCAGCTTCGACAGCATGCCGATCAACGGCCAGCCGGCCATGTCGGCCCTGGCGATGAACGTCACGTCGACCATCGACCCCAGCACCATGATGTCGGTCCAAGAGATGTGGTTGGCAGCAATCAGCAATGGGCGCTGGCCGGACAGCGCTCCCTTGACATGGATGCGCAGCCCCACCGTCCTGACAATCATCCTGTGCCAGATTTTCAGGATGAAGGTCTCGCGCCAGAGCCCGGTCCGCATCGACAGTATCTGCAGCGGCACAAGCACCAATGAGCCGACGACAACCAGCCCCAGCGCCAGGAAAATCCTGATTTTTCCGATCATCCGCACCACCCCCGGCGTTTGGCTAACGAAGATCGCGGCGCATGACAAGCGCACCGGTCGGGCCGTGCTCCGGCGACTTGTAATAGTTGGCACGCTTGCCGACCTCGCGGAAGCCGAGCCGCCGGTAGAGCGCGATCGCGGCTACATTGGTCTCGTCGACCTCGAGGAAAAGTGCCTCGGCGCGCTGTGCGTGCAGTTCGCGCAGCACCGCATCCATCAATTGCCAGCCGAGCCCCCGGCGCCGATGCGAGCGTGCCACCGCGACCGTCAGGATCTCGCCCTCGCCGGCCGCGAGCCGCGCCAGCACGAAGCCGACCGGCGGCTTGGCGCCCTGTCCGGTCTCGCGCGCGGCATAGCCGAACACCGTGTCCTGCTCGAGCAGTGCGGCGAATTCGTCGTCGGTCCACGGCCGCGCGAAATCCTCGCGATGCAGCACCGACATGGCCGCGCTATCGGCAACCGTCAACGGCTCGAGCGCATAGTCCCTGCGGCGCGACTGGAGGAAGGGAATGCGCATCAGGACTTGTTTCCGTTTGGACCATGATCTTTTCCCAAAACCGGTTTCCACTTTTTGGGATCATGGTCTTGCCTCGATAGAATAAAGCCTCCCTGAGGCTTTGCGTCGGCGCCGCGCAGATAGAGCGGTTTCGGCTTTTCGCCCTCGCCCTTTTTACCGGCACGTTGGGCGGCGGCCAGCCGGGCATAGACGGTGATGTCGGCGGTGGCCGCTGTCGCGCCGACGTCGAAGGCGCGCCCGGCCGAGGCGGCAATTTGCGTTGCCGCCGTACCGGCCAGAACCGCGGAGCTGTCAACCGCGATGGCGGCGGCTTGCGAGAGCGTGGTCACCGAGGGACCGTAAATCAAAGCGGATGCTTCATCGTAGAGTGCCGCATGGATTTCCTCGCGCCCTGCATCGAGCGCGGCGAGCGCGGCGCGGCCGGGAAACGTCGCTCTTGCTTGCGCCGCCAATGCTTCAAGAGTCGTCACGCCGATCGCCGGTATTTTCAGCGCCAGCGCAAGGCCGCGCGCCGCCGAGACGCCGACGCGCAGACCGGTGAAGGAGCCCGGACCGGTGGAAACGGCAATGGCGCCGAGGCTGGCATAATCGGTTCCAGCCGCCTTCAACGCTCCCTCGATCACGGCCATCAAATGTTCCGCATGGCCCTTGCCAAGATCGATCACCGAACGGCCGAGTTCCTTCCCAGCCGCCGCGTCGTAGACGCAGGCGGCGCAGAGATTGGCGGCACAGTCGATGGCAAGCAACTTCATGAAGCGGCCGGTTGAGACAGTTTCGAAAACAGCTTCCCTCTGCCCGCCAGGGCTCATCACCGCAAGGGCATAATGGATAAATCGTCAGGCGACTTTGCTTCGGCTCAGGTTCAAGACGGTAAGTTTCGACGAACGTAACCGCCACAAATCGGTGCCAGGACTAGCCGATCTGCTCGATACGCAGCACGTGATTATCCCAGACATAGTCCGGCTCGGAACGCGTCGCGCCACCGGCTTCGATGATTTCGCCGGCACCCGTCGTCGCCATGAAGCCTTTCCCATCGGGCGCCACGCCACAGACCTCGACCAGAGCCTTGGTAGCGACGACGCGGCCGCTGGCCGCGTCGATCACGGCAAGCGAATTCCCCTCAGGCGAAGACACGGCGATGGTGCCGGCGGCAGGATTGGCGGCGACCGAGCCGATATAGTTCCTGAAGCCGGAGAGCACATCCTGCGACATATCGAGCAATTGCAAGTCCTTGCCGCGCGGCGCGCGGCCAACCAGCGGGGGACGGTCGGTGCCCGGCCCCCTGTACTGGCAGCCGAACCAGACGGTGCCGGACCGGTCGGCATCCATATGGCGGATCGACAATTGGTGCAGCGCCGGCGGCAATTCGTGCTTTTCGGTGAGATCGCCTGTGAGACGGTCGACCAGCACGTAGGATGGCCGCATCGTGGCAATGTTGAGCTCGGCGCGGCCATAATCCGGATGCGTCTCGATGCCGCCATTAGCCACAGCGATCGTCCTGCCGTCGGAAAGCAGCAAAAGCTCGTGCGGGCCTGTGCCGTAGGTCGGAAACTCGCCGATGCGCTTGAATTTCGCATGCGCGTCATAGACGCCGACGACGCCGGCGGCATTGTCGAAATCGTTCTCGGTTGCGTAGAGCAGCGTGCCATCGGCCGAGAACACGCCATGGCCGAAGAAATGCCGGCCGGCAACGCTGGCAATGGTCTGCGGTTCATTGCGGCCGGTATGGTCGAAGACGACAGCAAAGGTGCCCGGCTGCCTGGCAAACACCACCGAACGCTTGGACACCGGGTCGAAGGTAACGTCATGGCCCCGATCGGGCAGATCGATCGTGTGCAACAACTTGCCCGCCTCGGACAGGACGGCCGCGCCATAGCTGCCGTCGCGCTTGACGAAAGCGGTGGCGAAGACCGCGTCGGCGTCGAGTGTCTTTGCCCAGGCCGACGGCGCCATCGCCGCTACGAAACCAGCGCCTGCGGCCCTCAGGAAATCGCGCCGATCGATCAGCGGCGTCCTCATGATCAGTCGCCATCCAATGACGAGAACCCGGCGGTCAGGCCGAATTCGGCGGTCAGCCTGGTGCCGATCAGGGTCGTCAGGCTGGATGTCACCAGCGAGAAATAATCGAGCTTCTGGCGCAGCGCCGGATCGGCAAGTGCCTTGTCGATCGGTCCCCTGATCGCCTTGGCCGCCTCGATCCCGTTGGTGAGCTGGATGTGGACCGATTCTGCCATCCAGCGCGCATCGGGCGGCAGCGCGTCGCCAAGCTGCGAGGCCTGGAACAGCGTGTCCATGCCCGCCAGATTCCCGGTCAGCGAGCGGGCGGTGTTTTGCGAGCGCCAATAGATCGCCTGTTTCGGTTTGTCGGCCTCCGGCTTGGCGCCCAGGAAGCCTTTCAGGCGTACGTCGCGGACCATTTCCAGCTCGTTGATGAAGACGCCGACCAGTTCGGTCACCGCTTCGGTGCCGTCGTGATAGAGCGCGTTCTGCGGACCCGGATTGGCCCAGAGCGCGGCAAAGCCGTCGGGCTTATTCCAGGCATCGCTGACTTGGCCGGCAATCGTCTCGACATTGCCGGCAATGGCCGCACCGTAGGCGCAGCGATAGGCGTCGTCCCTGCCGACCAATTGACCGGCTCCGTCGCCGTAGAGGACGAATTCCAGTGCGCCGAGCCCTTGCATGGCGACGCTCTTTGTAGCCAGCTGGGCCGGATCGGCGGCTGTCGGATCCTTGCCGGCAAGTGCCGCCTGCACCTGCTTCAGGCCGATGCTCTTGCGGTCCGGCCAAAACAGCATGCGCTCAAGCCGGTTGTTTTCGGCGATCGGCCCGAAACGGATGATTTCCACCACCGACCAGGCATCCACGACACCGGCGAACTCGGCGCGTGCCGCATCGAGATTGTCTTGCGAGGGCGCCTGGCAAAGCGCGTGCATTGCCCCTGTCAAGCTGTCCGCATGGTCATGCAGCCTGGCATAGGCCGGGCGGACGAAGCTGTCGATCGCCCGCTGGATCACATCCGAAGCCTTCACCGCCGCGGATGCCGGCAGCGCACCGGCGAGGACCAGCATCAGAGCGAATGCAAGACGCTTCCGCATCAGAGCGACTCCAGAAACTTGATCAGCGCGGCGCGGTCGGCCGCATCGGCAGCGGCAAAGCGGTCACGCGCCTTCTGGCCCTCGCCGCCATGCCACAGAATCGCCTCGGCCAGGCTTCGTGCGCGCCCGTCATGCAGGAAGAAGGTGTTGCCGCTGACGGTCTGGGTGAGCCCGATGCCCCACAGTGGCGGCGTGCGCCATTCGCTTCCCGTGGCCTCGCCCACCGCCTGTCCGTCGGCAAGGCTGGGTCCCATGTCGTGCAGCAGGAAATCGGAATAAGGCCAGATCAGCTGGAAGGCCTGCGCCTTGTTCGGGGTTCCGCGACGGGTGACGAATTTCGGCGTATGGCAGGAGATGCAGCCCATATCGTAGAACAGTTTTTTGCCGGCGAGCACGTCCGGTCTGTCGAGATCGCGCCGGGCCGGCACGGCAAGGTTTTGCGAATAGAAGGTCACGAGGTCCATGACCGGCGGCGGCGCTTCGACCGGACCGAGGCGCTCCTGTACACCGTTAGGTAGGGCAAGGCAGGTCTTTTCCGCGGCGCTGCAATCGCCCCAGTGCTTCGGCACCTCAGGCGTCGAAATGCCGATATCGCCGGCAAAAGCGTCCGCCGATTGCTGGCGGATCGATGCCGCCTGCGCCTTCCAGCCGAAACGGCCGAGCGTCAGTTCACCGCTGCTGGCGTCGCGTATTATGTTTGGCCTGCCGGAAATCCCGTCACCATCGCGGTCGGCCGCATCGGCACGCGTAAGGATGTCGGCAGGAGCGATCTGCTCGACCAGGCCAAGGCCGATCATCGGCGGCGTCATGCGCGGCGACAGCGTGGTGTGTGGATCGAGCGCCCCGTAGGCGAGACCGTCGACCGAATAGCTCGGCTTGCGCAGCGACACCGTGCTGCCGTCCGCCAATTTCACCTTCTCGTCCTGATAGTCGACATGCATCCTGCCTTCGCCCTGCAGGCCGGGAACGGCCAATTCCTGCAGCTGCGTGCCATAGACCGGGTCGGGAAAGTTGAGCACCTTGTGATCGGCGAGCGCGGCTTTCTCCTCCTCGGTACTGGCTTCCCTTGCCAGGCGCAGGAACATCGAGGTGGTGCCGCTGTCGCCTTGGGGCGGATGGCCGCGGCCGTCCTTCAGATGACAGTTCTGGCAGGCGCGCTCGTTGAACAACGGACCGAGCCCATCCGAGGCTTGTGTCGAGGATGGCGAGGACACCCAGTTCTTGCGGAAAATGGCGTTGCCGAGCTTGAAGGTACCCTCTTCCTCGAAGCTGATGTTGGCAGAGGATTGCGAGAAGGCGTCCTTGTTGAAGTCCTTCTTCGAGGTGCCGGCGCCGCCCTGCATCAGCTCGAATTGCTCGGGCTTGGAGAAATCGCTGGTCGGCCTGGTGATGGCGATGACGCGCGCCAGATCCTTCGGCGTCAGATCCGTGCGGCTGGTGGCAAGCCCCGCCGGTTGCGGCGCCCCGGCCAGCGCCGAGGCTGTGAGCGTCGCCACCACGGCAAGAAAGGCGCCGCGAAGGATACCGTATCGCGGCTTCTTCTGAGGCGGCAGGCCACAATGCTCGGCCGGCCGCAAGCGGCGCATGAAATCTAGGGGGCGCCACATTCCGGCATGTCCTTATTCCGCCTCGTCGGCCGACGCTGCGTTGAGTTGGCCGTACTTTTCTTCGCCGATCGAGGCGAGCAGGTCGAGTTGCGTCTCGAGGAAGTCGATGTGACCTTCCTCGTCAGCCAGCAATTCCTCGAACAGCTTCATCGTCACGTAGTCGCCTGCTTCGTTACAAACCTCGCGCGAACGCTTGTAGGCGGTGCGCGCGTCATATTCGCCGGCAAGATCGGATTCGAGCACTTCCTTGACATTCTGCCCGATGCGCAGCGGCGCCACGGACTGCAGGTTCGGATGGCCCTCGAGGAAGATGATGCGCGCCACGAGCCGGTCGGCATGGTGCATTTCCTCGATCGATTCAGCGCGTTCCTTCTTCGCTAGCTTGGCGTATCCCCAGTCTTCCAGCAGCCGGAAATGCACCCAGTATTGATTGACCGCCCCAAGTTCCAGAAACAGAGCCTCGTTAAGCCGCTCTATGATCTGCTGTTCGCCTTTCATGGGTTCTGCTCCCGTATTGAACGCGTAGGCCTCTGACGCGATCCAGGTGTGAAACGATGTCCACGCCACTCGCCGCCGAGCGGGCATGGTAATTTTCGGTGACCCGAATGATCGTTTCGACCACATTTGGGAAGCAGCCGCAACAGCGACCGCGCTTGTGCATGGCGTGATAGACCTTCGCCGGCACGATCAGCTGCCAGGGGTCCTCATCCAGCAGTCCGACGATCGTCTGCTCTATCTCCTTTTCGGTGATGATGTTGCAATGGCAGATCAGCATTTGTCGCTCTGGCTAACGGCGCTTCGTTGCGTCGCGTGGCTGGTGGTTTCGATAGTCTATTGGAACACCTTGTCCGGTGAATCGAGGCTGTCCGAGCCCTCGAAGGCTATCGCATTGAGCTTCAGGGTACCGACGGCGCGTTCGATCGACTTGGTCTGATCGACCAGCGCGTCGATCGCCGCCTGCACAGTGGCATTGCCTTCCGTGTTGCCTTCTCCGATCTGCTGGTCATAGGCCTCGCCGGCAAGCGCCCGCGCCTTGATGGCCTCCATCTTGGCGACGGTGACGTCCAGTTTGTCCGACAATTCCTTGTCAACCGCCGGGTCGGCCGCCTTGACCATGTCGGCCACCGACGGCCCCTCGACGACAGTGCCGTCGAGCCGCTTGTAGCTGCCGTGATAGGCGGCACGGATGCCGATCGCATCGTAAAGATGGGAGTTGTAGGTATTGTCGGAGAAGCAATCGTGCTCCTCTTCCGGGTCGTGCAACAAGAGGCCGAGCTTCATCCGCTCTCCGGCGAGCTCGCCATAGGACAGCGAGCCCATACCGGTGAAGATGGTCGAAATGGCGGCGTTCAGCTCGCCATCGACAAGGTTCTTGCGGGCGGCGCCGCCTTCCTTCCAGTCGTCGACCATATCCTTTAGATCGGAAACCAGAAGGTCGCTCGCCGATTTCAGATACTGTCCGCGACGGTCGCAATTGCCGCCGGTGCAATTGGCGAGGTCGTAGTCGGTGTAGGGCCGTTCGCCGACGCCCATACCGGTGCCGTGCAGGTCCTGACCCCAAAGCAGGAATTCGATGGCGTGATAGCCGGTCGCCACATTGGCCTCGATACCGCCGGCCTCCTGCAGGGTGCCGGAGAGGAACTCCGGCGTCAGGTCGGTGGCGTCGACCTTCTTGCCGTTGATCTCGATCGACTTGTTGGCGATCACATTGGCGGTGTAGAGCGCGTTGGCGTCCGACTCGGTGCCGTAGCTCTTGGCGACATAGTCGATCAAGCCTTCGTCGAGCGGCCAGGAGTTCACCTTGCCTTCCCAGTCGTCGACGATGGCATTACCGAAGCGATAGACCTCGGTCTGCTGATAGGGAACGCGCGATGCCTTCCAGGCCTCGCGGGCGGCGTTCAGCGTTTCGGCAGATGGCTTGGCGAGCAGCGCATCGACAGCCTTGTCGAGCGCCTCGGCCGTGATCAGCGAATCCTCGTATTTGGCGAGCGCAATGTCGGAATAGGTCTTGATGACCGCCTTGGCATCGGTTTGCGCCTTGGCCGGCAGCACGAACACGGCCGCCGTCAGCATCGCGGTGGCGCCGATCGCCGCAAGCCTGCCGCCATACCGCGCCGTGATCATCGTTCTCATGATTGTCTCTCCTCGGGAATCAATGAAATGCCGGCGCCGCGGCGGGCAGTTGCCAGCGGGCAAAGAAGGGTCGCGCCATCGCGCGGTTCGCGGAAGAAAGACACCGAAATGCCTCCAATCGAAAGGGTTCAAGGCCCAGACATCAAAGGGATGCGCTGACGCGCGAGCTTCCATAAAACGGCGAAGACGCCGGATGTCAACTGGTGGCATAGAAAAAATTCAATTGAAACAACAGTTTAGAATTATTCTAAACTAGAACTGTCAACTTTAACACCGACGTATGAGGAATGCCGGCGCATGACGCAGTTGACAGGCGGCCGTTCCGGGTGCGACCCGGATCGGCGCTCTTGCGGCGGCGCCGGACAATCGCCACCTGGCGAGACGTCCTAGATTTGGATGAGGAATCGGGCTGTTATGAAGAACGGGGTCGTCATTGTCGGTGCGGGTCATGCGGGCGTGCAAGCGGCCGCCAGCCTGCGCGAAGAAGGCTATGACGGCCCGGTGATCCTGGTCGGCGACGAAAACGAATTGCCCTACCACAAGCCGCCGCTGTCGAAGACCTTCATCAAGGATCAGCAAGCAAAGCCGCAGCCGTTGCGCGGCGAGGCTTTTTATACCGGCAGCGCCATCGACTTCCGGCCAGGCATCCGGGTCGAGCGGATCGATGCAGGCGGCCGCAGGCTGGAGATATCGGGCGGCGGTGTGTTGCCGTTCGGCCGGCTTGTCCTCGCCACCGGCGCGCGGCCGCGCCTGCTGCCGCTGCCGGGTTCGGAGCTTTCCGGCGTTGTGTCGCTGCGCTCGCTCGGCGATGCCCGCCTGATCCGCGAATTGAGCGCGCAAAGCGAGGAGGTCGTCATCCTCGGCGGCGGTTTCATCGGCCTGGAGATTGCCGCGACACTCACCGCGGCAGGCCGCAAGGTTACGGTGGTCGAGGCGGTGGACCGGCTGCTCGGCCGCGCCGTGGCACCGGTCATCGCCGGCCATGTTCGCCAGCGGCTGGAGGCCACCGGTGTGCGCATCCTTACCGGCACCACCATCGAACGGCTGGAGGACGAGAACGGCCGTGTTTCGGCTGCAATCACCTCATCCGGCGAAAGATTGCCGGCGCAGATGGTCGTCATCGGTATCGGCGTCGTGCCGAATGTCGAATTGGCCGAAGCCGCCGGCATTGCCATCGCCAACGGCATCCGCGTCGACCAGCAGATGCGCACGTCGGTGCCGGAAATCCTCGCCGTCGGCGACGCGGCGTCTTACCGGCACTGGTTCACCGGCGGCGACGTGCGGCTGGAATCGGTGCAGAACGCCACTGACCAGGCGCGGCTGGCCGCACGCACCATCGCCGGCCACACCGACAATTACTCGGCGGTGCCGTGGTTCTGGTCCGATATCGGCGACATGAAGCTGCAGATGGTCGGCCTGATTTCGGGCGGCGACAGCCATGTCGTGCTGGGCGACGTGGCCGAGAACAAATTCTCCATCTACCACTATGCCGGAAGCCGGCTGCTCGGCATCGAATCGGTCAACCGGCCCGGCGACCACATGCTTGGCCGCAAGATGCTCGGCGCCGGCTTTTCGCCGTCGCCGCAGATTGTCGCGACCGGGCCGGATGGACTGAAGGCGGCGCTCGCCGCCTTCCAGGAAGGAGAGCCTGTCCGCGCTGCGGGATAAGATCAAACCCAATCACCCTGAATGACCGAGTTCGACCGGGAGCTGACCTGCAAAACATATAGCGAAGTAAAGGAAACACCGGTATTTTGACCAATTGAAATTCGTCGGGGGGTGCTCATGGCTCTATATGTCATTGGCGCAGGCATGGGTCGCACTGGCACATATTCACTGAAGCTCGCGTTGGAGCATCTTGGGTTCGGGCCGTGTCATCACATGGCAGATGTCCACGCCAATCCCGAGCAGAAGGCGCTGTGGCGCGCCGCCGGTCAGGGACAACTCCCGACCTGGGATGCGGCATATGCCGGCTATCTTTCCGCGGTCGATTGGCCAACGGCGCATTTTTGGCGCGAAGTGAGTGACCACTACCCTCATGCAAAGGTTATCCTGACAGTTCGTGACCCGGAAGCCTGGTATGACAGCATGGCGCAAACAATAGGGCTCACGATGGATGCTGCTACCAATGATCCACAGTCCTTTGGTGTGGCGGTGGTTGGAAACACTGTCTTTGGCGGTCGATTTGATAACCGTGATCACGCAATCGCTGTCTATGAAGCACATAACGCTTCCGTGAAATCAACGCTGCCACCTGAACGCCTTCTTACTTATCAGGCCTCCGAAGGGTGGGAGCCGCTTTGTGCCTTTCTCGGTGTACAGTTGCCTTCCGAACCGTTTCCACGCACCAATTCGACTGCCGAATTTCGTGCTCGCCTAGGGCGTTGAACGGCGGCTTGCCACCTATCTCGGCCTTCGCCGCAGTTGAATCCTAGGCGATATCCTCGCCGCTCAGGCGGCGCGGGCCTCGCGGATCGAACTTTCCAGGATGTCGAGCGCCTCGTTCATGACTCCGTCCTGGATGGTGATCGGCGCGAGGAAGCGGATGACGTTGCCGTAGACGCCGCAGGTCAGCAGGATCAGGCCCTTGTCGAGCGCCTTCAGCCGGACCGCATTGGCGAGTTCCGGCGACGGCAGCCCCTTCGTCACATCGTTGAACTCGACCGCGTTCATGAAGCCGGGGCCTCTGATATCAACGATTTCCGGGACTTCGTCGCGGATCGCTTGCAGGCGCTGCTTCAGCCGGTTGCCCAGCGTGTTGGCCCGGTCGCAGAGCTTCTCCTCGTCGATGACGTCGAGCACGGCATGCGCCGCGGCGACGCCGATCGGGCTGCCGCCGTAGGTGCCGCCGAGTCCGCCGGGGTTCGGCGCATCCATGACCTCGGCACGCCCGGTGACCGCCGCCAACGGGAAGCCGCCGGCCAGGCTCTTGGCCATGGTGGTGATGTCGGCCGCCACCTCGTGGTGGTCCATGGCAAACATCTTGCCGGTGCGGGCAAAGCCGGTCTGCACCTCGTCGGCGATCAGCAGCATGCCGTGCTGATCGCAGATCTTGCGCAATGCGGTCATGAAATCGCGCGGCGCCTCGTAGAAGCCGCCCTCGCCCTGCACCGGCTCGACGATGATCGCGGCGACGCGGGCCGGATCGACATCGGCCTTGAACAGCCGGTCGAGCGCAGCCAGCGAATCGGCGACCGACACGCCGTGCAGCGCAACCGGGAACGGCGCATGGAAGACATCCGCTGGCATGGCGCCGAAGCCGACCTTATAGGGCACGACCTTGCCGGTCAGCGCCATGCCCATGAAGGTGCGACCGTGAAAGCCGCCGGAAAAAGCGATGACCGCGGGCCGGCCGGTGGCGTTGCGCGCGATCTTGATCGCGTTCTCGACCGCCTCGGCGCCGGTGGTGACAAAAATCGTCTTCTTGTCGAGCTTGCCGGGCAGCATGCCATTCAGCCGTTCGGCCAGCCTGATATAGCTCTCATAGGGCACGACCTGATAGCAGGTGTGGGTGAAGCGGTCGAGCTGCGCCTTGACCGCTTCGATCACCCTGGGGTGACGGTGGCCGGTGTTGACGACGGCGATGCCGGACGAGAAATCGATGTAGCGGCGGCCTTCCACATCCCAGATCTCCGAGTTTTCGGCGCGATCGGCATAGATCTGAGTGGTCATGCCGATGCCGCGCGAAATCGACTGGCTCTTGCGTTCGGAAATGGCTGAATTTGTCATCGTATCCCTCACCGGGCCGGCGCCCGCTCTCGTTTGATGGCTGTTGAGACTCTTCTGGGCTTATTTCAGGTTTTCCTCAAGTTGGCACTGGCGGCGGGTGATTGGGCCTGCGGTCCGGCAGCTACGCGATGATGGCCGGCACTATCGCCGGCGCAGCGATCATGCTGCTGTTCCTGCCGGCGCGCTATTCGGCGTGGTTCAGGTCAAGGAGCCGAAAGGCTGGAAAGAGCTACCCGTTTTGGAGACCGGCGAACCGGTGCAAGGTCCGACTTAAGGCTTTGCCGGATCATTCGTTATCGTTGGAGGGTACAGGGCGCGACCTGGCGCGCTGCCACGGCGACGATTTTGACTCGCGCCAAGCATGCCAGCCTTCCGGCAAGTCGGCCAACGCAAGGATACTTTCATCCCGCTGCACAACGTTTTGCAAGCTGACAATCATTATGTCGCCTTCGTCAACAGGTCCAATTTCGCTGTTGTGGAATTGCCAACTGCCGTCGTCATCGTCATGCGAGACGTGTGCAATCCAGTCGCCGCGGGTAATTATGACCCGATCCAAAAACACCGCGACATTGGGCGGGTCTGGGAACGTCCATTGCTGCATGGGAATCTCCCGAAGACAGTTGGTCCTGCGCACCGTGAGAAGGTTCAAGCGGTTCTCACAAACCCCTCGCTGGCCCTCAGCAAATTGCGCGTATAATCCTTGGTGACACGGCGTTCGACAAGATCGTCCGCGGTCAGATTCTCCATCGCCTCGCCGTTCTGCATCACCATCAGCCGTTCGCACATGTGGGTGATGATGGCTAGGTCGTGGCTGACCATCAGGAAGGTCAGCTTGCGGCGGCGCCTGATCTCTTCCAGCAGGTTCAGCACCTCCGCCTGCACCGAAGCGTCGAGCGCCGAGGTCGGCTCGTCGAGCAGCAGGATCGACGGTTCCAGAATCAGGGCGCGGGCGATCGCCACGCGCTGGCGCTGACCGCCGGACAATTGATGCGAATAGCGAAAACGGAACCCGGTGCCGAGGCCGACCTCGTCGAGTGCCCGCTGGATGCGCTTTTCGCCGTCGGCGAAGCCGTGAATGGCGAGCGGCTCCTGCAGCAGGCGGTCGACGGTCTGGCGCGGGTGCAGCGAACCGTACGGGTCCTGGAAGACCATCTGCACCTCGCGGTAGAACGCCTTGTCGCGACGCGCGCCTAGCGTTTTGCCGTTGACCGCGATGGTGCCTGATGCGGCCGGCGCCAGGCCGGCGATTGCCCTTAGCAACGTCGACTTGCCGGAGCCGGACTCGCCGACCAGGCCGAAGGATTCACCGGATTCGACCTCGAGGCTCACGCCTTTCAACGCGCGGAAGCGGTCGAAGACCACCTCCAGCCTGTCGACGGAAAGGGCTGCCGTCATGCTGCCCACTCCGGCTTGCGGTCGAGCACCGGCAGCGGGTGACGGTCGGCGCCGATCTTGGGCATGCAGTTGAGCAGGCCGCGCGTATAGGGATGCTGGGCGCGGCCGAGCTCCGAGGCTTTGAGCTGTTCGACCACCTTGCCGGCATACATGACGATGACACGATCACAGAAGGACGAGACCAGGCGCAGATCGTGCGAGATGAAGATCAGCCCCATGCCGCGCTCGCTGACCAGCCGGTCGAGGATGCCGAGCACGTCGAGCTGGACAGTGACGTCGAGTGCCGAGGTCGGCTCGTCGGCGATCATCATTTCCGGCCCGGCGATCAGCATCATGGCGATCATGGCGCGCTGGCCCATGCCGCCGGAAACCTCGTGCGGATGCAGGTCGAAGACACGGGCCGGATCGCGGATCTGCACAGCCTCCAGCATGGCCAGCGCGCGGTCGCGGGCTTCGGCCTTGGAGACCTTCTCATGCGTGCGCAGCGTCTCGACGATCTGGCGGCCGATGCTCATCACCGGGTCGAGCGAATATTTCGGATCCTGCAGGATCATGGCGATACGCTTGCCGCGCAGCGCGCGGCGCTCGCGCGGCGAGGCGGCCAGCAGGTCGATGCCGTCAAAAGCGAGCGTCTTCGCGGTCACCTCGGCCTGCGGCGGGGTGACGCCCATGATGGCGCGGCCGGTCTGCGACTTGCCCGAACCGCTCTCGCCAACAATGCCGAGCCGCTCGCGGCCGAGCGAGAAGGAGACGCCGCGCACCGCCTCGATCAGGCCGGTGCGCGTCGGGAAGGTAACGCGCAGGTCGTTGACTTCGAGAAGCGTGCTCATTGGTCGCCACTCATTGGTCGCCACTTCGGGGATCGAGCGCGTCGCGCAGTCCGTCGCCGAGCAGGTTGAAGCCGAGGCTGACGATGAGGATGGCAAAGCCCGGAGCACCCGCCACCCACCACTGGTCGAGCACGAAGCGGCGGCCCGACGCGATCATCGCGCCCCATTCGGGCAGCGGCGGCTGCGCGCCGAGGCCGAGGAAGCCGAGGCCGGCCGCGGTCAGGATGATTCCGGCCATGTCGAGCGTCACCCTGATGATCAGCGAGGAGATGCAGAGCGGCATGATGTGGCGAAGCACGATGCGAAACGGCGAGGCGCCCATCAATTGCACCGCCTTGATATAATCGGAATTGCGCACCGTCAGCGTTTCTGCGCGGGCAATGCGGGCATAGGGCGGCCACGAGGTGATGGCGATGGCAAGCACGGCGTTTTCGATGCCGGGGCCGAGCGCCGCGACAAAGGCCAGCGCCAGGATCAGCTTCGGAAAGGCGAGAAAGATGTCGGTGATGCGCATCAGGATCACATCGGTCCAGCCGCCGGCATAGCCGGCGACGGTGCCGACCAGCAAGCCGATGGGCGCGGCGATAATGGCAACCAGAACGACGACGTAGAGTGTCCAGCGCGAGCCGAAGATGATGCGCGAATAGATATCGCGGCCGAGATCGTCGGTGCCGAACCAGTGCGCCGCACTCGGCGCCAGGAGCCGCGAGCCCTTGAGGTCGCCGAATGTCGGCGAATAGGGCGCCAGCACATCGGCGAATGCCGCGACCACCAGTAAGGCGACGATGATGAGCAGGCCGGCAAACGCCAGCCGGTTGGCGGAAAAGCGCCGCCACGCCACATAGGCGCGGCCGAGCCTCGCCTGCACGCGCGACGCCGGCCGCTCGCTGAGCAGCCAGTCGCGGCGGGTTTGAATCGCTTCCGTGCTCATCCTGCCTTGGTCCTCATCCTGCCTTGGTCCTTGGATCGAGCAGCCGGTAGAGCAGGTCGGAGAATAGATTGATGGCGATGAAGACCGAGCCGATGATGATCGTGCCGCCAAGCACGGCATTCATGTCGGCGTTCTGCAGCGAGTTGGTGATGTAGAGGCCGATGCCCGGCCACGAAAACACTGTCTCGGTCAGCACCGAGCCTTCGAGCAGCCCGGCATAGGACAGAGCGATCACCGTGACCATCGGCACCGCGGCGTTGCGCAGCGCGTGACCCCAAATGATGCGCGTTTCCGACAGGCCCTTGGCGCGCGCTGCGACGATGTATTCCTGGGTGAGTTCGTTCAGCATGAACGAGCGCGTCATGCGGCTGATGTAGGCGAGCGAGAAATAGCCGAGTAGCGAGGCCGGCAGGATGATGTGGCGGAAGGCATCGGCAAATACGTCCCACTGCCGCTGCCAGAGCGCATCCAGCAGGTAAAAGCCGGTAATCGGCGTGAAGGTGTATTCGTAGACGACGTCGAGCCGGCCGGGAAAGGCGACCCATTGCAGCTTGGCGTAGAACAGCACCAGCGCCAGCAGCCCCAGCCAGAAGATCGGCACGGAATAGCCGACAAGGCCGATGATGCGCACGATCTGGTCGATGACGCTGCCGCGCCGCACGGCGGCCAGCACGCCAAGCGGCACGCCGATCACCGAACCGATCAATGTTCCCAACGTCGCCAGTTCGAGCGTCGCCGGAAAGGCGCGGCGGATATCGGTCATCACCGGATTGGTGGTCAGCACCGAGGTGCCGAAATCACCGTTCAGGGCATGTTTGACATAGATGTAGAACTGCTCGACCAGCGGCAGGTCGAGGCCCATCTCGCGGCGCGTTCGTTCGACGACGTTGGCCGGCGCCCGGTCGCCGAGCACCGCCAGCACCGGGTCGATCGGGATCACGCGGCCGATGAAGAAGGTCACCGCGAGCAGACCGAGATAGGTCGTTATCGCGATGACCAGGAACCGGGCGATAGATGAGGCCACGGCAACGGCGCGGGCGCCGCCGCGCCCTGCCGTCACCTCGCTTTCAGCCACACTCATACGGCGCGTCCGCCGGCGTCACTCCCCGGCATCACTCTTTCGAGACGGGGCCGACGAAGTTGGTGTCGAAGCTCGGGCCGAGCGCAAAACCCTTGAGGTTCTTGCGCAGGCCGGCCACTTCCAGCTGCTGGTGGATGATGACGAAGGGGCTGGTATCGAGGATCTTCTTCTCGAGATCCTGGTACATTGCGGCGCGCTTGGCCGCGTCCTTCTCGAGCAGGGCGGCTTCGGTCTGCTTGGTCAAGTCCGGGATCTCCCAGGCGTTGCGCCAGGCCAGCGTCTTGGTCTTGCCTTCATCCGAATTGTCGGGGTTGCTGGCGAAGGTCTGGGCGTTGGAGTTCGGATCGAAATAATCCTGGCCCCACTGGCCGATATAGATGTCGTGGTTGCGGGCGCGGTATTTGGTCAGCGTCTGCTTGCCGTCGCCGGGGATGATCTCCAGCTTGATGCCGGCCTGTCCCAGCGTCTGCTGGATCGATTCCGCCATGCCCGTCGTCGGCTGCCCGGTACGCACGTCCATGGTGACGCTGAAGCCGTCGGCGAGGCCGGCCTTGGCGAGCAGTTCCTTGGCCTTGGCGACGTCGAACTTGAACGGGTTCTCGTCCAGTTCGCCGAGCACGCCCTTGGGCAGGAAGGTCTGATGGATCTCGCCGATGCCCTTGAGGATGGTCGTGCTCAAGGCATCGTAGTCGACCAGATATTTGAAAGCCTGGCGAACCTCGGGCTTGGCGAGGTTCGGGTTCTTCTGGTTGAGGCTGATGTAATAGACCGTGCCCTTCGGCGCGCTGGTGGTGGTGAGGTCGGCATTCTTGGCAATGGCATCAAGGTCGTTCGGCTCGAGATTGCGGGCAACGTCGATGTCGCCGGCTTCCAGCGCAAGGCGCTGGCCCGAACTTTCCTTCATGTTGCGATAGATGACGCGGGCAAGCTTGGCCTTGTCGCCGTAGTAATTGTCGTTGCGCTCCAGCACGACGGCCTCGTTGGCGCGCCATTCGCGCAGCTTGAAGGCACCGGAGCCGGCATAGCCGGTCTTCAGCCAGGCATTGCCGAAATCATTGTCCCATTTGTAGTCGGCGCTCGGCGTGACCGCCGCGACATGCTCCTTGACCAGCTTGGCGTCGACGACCGAGGCGACCGTCGCCGACAGGCAGTTCAGCACGAAGCTCGGCGCATAGGCCTTGTCGACGGTGAACTGGAACGTCGTGTCATCAACGGCCTTGGCCTTCTCGGGGACGTTGCCGCCATCGATACCGAACTGGCCGATAATAAAGGCCGGGCTCTTGTCGAGCTTGATGGCGCGCTCGAACGAATAGGCGACGTCGGCCGCCGTGATCGGATTGCCGGAGGCGAATTTGAGGCCGGGCTTGAGCTTGAATGTGTAGGTCAGGCCGTCGTCGGAGACGCTCCAGCTTTCGGCGAGATCGCCCTTGACCTTGGATGTGTCGCTGAGGTCGAGGCGTACCAGAAGATCATAGGTGTTGCCGGTGACCTCTGCGGTCGACAATTCGAATGCTTCGCCCGGATCCATGGTGATGATGTCGTCGATGGCGAAACCCTCGACCAGCGTGTCGGCGGGCGTGACCGCGAAGGCAGGCGCACCGGCCAGAAGCAGCGCGGACATGGCCGCGCCCGCGAGCAAGAAGCGGGAGCGTAGAGCAAACTTTTCCATCATCATTTTAACTGTTCCCTGTTTTTGTTGACCTGAGTTCCCGGCTCAGGGTTGTGGCATTTCTTGCCGCGTCGAACGGTGATCCCCGGACCGTTGTCTTGGCAATTTTTTGTGCGGTTCCGGTTCACCATATCCGGCGGTTTCGAGCGCGGCAACGAGCATTTGCAGAACGGTCGATTGGGCCAGACCGGCGGTGCGAAAATCCGGCTATTTCAGCGCGGTAACCAGGTCGGCGTCGGGAAAGCAGGTAGCGGAACGGCCGTTGCTGGCCTGCCATTTGCCGATCGAGCGGCGCGTCTTGAAGCCAGGCAGGCCGTCGGCGCTGCCGACATCGTAGCCCTTAGCTTCCAGCGCCCGCTGCAGGGCGGCGATGTCGGAGCGGTAGAGCCCGCCGACCGCGCCCCAATTGCCCGAGAAATTGCTGTCGCCATGGGCGATGCGATCGGCGCCATGGCCGATGAACAGGGCATAGAGATCGCTGGTGTTATACTGCTTCAGCACATAGAAATTGGGGGTGACGATGAAGGCTGGGCCGCTACGCCCGGCCGGCATCAAAAGAAAGCCCTCGGCTTTCAGTTCGCTCGCCGGGAACGGTTTACCCGACACACGCCTGATGCCCATATCAGCCCATTGGGAAATCTTCTTGCCCTGGTCCGGACCTTCGAGCGAGCACGAGACGCTGTCCGGCACAGTCACCTCGAAGCCCCAGCCGCGGCCCCTGACCCAGCCATAATGGACGAGATAATTGGCGATCGATGCCAGTATATCGGGCGTCGAATTCCAGATGTCGGTGCGGCCGTCGCCGTCGAAATCGACGGCATGCTTGAGGAACGATGTCGGCATGAACTGCGGCTGGCCAAGCGCGCCTGCCCAAGACGATTTCATCGCGCCGACCGGGGCAAGCCCGCGCTCGACGATCTCGAGCGCAGCCAAGAGCTCGGTGCGGAAGAATTCCTTCTTGGTCGACATGAACGCCTTGGTGCCCAGCACCTCGAAGGCGTCATAAGGCATCTTCGCCGCGCCGAAGCCGCTCTCGCGGCCCCAGATCGCCAGCAGCACTTCGCCAGGCACGCCGTAGCGTTTCTCGATCGCGGCAAGCGTCCTAGCGTTGGTCGCCTCGCGGGTGCGGCCGCCGGCGGTCACCGCTCGGACTATCTTTTCAGCGAAATAGGCGCCCGGCGAACCGAACTCGGCCTGATGCTGCTTCTGCGGCGTCGTCGCCTTCTCGCCCGGCTTCACCAGGTCGGGCAGCTTCAGGTTCGGCTTGACGCCTTCGAAGGCGGCATCGAAGGTTTTCCTGGAGATGCCTTTGGCCTTGGCTTCGGGCCAGAGGTCGTTGCCAAGCCAGGCGCGGAACTGGTCGTCGATCTTTGCCGCCGAGGCGGGGGTGGCGAGGAGGAAGGCAAAGAGGACTGCAAGAAAGATCGCCAATCCACAAAGCCGACGTTCTGTCGCGCCCCCCTCTGTCCTGCCGGACATCTCCCCCTCCAGGGGGGAGATTGGCTGTCGCGTCTGTTTTCGCCAATCTTCAACGTCGCAAGCTTGGCGGGGATGTCGAGGCTGCCGATCTCCCCCCTGGAGGGGGAGATGTCCGGCAGGACAGAGGGGGGCGCGACGGAACGCAATCATCTCAAGAGCACCCCTTCCCCCAACGTGCTCAAAACACCGTCCGCGAGCGCAGTGCGGCGGCCAGCGTGCCTTCGTCGAGATAATCGAGTTCGCCGCCGACCGGAACACCGTGCGCCAGGCGCGTCACCTTGATGTCGAAGCCGGAAAGCTGGTCGGTGAGGTAGTGCGCGGTGGTCTGGCCCTCGACCGTGGCGTTGACGGCGAGGATCACTTCCTTGACTTCGCCGCCGGCGACGCGATCGACCAGCGAACGGATGTTTAGCTCATCAGGACCAATGCCGTCGAGCGGCGACAGCGTACCGCCGAGCACATGGTAGCGCACGTTCATGGCTGTCGCCCGCTCCAGCGCCCAAAGGTCGGCCACGTCCTCGACGACGATGAGCGTAGTGGGGTCGCGGCGGGGGTCGGTGCAGATCATGCATGGATCCGAGGTATCGACATTGCCGCAGGTCGAGCAGATGCGCACCTTGTCGACCGCCTCGCCCATGGCGGCGGCGAGCGGCGCCAGCAGCTGTTCCTTCTTCTTGATGAGGTGGAGCGCGGCGCGGCGTGCCGAACGCGGACCGAGCCCCGGCACCTTGGCCAGCAGCTGGATCAGGCGTTCGATCTCGGGACCGGCGATTCGCTTCGACATCGCACCGGTTTAGGATTTTTCCGCACGCTTTGGAACAGTTGAGCGGCCAGGGGCTCCGCTCTTCCCTTCTCCCCTTGTGGGAGAAGGGAAGGCCGACGTCGCGGCCAGTGCTGCCGCCCTCAGTTTTCTTCCAGTGGCCGGGTCTGGCCGGCGATCATCGCGCCGATGGCGTCGGTGTTCTCGGGCGTCGCCTCGAACGACATTGTCGGCTCTGCCGGCGCGGCCTGGAAGGAGGTGACAGGCCGCTCGCTCACGGTTCCGCCAAAACGGGCCGCATCCGGCTCCTGCATTGGTTCCTGCAGCGCCACAAGCATCGGCTTTTCCGCCGTCGCCTTCTCCGGGGTCGCCATTCCGGCGGTCACCCTTGTCTGCTTTGCCGGCAGCGATGCAGCGGCGGTCACATAGGTTGCCCTGGCGAATGTCGGCTTGACCTCGCGTGCCGGCTCCGCCGAGGCGACAAGTATGGCCTGAGCGGCAGGCGCTTGCGGCTTGGCCTGGGCCATGGCGACCACCGGTTCGTCCGGCAGCGGCTGCCAGTTGCGGCCGCGCTTTTCATAGAAGGCATTGCCGCCGGCGACCATGGTGTAGTGCATGTTCTTGTAGGGGAAGCGCAGGCCGGCGGTGTGGAAGAACATGGTGTTCTTCAGCTTGGCTTTGCGCTCGCCCTTGAGCACCGCCTCGGCGGCTTCCTCGACGTCGGGCATCGCCTTCGAATTCATCGGCCGTGTCATGACGCCCGGCGCGAACTGCCCGCGCTCGCCGACGACCTGGCAGATGGTGTTGCCGTGATTGCCGGACCGCAGCCGGTTCATCACCACCGTGCCGACCGCAATCATGCCGTCACGGCTCGACCGGTTGGACTCGAAGAACATTGCCCGCTCCAGGCACTCCTTTTCCTTCGGCGTGGAATTGTAGGAGCGCGAGCTCAGGAAACTCGGCGTAATAGCATCGGTCAGGCTGGACATGCCGTGCGAGGCGGTCTGACTGCAAGCGGCCAAAAACAGCGGCGAGATAACGACGCCGAGCCGCAACGGCGTCTTCCATCGGGTAGAGATCAACAGGTGTCCCCTCAATTCTGCTGCCAGCCCGCCCCTGGTTGCGGCAAGAATGAGACACTTTCAGGCAAAAAGATGGCTAAAGCGTTATTAAGTGTGGGGAGTTGCCTAATAGACACAGCTGGCGGTAGAGCGAGCACTGGGCCGCTGCACTCTTCGGCCACTGTAACGGCATACCGATTGACTAGCGCGTCGCGTTCGACCGGCCTCATGCGACGCGCTTTAGGTTCTTGTTTTGATGCATGTCGTTATCGCAAAACCGCTGCACACTTTTGCGCGACATGCACTAGCCTTAGAACGGCAGTTTCATTCCCGGCGGGATCGGTAGGCCCGCGGTCAGCGCCCTGGTCTTCTCCTGCATGATCTGCTCGACCTTGGTCCTAGCGTCGTTGTGGGCAGCGAGAAGCAGGTCCTCGAGAATCTCGACCTCGTCTTCCTTGAACAGCGACGGGTCGATCTTCAGCGACTTCATCTCGAATTTGCCGGTCAGCGTGACGCTGACCAGGCCGCCGCCGGCCTGCCCGGTGGCTTCCAGCGTGGCGATCTCATCCTGCATGGCCTGGAACTTGGCCTGCATTTCCTTTGCCTTGCCCATCATGCCGAGAAGGTCTTTCATCGCACTGTCCTTTGCAGCTGGTCCTGGTTGTTCAGGTTTCGTCGTCGTCGGCCGGCGGCTCGACCGGCACTTCGGCCTCGTCGGCTTCCGGCGCGTCGGGAATGCGCACGTCGATGATCTTGGCACCGGGAAAGCGCGCCAGGATGGCGGCGACCGTCGGGTCGCTCTTGGCATCGAGGAAGGCGTTTTCGCGCTTTGTCGATTCCAGCTCGGCCAAGGTCTGGCCGCCCTCGTCCTTCGACAGCGACACCAGCCAGTTGCGGCCCGTCCAGGCGCGCAGCTTGGCGGTCAAATCATTGAGCAACATCTTCGGCGCATCGTCGGTCAGGCTGACGTCGATACGACCGGGCTCGATGCGCACCAGGCGCACGCAACGCTTCACCAGCACCTTGAAGGCCATGTCGCGCTGGACGTCGGCAAGGGCGACAATGTCGGCCAGCGATTTCACCGGCACCGGCGGCGCCTCGACCGCCGGCTCCGGCGGAGCAACGAAGTTGGTCGGCACGGGCTCGGCCTCGACCAGGCGCATCGTCTCGACCAGGCGCATTGTCTGGGCGCCGCCATTGGCGGTCGGCATCCGCGCCTGCGCCACGGCGCCGGCACCACCGCTTGCAGGCGCATGGTTTGCCGGGCCGGGGCTTGCCGGCGTGCCATTCACGCGCGGCGCAGCGCCCGGCAGGGTACCGCCGTTCTCCAGCGATTTCAGCGCCTCGTCCAGCGTCGGCAGGTCGGCGGCATGCGCCAACCGGATCAGCACCATCTCGGCGGCGCTGACCGGGCGGTTGGAGGTCTGCACCTCGGGAATGCCTTTCAAGAGCATCTGCCATGTCCGCGACAGCACCTTGACCGACAGCGTGCTGGCGAAATCGGCGCCGCGCCGGCGCTCGTCCTCGGACAGCGAGGCGTCGTCGATGGCAGCCGGCACGAAACGCAGACGGGTGACCAGATGGTTGAACTCGGCAAGGTCGGTCAGCACCGCGGCAGGATCGGCGCCGGTATCGTACTGGGCACGGAATTCGGCGAGTGCGGCGGCGACGTCGCCCTTCATGACATGTTCGAACAGGTCGACGATGCGGGCACGGTCGGCAAGGCCGAGCATAGCACGCACCGCTTCGGCGCTGACCGCGCCGCCGCCATGGGCGATCGCCTGGTCGAGGATCGACTGCGCATCGCGCATCGAACCTTCCGCCGCGCGCGCGATCATCGCCAGCGCATCGTCTTCGACTTCGATGCCCTCCAGACCGGCTATCCTGGCAAGGTCGGCCTTGATCATTGCCGCATCGATGCGCCTGAGGTCGAAACG
This sequence comes from Mesorhizobium sp. M0598, assembly GCF_040320865.1. Taxonomy (NCBI): domain Bacteria; kingdom Pseudomonadati; phylum Pseudomonadota; class Alphaproteobacteria; order Hyphomicrobiales; family Phyllobacteriaceae; genus Mesorhizobium; species Mesorhizobium sp. M0598. The sequence goes on along the minus strand of NZ_JAMYQL010000004.1, from coordinate 213,888 downwards.
CTGGCAGCGCGACAGGACGGTGATCGGCACCTTGCGGATTTCGGTGGTGGCGAAGATGAACTTGACGTGCGGCGGCGGCTCTTCCAGCGTCTTCAGCAGGCCGTTGAAGGCCTGGTTGGAAAGCATGTGCACTTCGTCGATGATGTAGACCTTGTAGCGCGCCGACACCGGGGCGTAGCGCACACGCTCGATGATGTCCCTGATGTCGTCGATGCCGGTATGCGAGGCGGCGTCCATCTCGATGACGTCGACATGCCGGCCTTCCATGATCGCCTGGCAATGCTCGCCGAGCACGGCAAGGTCGACTGACGGCTGATCGACGGTCGATGTTTTGTAGTTCAGGGCCCGCGCGAGTATGCGCGCGGTCGTCGTCTTGCCGACGCCACGCACGCCGGTCAGCATCCAGGCCTGGGCGATGCGGCCGGTGGCAAAGGCATTGGTCAAGGTGCGGACCATCGGCTCCTGGCCGATCAGTTCGGAGAAATTCGACGGTCGGTATTTGCGCGCCAGCACGCGGTAGGCGGCAGGCTTGTCCAATTTCCCGGCCTCGTTTCCGGCTTCGCTCATTCGCCCGTTAAGCTCCAAGGGCTGCCACTGGAGGCGGCCGATTCCTGCGCATAGTTTCGCCCGTACGGCTTGGCGCCGTCAATGTCGGGGCAAAAGGCGAAGAGGCGGGAGGCTGGAACAATGACCCGTTCCGGGCTCGTTAGGGCTGCTTCCTTCCGGACCTGACCCGGTTGGCGAGTGGACCGTCCACCACCAACCTCCCAGCCTCCATATCGGCAATCCGGCGATGAAATGCAAGTGCGGATGATAGGGGCCTTGAGCGACGGCGAAAGCTGAAACCAAAAAACCCGCCTCGGCGGGCGGGTCGTTGGTGCGAATAATCACCATAGCGAGATTAGTAGCATAGCTGCCGGCACAAAGCAAGAACAAAATGTGGCCGCGATCAAAATCGTCGACCTCGGCGGGGCAGCGCCAACCTGATGCAATTTGCCCGGGCCCTCACTTCTTCGCGCACAATCAGCGCCGCGACGGCCAATGTTGCTTGCTGCCCCTTGCGGCCCTTCGGAAGCCGCTCTAGCGTCGATGGAGGTCAAAAAACGTCAAAAAGTGTGGGAAACGCCAATGCTGCCGGGCCTCAAGGCCGGATTCACGCTTGACGCCCAGCTGGAAGCCGACAGCGAACAGCTGATGTGGCTCGGCCTGTGCGAATTGCGCGTCATGAACGACCGCCGCTGGCCATGGCTGCTGCTGGTGCCGCAGCGGCCGGGCATCGAGGAAATCCACGACATGACGCCGCTGGACCAGGCGATGCTGACCTTCGAGACCAACATGGTGGCGCTGGCGCTGAAGCGGGTGACCGGCTGCACCAAGATCAACACCGGCGCACTCGGCAACATCGTGCGCCAGCTGCATGTACACGTCATTGCGCGCTCGGAAGGCGATCCCGGCTGGCCCGGCCCGGTGTGGGGGCACGGCCTGCGCGAGCCCTATCAGCGCTCCGACCTTCGCAAGTTTGCGGAAAAGATCAAGGCAGCGCTATAAGCCTCTCCGGTGTCCACCTTGAACCTTCCCGAGTCTGCATGAGCTTTCGCCTGTATGACGCGCCCTTGCGCGAGCCGAGCCAGTTCGTCGGCTTCGCCGGCAACATTATCGACCGGCAGTCCGAAAACCGCGCCGACGATTCCGTCGAAAAGGCACTCGCCGATCCCTCGGCGCGGCTTTTGCTGATGCGTGGCGGCCGGCTCTATTTGAAGCTTGCGCAAGGCGCATTCGACCCCTGGTTCGGCGTGTCCGAATGCCGGCCGCTCGAAGCATCGCTCGAAAACGGCGTCCTGCTCGGTTTTTCCGAAGGCGGCCCGGTGCTGGCGGTGCCGGCCGGGGTCGAGCCCGAGCAGCTTCCCGAGACGATCAAGGCGATCGACTATCGCTCGGTCTATATGCAGGGGCTGATCGACGAAGCGGCGGCCGGCGCGCTGGCGCAAGGGGCGGCGCTGCTCGCCTGGCATGCCAGCCATCGCTTCTGCAGCAAATGCGGCACCGAAGCCGAGATGCGGGCGGGCGGTTACAAGCGGCATTGCCCGGCCTGCGGTACGGAGCACTTTCCGCGCACCGACCCGGTGGCGATCATGCTGACGGCAACACGCGAAAAATGCCTGCTCGGCCGCGGCCGGCATTTCGGGCCCGGCATGTATTCGGCGCTCGCCGGTTTCATCGAGCCGGGCGAGACGATCGAGGCGGCGGTGCGCCGCGAAACGCTGGAGGAAGCCGGCATCAGGCTCGGCCGCGTCGTCTACCACGCCAGCCAGCCCTGGCCGTTTCCCTATTCGCTGATGATCGGCTGCTTCGGCGAACCGCTCAACGACGATATCCACCCCGACCTCAACGAGCTGGAAGATTGCCGCTGGTTCTTTCGCGACGAGGTGCTCTCGATGCTGGCCCGCGAGCATCCGGGCGGCCTAGTGACACCGCCGAAGGGGGCGATCGCCTATAACCTCATCCGCGCCTGGGCTGACAGCGCGTGACACGAAGACATCGCAGGAGCAAAAAATGATCCGTCACACCGTCGTGTTCACGCTGAAACACCCGCCGCATTCGCTCGAGGAAAAACGGTTCCTCGCCGACGCCAAGAGGATTCTCACGGCGATAAAGGGCGTCACGCATTTCGAGCAGTTGCGGCAGGTCAGTCCCAAGAACGAGTACCGCTTCGGCTTCTCGATGGAGTTCGCCGATCAGCGGGCCTATTCCGGCTACAACGATCATCCCGACCACGTCGCCTTCGTCCGCGACCGCTGGATCCCGGAAGTCGAGGCGTTTATGGAGATCGACTACGTGCCGCTCGGCTGGGGCTGAGACTGGAAAGCGGCGCTCTAAAAAATTAATACCCGGCGTCGCGATCCACCACATTTTCCAGCGCTTCGCCGCGCTCGAAAGCATCCATCTGACGCAGCATGATCGGCGCCAGGTGGACCGGATCGGAGGTTGCCGCCGCGTGCGGCGTCACGAACACTTTCGGATGGCTCCATAGCGGGCTGGTCTTCGGCAACGGCTCGACCTCGAAAACGTCGAGGCTGGCTTCCTTCAGCGTGCCGTCGTCCAGCGCGCGCAAAATGTCGGCGTCCTTCTGCAGCCTGCCGCGCCCGGCATTGATCAGCACTGAGCCGCCGAGGCCGTTGCGCTTCCGCAGCTCCTTCAGCACGCCGTGGTTGATGATACCGTGCGTCTGTGGCGTCAGCGGCAGCAGCACCACCAGGATGTCGGTGGCGTTTAGGAACGGGATCAGGCCGGCCTCGCCCGCGTAAGTCGAGACACCTTGCATCGGCCGATCGCTGCGCGACCAGCCATTGACGGGAAAGCCGAGCGACAACAGCACCGATGCCGCCGCGCGGCCAAGCGTGCCGAGCCCCATAATGCCGACCGAGATGTCGCTGGCCGGCCGCTGCTGCGGTTCATGCCAGATCTTCTTCTGCTGCTGGGCGCGGTAGAGCATGCCTTGGCGATGGTGGTCGAGCACCCGCCAGACGACGTATTCGGTCATGTACTGGGTCAGGTTGTCGGCCACCACCTTGACGACCGGTACGTCGGGCAAGGTGGGATCGGCGAAGATGTGGTCGACGCCGGCGCCGATCGAGAAGATGGCGCGCAGATTGGGCAGCGACGACAACAGGTTCGGCCGCTGTTTCCACACCACAGCATAGGTAATCGAGGGATCGCCGGCGCCATTCGGCTCGAGCACCACCTCGCGCTCCGCCGACAGCAGTTCGCGCCAGCGCAGCGGATGAATACCGGTGAGGGCAAGCAGGATGCGGCCTTTTTCCATTGCGGATTGTTTTTCCCTTTTTACCAACAGCGTTCGCGTCCCGACGCGCAAGGCGCGGCAGCGTTTTGATTTTGTGCATGATCTCTGGCGAAAATCTACTCGCTGACGATGCCGACCGGCGCCGTTTCGATCTTGAAGGCGGCCGAGATCAACGCCTTTGTATAGTCGGTCCGCGGGTTGCCGAAAATCTGTTCGGAAGGACCGGCCTCGACGATCCTGCCGTTGCGCATGACGATGACTTCGTTGGCGAGCGCGCGGATGACCCTCAGATCGTGGCTGATGAAGAGGTAGGCGAGGTCGTGCTTGGCCTGCAGGCTGCGCAAGAGGTCGACGACCTGCGCCTGCACGCTCATGTCGAGCGCCGAGGTCGGCTCGTCCAGCATGACGAAACGCGGGTTGAGCACCATGGCGCGCGCGATGGCGACGCGCTGGCGCTGGCCGCCGGAGAATTCGTGCGGATAGCGGTTGCGCGTCGCCGGATCGAGGCCGACTTCCCCGAGCACGTCGACGACACGCTCGTCGCGCCCATCAGGAGACAGCTTCGGCTCATGGATCTTCAACCCTTCCTCGATGATCTCGGCGACCGACATGCGCGGACTGAGCGAACCGAACGGATCCTGGAAGACGATCTGCAACTCGCGCCGCAACGGCCGCATTTCGTTGAAGGACAGCTGATCGATACCGCGTCCGTTGAACTGGATGGTCCCGGTCGACGAGATCATCCTGGCCAGCGCCAGGCCGAGCGTCGTCTTGCCTGAGCCGGATTCGCCGACGACGCCAAGCGTCTGGCCGGCCCGCACGGTGACGTCGATGCCGTCGACCGCCTTCACATTGTCGACGGTGCGCCGGAAGAAGCCCTTCTTGATCGGAAACCAGACCTTGACGTCCTTGCCGACCATCACCGGCTTGGCGGCCTGGTTGGCCGCCGGCGGCTTGCCTTTCGGCTCGGCGGCAAGCAGATGCCGCGTGTAGGCGTGCTGCGGATTGGCGAATATCTCCTTGGTCGGGCCGGTCTCGACGATCTTGCCCCTGGTCATCACGCAGACCCGGTCGGCGATCTTCCTGACGATGCCGAGATCGTGGGTGATGAACAGCATCGACATGTTCTTGCGGCTTTTCAGGCCGGCGAGCAGCTCGAGGATCTGCGCCTGGACGGTGACGTCGAGCGCCGTCGTCGGCTCGTCGGCGATCAAAAGTTCAGGCTCGTTGGCCAGCGACATGGCGATCATGACGCGCTGGCGCTGGCCGCCGGAAAGCTGATGCGGATAGGCGTCGAGCCGTTTTTCCGGTTCGCGGATGCCGACCTCGTGCAGAAGTTCCAGCGTGCGCGCCTTGGCTTTGCGATCCCCCAGGCCCTGATGCAGCTTCAATACCTCGACGATCTGCTGCTCGATCGTGTGCAGCGGGTTGAGCGAGGTCATCGGCTCCTGGAAGATCATGGTGATCTTGTTGCCGCGCACGCGGCGCAGGTCTCTCTCGTCGGCGGCAAGCAGGTCGGCGCCGAGGAACAGGATCTTTCCCGACGGGTGGCTGGCGGTCGGATAGGGCAGCAGCTTCAGCACCGATAGCGCGGTGACCGACTTGCCGGAGCCGGATTCGCCGACGAGCGCCACCGTCTCGCCCTTGGCAAGGTCGAAGGAAATATGGTCGACGGCCATCGACTGGTCGCCGGCTTGCGTGAAGGCGACGCTGAGATCCTGGACCGAAAGCAGCGGGGTGTCGCTCATCTGAACGTCTTGCGCGGATCGAAGGCGTCGCGGGTGGCTTCGCCGACGAAGACCAGCAGCGACAGCATCAGCGAGATGACGACGAAGCCGGAAATGCCGAGCCATGGCGCGTTGAGATTGCGCTGTGCCTGCTTCAACAGCTCACCCAGCGAGGCGGCGCCGGGCGGCAGGCCGAAGCCGAGATAGTCGAGCGAGGTCAGCGTCGAGATCGAGCCGCTGAGCAGGAAGGGCAGGAAGGTCAGCGTCGCCACCATGGCGTTGGGCAGCAGATGCCGGAACATGATGGTGACGTTGGAGACGCCGAGCGCGCGCGCCGCATTGACATATTCGAAGTTACGGGCGCGCAGGAACTCGGCCCGCACCACGCCAACCAGTGCCACCCAGGAGAACAGCAGCATCAATCCGAGCAGGATGAAGAAGCCGGGCGGCAGAATGGCGGCGACGATCAAGAGCAGGTACAGCACCGGGATGGCCGACCAGATCTCGATGAAGCGCTGGAAAAGAAGGTCGGTCCAGCCGCCGAAATAGCCCTGCAGAGCGCCGGCCGCCACGCCGATCAGCGCCGAGCCGGCAGTCAGGATCAGACCAAACAGCACCGAGATCCTGAAGCCGTAGATGACGCGCGCCAGCACGTCGCGGGCCTGGTCATCGGTGCCCAGCCAGTTCCAGTTGCCGACGTTGCAATTGGGGTCTGCCTCGCCTTTCGGATACTGGTTGCAGCGCGTCTTCTTGTCGTAGAGCCAGGACGGCTTGGTCGGTGCTGCTTCGGGAATAGCGTTGTTGACGGTCTGGTAGGAGTAGCGCACCGGCGGCCAGACCATCCAGCCATTGGCGTTGATCTCGTCCTGGATCACCGGGTCGCGGTAGTCGGTGACCGCATAGAAGCCGCCGAACTTCTCCTCGGGATAAGCGACCAGGACCGGAAACAGGATCTCGCCCTTGTAGGAGGCGATGATCGGCTTGTCGTTGGCGACCAATTCCGAAACCAGCGACAGCACGAACAGGAACAGGAACATCCACAACGACCAGTAGCCGCGCCGGTTGGACTTGAAGTTCTGCAGGCGCCGCTGGTTGAGCGGCGACAGAAAGGGCCGCGCGATCCGTGCCGGCGCCGTTTCGGCTGTGGCCTGCGCCATCAGACGTCTCTCCGCTCGAAATCGATGCGTGGATCGACCCAGGTATAGATCAGATCGGACAAAAGCCCGACGAACAGGCCAAGCAGCGAGAAGATGAAGAGATTGGCGAACACCACCGGATAGTCGCGCTGCACCACCGAGTTGAAGCCGAGCAGGCCGAGGCCGTCGAGCGAAAATATGTTCTCGATCAGCAGCGAGCCGGTGAAGAAGGCCGAGATGAAAGCACCGGGAAAACCGGCGATGACGATCAGCATGGCGTTGCGGAAGACGTGGCCATAAAGCACCTGCCGCTCCGACAGGCCCTTGGCGCGGGCTGTGACCACATATTGCTTGCGGATTTCCTCGAGGAAGGAATTCTTGGTCAAAAGCGTCGTCGTGGCGAAGGCCGACAATACCAGCGCGGTCAGCGGCAAGGTCATATGCCAGAAATAGTCGACGATCCGCGCCGGCCACGACAGCTGGTCCCAATTGTCGGAGGTGATGCCGCGCAGCGGAAACCAGTCCCAGAACGAGCCGCCGGCAAACAGCACCATCAGCAATATGCCGAACAGAAACCCGGGAATGGCGTAGCCGACGATGACGACGCCGCTGGTCCAGACGTCGAAGGTGGAGCCGTCCTTGACCGCCTTGCGGATGCCGAGCGGGATCGAGATCAGATAGGACAAAAGCGTGATCCACAGCCCGATCGAGATCGACACCGGCATCTTTTCCAGGATCAGGTCGAGCACCGATATGTCGCGGAAATAGCTGTCGCCGAAATCGAAGCGGAGATAGTTCCACAGCATCATGCCGAAGCGCTCGAGCGGCGGCTTGTCGAAACCGAACTGCTTCTCCAGCTTCTTGATGAATTCCGGGTCGAGCCCTTGCGCGCCGCGGTATTTCGAGCCGACGTCGCCGGCGACGTCGAAATTGGCGCCGCCAGCATCACCGCCGCCGCCGCCGAGGCGATCGCTGCCGCCCTGGTTGGTCAGCCTGGCGATGACCTGCTCGACCGGCCCGCCCGGCGCGAACTGGATGACGGCGAACGACACCGCCATGATGCCGAACAGGGTCGGGATCATCAGCAGGATACGGCGCAGTATATAGGCGCCCATCAGGCTCTCTGCCTCGCTTGTGCGAAAATCTCAGGCTTTGCCAATTTTTGCCGCCTTGTCTTTGTCGAACCACCACAGCGTCTCGACCGGAAAGTCGTAATCCGGCTTTTGAGCGGGAAAGCCGAACATATCCCAGAAGGCAGCCCGGTGATTCGCCAGATGATATGTTGGAATCCAGTCTAGCCGCGCGCGCAAGACCCGATCGAGCGCGTTGAGCGCGGTGACGAGTTCGATCCGGCTCTGCGCCTTGCCGGCTGCCTCGATCAGCGCGTCGATGGCTTTGCTTTCCGTACCCGGATAGTTGCGCATCCCCGGCGTTTTCGCCATCCGGGAATTGTAGAGGATTTCCAGGCCGTCGGCAGTAGGCGTCGCTCCGATCAACCAATGTAGCATGTTGAAATCGAAATCGTAGTTGCTTTGCCGCGCTTCAAATTGCGTCGAATCGACCTGCCGGATCGAAGCGTCGATGCCAATCGCCTTCATATTCTCGGACCACGGCGCGAAAATGCGAACGAGACCCTCGTCCTCGGCCAGCATTTCCACCCGCAGTCGCTCGCCCTTCTCATTGACGACGAAATTGCCCGCTCGCTTCCAGCCGGCTTCGGCAAGCAGTCTCGAAGCTTCGCGCAGCACCTTACGGTCGTGACCGGAACCGTCCGAGACGGGTTGCACCACCGGTTCGCCGAAGGTTTCCGGCGGCAACTCGGCTCGAAACGGCTCCAGCAGTTTCAATTCCTGGGGCGAGGGCGGGCCCTCGGCCTTGTAGTCCGATCGTTCGAAGTTCGATTGCGAGCGCTCGTAGGAGCCGAAAAACAGTACCCGCTTGGTCCATTCGAAATCGAAGCAATAGGCGATCGCCTGTCTCACGCGCACATCGCGGAATTGCGGCCGGCGCTGGTTCAGCGCGACAGCCTGCATGTCGGGCGATTTCTCGCCGGGAAATTCGCGTTTGACGACCCTGCCATCCTTCAGCGCTGGAAAGTCGTAACCGGTCGCCCATACGCGCGCGGTGAACTCCTCGCGAAAATGCGTATCGCCTTTCTTGAACGCTTCAAACGCTGCCTGGCGATCAAGGTAGAAATCGATACGGATACGGTCGAAATTATTAAGCCCGCGGTTCACGGCGAGATCGCGCCCCCAATAATCGGCGACGCGTTCATATTCGATAGTCTGCCCGGCCACGACCCGTCCCATCTTGTACGGCCCGGAGCTGAGCGGCGGGGTCATCGTCGAGGCGTCGAAATCATTGGCCGTATAGAAGGCTTTGGACACGATCGGCATTACGGCGATCGCGAGGATATTCTGCGCCGACTGTTTGCCGTTGAAGGTAAGGCTGACAGTAAGCGGATCGATTGCGACCGCATCCGTCATATGCCGCAGCGCTTGGGAAAGGTTCGGGTGTCCCCGGTCTTTGTAGAGGTTCAAGGCGAAGGCAACGTCCTCAGCCGTCAGCGGCGAGCCGTCATGGAAGCGCGCTTGTGGCCGCAGGCTGAAGCGGAAGCCGTTGCGGTCCTGCGACAAGGTAACGAATTCGGCAAGCACGCCGTAGACCGCATCCGGCTCATCGAGCGCCCTTGCCATCAGCGAATCGAAACAGAGCTCGGTGCGCGGCGGCGAATCCCCCTTCAACACCAGCGAGTTCAACGTGTTGAAAGTCAGAAAGCTCTGATTGAGGGTGGAGTTCGGCGGGCCGAAATTCATCCGGCCGCCCTTGGGAGCGTCTGGATTGACATAGTCGAAATGCGTGAAATCCGGAGGATATTTGAGATCGCCGAAGGCAGACAGCCCGTGCAGTTTCACGCCGGTCGGGATGGCGGCGAAAGCCCGGCCGGGCAGCAGCGCTGCAGCGGCGGCCGCACCGCCAAGGGCGAGGAAATCGCGACGGGGCAGCGCAGCCATCAATTGCCACTCTTATATTTGGCGGCCAGCGCTTTTTCCTTGTCCGGGTCGATCCACCAGGAATTCTGGTCGACGCCGCTATAGGCGGGCTGTTTCTCCGGCATACCGAACTTGTTCCAGTAGGCCAGCCAAACCACGGCGCGGTAATATTGCGGCACGACATAGTAGTTCCACAGCAGCACCCGGTCGAGCGCATGGGTGGCGGCAACCAGATCGTCGCGGTCGGTGGCAAAGATGATGCGGTCGACCAGCGCATCGACGACCGGATTCTTGATGCCGGCGTAATTGCGCGATCCCGGCGAATCGGCGGCCTTGGAACTCCAGAAATCGCGCTGTTCATTGCCGGGAGAGTCCGACTGCCCGAGTATCGAAGTGACCACGTCAAAGTCGAAGTGGGTGACTCGGTTGATATACTGGGTTTGGTCGATCAGGCGCAGCGTTGCGTCGACGCCGATTTTGCGCAGATTGGCGATATACGGGCTGGCGATGACCTGGTCGGTGTCGTTCCAACCGAGGATCTCGAATTTGAACGGTTCGCCGGTCTTGGCGTTGACCATCTTGCCGCCCTTGATGATCCAGCCTGCCTTGGCGAACAGATCGACCGCGGTCTTCAGGTATTTGCGCTCAGCCTGCGGGTTGTCGTAGACCGGCAGCTTGAATTCCTGGGTAAAGACTTCAGGCGGCAGCTTGTCACGGTACTGCTCGAGGATTTCGAGTTCCTTGCCCTGCGGCAGGCCACTCGACGCCAGTTCGGTGCCCTGGAAATAGCTGCTGGTGCGGGTGTTGGAACCGAAGAACAGGGTCCGGTTCATCGTCTCGAAATCGAACGGATACATCAACGCGGCGCGCACCAGGCGATCCTGGAACAGCGGGCGCCTGGTGTTGAGCATGAAGGCCTGCATCGGTTCGGGCGACGCGGTCTTGAATTCCTTCTTGATGACGTCGCCGGCCTGAACTGCCGGGAAATTATAGGCCGTGTTCCAGCGCCTCGAACTGTTCTCCGGCTTGATGTCGTCCAGCCCGCCCTTGGTAAAGGCCTGCCAGGCGGCATTGTCGTCGAGAAAATAGGTGAAACGCTGCCTGTCGAAATTCTCGCGGCCGATTTTTACGGGCAGCTTGGCCGCCCAGTAATCGGGCACGCGCTGCCAGATGATTTCGGAGCCAGGCTTGAAGCTGGCGATCTTGTAGGCGGCGGAGCCGAGCGGCGGCTCCTGCGTCGGCTTTGTGACGTCGCGCTTCTTGCCGTTGGCGTCGGTGCCTTCCCACCAGTGCTTGGGCAGCACAACGAGATCGCCGATGATCTTCGGTAGCTCCCGGTTGCCCTTCTGGCTGAAGTGGAATTCGACCTCGCGGTCGGACACCGCGACGGAGTCGGTGACGTTTTCGAAATAGCGGCTGTACATCGGGCTGTTGGCCTTCAGCACCTGGAACGACCAGATCACGTCCTCGGTGGTGATCGGCTGGCCGTCATGCCATTTCGCCCGCGGATCGAGCCGGTAGGTCGCCGAGGAATAGTCGGCCGGATATTTGTAGGCGTCGGCGATCAGCGGATGGCTGGTGCTGCCCTCGTCGGTCGCCTGCTCCATCAACGTGTCGTAGAGCAGGCCGCCGCCGAACTGCGCGAAGCCGGCGGCCGGCGAACCCTGCACGATATAGGGGTTGAAGCTGTCGAACGTGCCGAGCACCACTGAGTTCACTGTGCCGCCCTTCGGCGCATCCGGATTGACGTAGTCGTAGTGCTGGAAGTTGTCGCCGTATTTGGATTCGCCGATCAGCGAGGAGGTCGTACGCCATTCGTCCGCGAAGGCCGCCTGCAATCCGCCGGCAAAAGCGGCCAGCATCAGCACTGATTTCAGAAGCGTCCGCGCTCGGCCAACCGTCATGCGTTCTCCTCTTCGCGATATAGCGCCGTCACCATAGCGTCTGGGCCCAATCTAGATCATTTGGCGGCGCTGAAAACCGCAACCGAGCGGCTTTGTCGTCGCATATGCATTTTTCCTAACGAAAAAGCCGGGCTGAACCCGGCTTTTTCAAGGATTATGCCATTACAGTTTTGTTATTTTGCGGGCGCAGCCGGCGCCGGAGCGGCTGGCGCCGCGCCTTCTGCCGGCTTGGCAGGGGCCGCACCTTCGGGCGGCTTGGCGGCCTCATTTTCGGCCGAGGCGCCGGGCGCCGGCAGCGGCTTCGGATTGTCCGACAGCGTGCGCAGATAGGCGATGACGTTGGCGCGGTCCTCATCCTTCGGCAGACCGGCGAAGCCCATCGCGGTGCCCTTTACGAACTTCTTCGGCGAGGTGATGAAGTGGTTTAGATTGTCGTAGGTCCACTTCTCGCTGCCGCCCTTGGAGAACTCCTTCATGCCGGCCGAATAGGCAAAGCCCTCATGCTCGGCGACCGGACGGTCGATGATGTCCCAGAGATCGGGGCCGACCTTGTTGGGGCCACCCTTTTCGCCGGAGTGGCAAGCCTGGCATTTCTTGAAGATGGCGGCGCCCGCTTCGGCGTTGGCAGTGGTCAGCAGCTCGGCAATCGGCTTCACGGCCGCGGCGGGAGCGGCCGGGCCGCCTTCGGCGGGCTCGGTCGCCTCGATGGCGAAGCCGGGCTTTTCCGGCGCCGGCGAGGCAAACAGCGCGTCGGACACGATGCCAACGGAAAAGACGATGAACACGGTGCCGAGGAGACCGGCGAGCAGCTTGTTGACTTCGTTGGAATCCATACGCCCCAGGCTCCCTTTTCCGGCGGACCGATCCGTCCACTCCGTCCGTCGGTATCGTGAACCACCCTGCGAGGCGGTCAAATCGCGCGGAAACTAGGTCTTTTGCTCCGGCGTTGCAACACCTATAAGGGCGCTGCCAGTGAGACCTTTTGCCACTTTTGTCCTCCTCTTTTTCGAGCCCCTGCCCGCCTCATGTCCACCCTCATCCTGATCCCGGCCCGCATGGCCTCGACCCGCCTGCCGGGCAAGCCGCTCGCCGACATTGCCGGCACTCCAATGATCGTCCACGTCGCCCGCCGCGCTGCCGAGGCCGGGCTCGGCCGGGTCGTCGTCGCCACCGATACGCAAGGCGTTGCGGAGGCGGTGCGCGCGCATGGTTTCGAGGCGGTGATGACGCGGGCGGACCACGAAACCGGTTCCGACCGCATCTTCGAAGCGCTGACCATTCTCGACCCTGGCAACAGCGTCGAGACCATCGTCAATGTGCAGGGCGATCTGCCGACCATCGACCCCCTTGTTATCGGCGCCGCGCTGAAGCCTTTCGAGAACGCAGCGGTCGACATCGCCACGCTCTGCGTCGAGATCGTACGCGACGAGGAAAAGACCAATCCGAACGTCGTCAAGCTGGTCGGCTCGCCACTCTCGACGACGCGGCTCAGGGCGCTCTATTTCACCCGCGCCACCGCCCCTTGGGGCGAAGGCCCGCTCTACCATCATATCGGCCTCTATGCCTATCGCCGCGCCGCACTCGAACGCTTCGTTGCGCTAAGGCCGTCGCCGCTGGAGCGCCGCGAGCGGCTGGAGCAGTTGCGGGCGCTGGAGGCCGGCATGCGCATCGATGCGGAGATCGTCCAGTCGGTGCCGCTTGGCGTCGATACGCCGGACGATCTCGAACGCGCCAGGGCGCTCCTTTCCAACTAAGAAATTCTTCCCCCAATTCCCGAGACTCTGCGCATGCCTGAAAAGACCAACAAAATATCCTTCCAGGGCGAGCCGGGCGCCAATTCCGACACCGCCTGCCGCAACATGTTCCCGTCGATGGAGCCGTTGCCGTGCCCGACCTTCGAGGACGCCTTCAACGCCGTCGAGACCGGCAAGGCCGATCTGGCGATGATCCCGATCGAGAACACCATTGCCGGCCGCGTCGCCGACATTCATCACCTCTTGCCGGAATCGAAGCTGCACATCATCGGCGAATACTTTCTGCCGATCCACTTCCAGCTGATGGTGCTGCGCGGCGTCAGGCGCGACGAGATCAGGACCGTGCACAGCCACATCCACGCGCTCGGCCAATGCCGCAAATACATCCGCAAGAACGGCTGGAAGGCGACGGTTGCCGGCGACACCGCGGGCGCCGCCAAGATGGTCGCCGCGATGAAGGACCGCACCATGGCCGCGCTGGCGCCGGCGCTGGCCTCGACCCTCTACGGACTCGACATCATCGAGGAGAATGTCGAGGACACCGACAGCAACGTCACCCGCTTCGTCGTGCTGACCAAGAACAAGCAATGGGCCGAGCGCCCCTCGGCCGACGCCAGGATGATGACGACCTTCATCTTCCGCGTCCGCAACGTGCCGGCGGCGCTCTACAAGGCGATGGGCGGGTTTGCCACCAACGGCATCAACATGACCAAGCTGGAAAGCTACCAGCTCGGCGCGTTTACGGCGACGCTGTTCTACGCCGACATAGAGGGCCATCCCGACGATCCGCTGGTGAAGCTGGCACTCGACGAGTTGCGCTTTTTCTCGCGCGAAATGCGCATTCTCGGCGTCTATCCCGCCAGCGCCTCGCGCGAGCAGTGGAAGGTGGCGGATTAGGATCCGGTCAGGTCAGGCCGAGCTTGTTCTGCTTGGCCGGCTTGCCGCATTCGCGGCGGGCAATCGACCGGTTCATGGCGTCGATCTTGCCGCTTGCCTGGTCGGCATCGCGCTTGGCTTTCGAGCGCATATCCGGCGTGAACGGGCCAAAGCCCGTCGCCGGGTTGGAGAAGGACGGCTTGGCGTCCACCGGCAGATGATATTGCTGCGCCAGGCCGTTTCGTTGCGCCAGCAATTGATCGCAAGGCACCTTGTCATATTGCAGCGAGGACTGGACGTTTTCGTCCTGCCGTTCGGACATCGAATTGCCGACGCAGCCGGCCATCGCCAGGCAAGATGCCAAGACCGTCATGTTCCAGCGCATGAACGTGCTCCTTGTCGTTCGCAGCTGCGGCTTCTCATGCGCAGCGGCAGAAGTCTTAGCCAGATTTTACGCTGCCGGAAAGCAAGCTTGCCACTACGGCCAGCCCTTCGACCGGTTGGCGGCGATCCTGCCGGATGATCGTTGCCTGCAGCGACAGGACTGAAAAGCCGTCGGCGTCCAGAACCCGCTCTACATAGCTTTGGGAATGCGCGTAGCGGCGGGACGGCAGCAGGGCGAAGCCGGCGCTGTCAGACGATTCTCCGCCCGGGAGCGTCTCGACGGAGAACGCAAACAGACCGCCGCCGGCAAGCATTCCGGCAATCTTGTTCACCACCTTTTCGAGTGCGCCGACATAGATGAACACATCGGCCGCCGTCACCAGATCGGCTTTCGGGCCAGAATAGCAAAAATCCTGCAGGTCCGTCTTGACGAGCAGATCGTAGACGCCTTTGGCGCGCGCCTGCCTCAGCATGGCGGCCGAGATGTCGTAACCCTCCAGCCGGTCGGCGATCGGCCGCAGCTTCTGGCCCATGAGGCCGGTGCCGCAGCCGAGATCGAGCGCCAGCGAAAACCGGCCCGGCCGTGCTGCCTGGATGGCGCGGTCGAGGCATTCGGGCAGACGATAGCCGAGCCTGTCGACCAGTTCAGCCTCGAAACTCCCGGCATAGTGGTCGTACAGCGTCTCGACAAAGGCGCTGGGCGGCGCCTGGGCCGCCGCTGCCCTGCCGATCAATTGCAGCTTGAGCACCGCGCCGAGCCTGTCCGCCGGGTCGAGCCGCAGTGCCGTCGTCCAGGCCTGCGCGGCACGATCGCGCGCGCCCGCCGCTTCCTGCATCTCGCCGAGGCGGAACCAGCCGGCTGGCCATTGCGGCGCCAGTTCGAGCGCGCCGAGCAGCAATTCCGCCGCTGCCGCATGATCGCCGGATGCATAGAGCATTTCGGCATAGTCGGCGCGGCGGTCGGCGGTCAAATCGCCGGACGAGGTCTGGAGCGGTTTCATGCGATCGGGTTCCGCCGGGTGTTTGCAGCCGGCTTGCGCTCTATGCTGGAGTCAGCAGTGACTTACAACAGGCTTCCCGCGCCGGAATTAGCGCCTATCTTGGGGCCATGCGCGCCAGCGACCTGCTTCATCCCCGGCCGGAAGGGCTGTATTGCCCGCCCGGCGATTTCTTCATCGACCCGGTGCGGCCGGTCAACCGGGCGCTGATCACACATGGCCATTCCGACCATGCCCGCTCCGGCCACCGCTCGGTGATGGCGACGCAGCAGACGCTCGACATCATGGGGCTGCGCTACGGCGACAGTTTTGCCGGAACGACGCAAGCCGCCGTGCTCGGCGAGACGATTGCGCTTGGCGGTGTGGCCGTCAGCTTTCACCCGGCTGGTCATGTGCTTGGCTCGGCCCAGATCAAGGTCGCGCATCAGGGTACGTGCATCGTCGCGTCCGGCGACTATAAACGCCAGAAGGACGCGACCTGCGAGCCGTTCGAGCCGCTCAAGTGTGACGTCTTCATCACCGAGGCGACGTTCGGTCTGCCGGTGTTTCGGCATCCGCCCGATACCGAAGAGATCGCCCGGCTGCTGAAATCGACCGAGCAGTTTCCCGAGCGAACGCATCTGGTCGGCGCCTATGCGCTGGGCAAGGCGCAGCGCGTCATGCGGCTGCTGCGCGATGCCGGCTACGAAAAGCCGATCTACATCCACGGCGCGCTGGCCAAGCTCAGCGAGTATTACCAGAGCCAGAATATCGATCTCGGCACATTGGAACCGGCGACCGTCGAGACCGGCCAAAAAAGCGACTTTGCCGGCGCCATCGTCGTCGGCCCGCCATCCGCCTTCGCCGATCGCTGGGCGCGGCGTTTTCCCGATCCGATGTCGTGCTTCGCCTCAGGCTGGATGCGCATCCGCCAGCGCGCCAAGCAGGGCGGCGTCGAGCTGCCGCTGATCATTTCCGACCACTCCGACTGGGGCGAGTTGACCGCCACGATCAAGGAGACCGGCGCCGAAGAAATCTGGGTAACGCATGGCCGCGAGGAGGCGCTGGTGCGCTGGTGCGAGCTCGAAGGCATTGCGGCTCGGCCGCTGCATCTCGTCGGCTACGAGGACGAGGGCGATTGATGGTGTTTTTGGATCCAGCAATCGCCGGTACGGCGCTCTGCGGCGCCGCCCTCTGTCCTGCCGGACATCTCCCCCTCAAGGGGGGAGATCGGCAGCTTTGGTTTTGCCGCTCATCCTGCAACGTTGGAAATTGGCGAAAGCAGTCGCGACAGCAAATCTCCCCCCTTGAGGGGGAGATGTCCGGCAGGACAGAGGGGGGCGCGATAGAACGCGACGCCCGCCCATGGTTCTCACCGTCATGAACCGCTTCGCCGAGCTTCTCGACCGCCTCGTCCTGACGCCGTCGCGCAACGGCAAGCTGACGCTTTTGACCGATTATTTCCGCAGCGTCGAGGATCCGGACCGCGGGCTGGCGCTGGCGGCCATCACCGGCGATCTGTCCATCGCCGCGGTCAAGCCGGCGATGCTGCGCACACTGGTGATCGAGCGCATGGATCCGGTGCTGTTCGGCTATTCCTACGACTATGTCGGCGACCTGGCCGAGACCGTATCGCTGGTCTGGCCGCAGGCGCCGGTCGACATTGCGAACCACGAGCCGACGCTGGCCGAGGTGGTGGCCAAGCTGCAGGCGGCGAGCCGTTCCGACGGGCCGCAAGTGCTGGCCCGGCTGCTCGACAGCGCCAGCACTTCGGCGCGCTTTGCCATCATAAAGCTGGTCACCGGCGGCCTGCGCATCGGCGTCTCGGCGCGGCTTGCCAAGCAGGCGCTGGCCGATTTCGGCAAGGTCGAAATCGCCGAGATCGAGGAACTCTGGCACGGGCTGACGCCGCCCTATCTCGCGCTGTTCGCCTGGCTGGAGGGTAAAGCGGAAAAACCCAGGAAGACGGCGCTGGCGCTGTTCAGGCCAGTGATGCTGTCGAATGCCGTCGGCGACGGCGACCTCGAAAAGCTCGACCCGGCCGACTACGCGGCCGAATGGAAATGGGACGGCATCCGCGTCCAGGCGGTTTGCGAAGGCGGCATTCGCCGGCTCTATTCGCGCACCGGTGACGATGTCTCGGGTGCCTTTCCGGACCTTGCGGAGGCGATGGATTTTTCCGGCGCCCTCGACGGCGAGCTTCTGGTCGGAGACCCCAGGCAGGCGACGGGCACCTTCTCGGACCTGCAGCAGCGGCTGAACCGCAAGAGCGTGTCACCCAAGATCCAGCAGCAATACCCGGCCTTCATGCGCTGCTACGATGTGCTGCAGATTGGTGACGAGGATGTGCGCGGACGTCCGTTCCGTGAACGGCGTGGCCGGCTCGAGGCCTTCGTCAGGACACTCGATCCGAGCCGCTTCGATCTGTCGCCGCTGGTCGAATTCAGCAACTGGCAGGCGCTGGAGGAGTTGCGCCGCAAGCCGCTGCATCCGGTCATCGAAGGCGTCATGCTGAAGCGCTGGGATTCGCCCTATGTGGCCGGGCGGCCGAAGGGCCCGTGGTTCAAATGGAAGCGCGATCCGCACACGGTCGACGCCGTGCTGATGTATGCCCAGCGCGGCCACGGCAAGCGTTCGAGCTTCTATTCCGACTACACATTCGGCGTCTGGTCCGGGCCGGAAGGATCGGAGGAGTTGGTGCCGGTGGGAAAAGCCTATTTCGGCTTCACCGACCAGGAACTGAGGCAGATCGACAAATATGTCCGCGACAATACGATCGAGCGCTTTGGCCCGGTCCGCTCGGTGCGTGCCGACCGCAGGAACGGGCTGGTGCTTGAGGTAGCCTTCGAAGGGCTCAACCGCTCGACGCGGCACAAATCCGGCGTTGCCATGCGCTTTCCGCGCATTTCGCGGCTGCGCTGGGACAAGCCGGTGGCGGAAGCCGACCGCATCGAGACGCTGCAGGCGCTGCTCGATAGTTAATGCATGTCGCGCAAAAAGTGTGCAGCGGTTTTGCGGTAACGACATGCATCAAAACAAGAACCTAAAGTGCGTCGCATGAGGCCGGTCCGAACGCGACGTGCTTTAGGGAACGACTGAAACGCGGATCTCGTAGATGTCGACCGCCTTGCCCTGCTTGTCGAAGTCGGAATTGATGGCGATGGTGCCGGCAGCACCCGGACGCTTGTCGGGAAAGCGCACGTCGAACAGATATTCATTGCGCTCGCGACCGACCGCATAGCGCTTGCGGCCGCAGTCGCCGAGTTCGCCGAAATTGCAATCGACGGAAATCTGCGTCTCCTGCCCCTCCTCGGAGCGCGCGATGATGTCGAATGTGGCATGCTTGCCGGCTAGTTTTTCCAGCACGCCTTGTCCGACGTCGAAGCTGATGGCCGAGCCGGATGCCCCCGAGCGGATGCGTAGGAAGGAACCGCTTTCGTCCTGGATGACGTCGGCCTTGGCGTCCGACGGTGCATTGACCTGCGTCGGGTCACCCGGCGAAAAAACGTTGATCCAGTCGCGCGCCTGGTCCTCCTCGCCCTGCTTTGGCGGCGAAGCGGTGTCGTCCGGCGTGAAATCTTCGCCATCGACCGTTGGCGGCGCTTCCGGTGGCGCTGTGTCGAGCTCGGTCGCCGATTTGAAGACGCCGGTCTGGTTGGCGAAATAAAGGCCGATGCCGGCGGCTGCGAGCAGCGTCACACCGAAGAAGATCGCGGTCAAGGGCAGGCGCCGCCGTCTCGCCCGCCGGTCGTCGCGGTCGGGCGTCACTTCCGCGTCGTCGGTTTCGACGTCGGCTTCGGTCGGAACCGAGGCCCCCATGTCGATCACCGGCGCCTCGGGAACAGGCGCATCGGGCATGATGTCGGGGACGACCGGCAAGACTCGCGACCGGGGCGCTTCGGATTCGGGCGGCTCCGCCGGACCGTCCACGACGACATCGGGCGACGGCGCGGGCTCGGCTTCGGCTTCGGCCGGAGACTCCACCTCCGGTGCTGCCTCCAAACTGTCGGTCGGCGCGGCGACGTCGGCAACCGCCGGCAGGAATTCCGATTCGATTTCGGTGATCTTCGCCTGGACCGCCTTGCGGCGCTTGATGGCGACTTCCACGGTGACGTTTGGATTGGCCTGCAGGGCACGGTCGAGTGCCGCGAAAGCCGATCGATAGACCCGCTCGCGAAACGCCCGGTCGTCGGCATTGCCTTTCTCGAAGGCATTGCGGATCGCTTTTTCGATCGCGTCCAAGCGAATTCCCTCTGCAATTTCACTCACTTTGTCATGATCGTTAGCCGCAGGCGACCAATCAATCAACAAGCGAGCGGCCGCATTCTGCCTTGCCGAGGGGTACAAAGCTTATTTCGGCGGTTTTCGGTAAAGGAATCAACATTTTTCGCTGATTTTCCGGTCACGGCCAACGTGGCGGTCGCGCGGCGTGCCGATGCGGCATCGCGCGGCCAATGGTAGATCCGCGCGGCGGCTGCCCTTGCGCCCGGCCGGAGGCGGCACGAATTGCCTCGTCCTGAAATCGCGACTGCCATCTTGAATTCGCGGCCGGTTGCGTCTATCACGCAGCCCATCCTGGAAGCTCGGCTTCCCGGGCCGCTTTAGCTCAGTTGGTAGAGCACATCATTCGTAATGATGGGGTCAGGTGTTCGAGTCACCTAAGCGGCACCAACAATTTCCCAGCATTTAGAATCGCTTGCGGTGGGATCGCTTATTTGGGTGCGGCTTCCAAATAAGGAAAGTCGCCCGGTTTAAAGGGGCAATGCGCCCCAAGGGCAAATCGCACCGCCCCGCACAGTTGGGGCGGTGCGCATGGTTCAAGCGCTTACGCGCGGCGTTTTGGCCGAAGCGGGCGACTATATTGCAGCACGATGTACCGCACTTTATGCGGCGTCAGCTCGCGTACAATTTCACACCCGGCCGAAATGAGCCTACGGTAGGCTTCCTTGCGATCGTTTGCCGTGAACAGATCCCACCACTTTTGCTCCAGGATGATGGCCTCGGCGGTGAGTTCAATCCCGCCACACATCCAGAGATCGACAAAGCCGTCTTGTACCTTGCCGCTCGGCATAGGCTGGAGCACCAACTTGGCGGCCTGCCACCCGCCATGATCGTCGATCATCCGGCGGAACACGTGCCCGGTGTATCCGGGTAAGCGACGCGCAGCCGCATCCGCTGCGAGCATGGCTTGATGGAATTCTTTTTTAAGTTGAGCAGTCATCATCGACAACTTCCTTTCGAAAAACAGCGGTCTTGAAACCGCCGGCATTTTCTCGAGGAGGTGGCCGGAACTCGTGGGAGCGTTCTTGCTCGCGCCTAAACCAGACCATGGGACGAATATCGAGTCAAGGCGCGTTAACCACCGCACAAGCTGCTCCTGTTCTAAATCCGATTATCGGTCTACAAAGATCTCGCAGGGCATTCGCAGCCCCCGGTCCTCGGCATCACGTCCCGCGCCGACCTACCGGAGCAACGCAACGGTTGGACAAAATCTCAATGGAGATACCGTTGCCATGTCTATCCTCAACACACGTGAAGACCGCGCCCGCCGCCAGCTTGCTCGGCTGGGCTTTCGCCTCAACAAGACGCCAAGCCGATCATGGCTTCGGGCCGAGTATGGTCCCGGCTATATGATCCTCGACGGCAACACCGTCGTATCAGGATGCAGCGACCACGAGTATTCCGACACGCTGGAAAGGGTGGAGGAGTTCATATTGCTGCGGGCCGAGGGGGCCGGGCCCACAGCGTGAGGGCCATGCGCGTCGCCCCAAGTGTGCGGGCGGCGCGCTTCCCGGTCCGGGGCGTTAAACGGACTTCGAGAACACCACCTCCAAAATTTTGATACAAGCTGCAGGCAAACCGAAAAACCAGCCAAGAAACTTGAACGTTCTCTGTTCGTACATTCTGGCAAGTAAAAATGAAGCAACATGTTTCATTACGTTATGGAATATTGCCATTGAGGCAATAAATACAGCGCACACCAAATGAATTATTCCTGGGGTGATCGCGCATACCATTGCCATTATGGATACAATATAAGTCGTATATTTTGACGACGTGTAAAGTTCGGCGTGAATTGATGGGATTATAACACTCGGGTGACGGACTACATGTTCGATTGCCAGAAATGGTTGATAAACCGCAAGCCATCGGTTCGTGTCGATCTGACCAAGATATACGCCCTCAAGGTAATCCCTTGTGAGTTCAAGGTTGACCGACAGAGCTGCAATCAGTGTCGCCACTACCAACATATCAATAGCTACAATGAACAAGTAGAATATGCCATTCTTAAGGCGGGCGCCTATAGACAGCAACGCAATGGTGAAGCCCATGGAGATGACTGCAACTATCATGCTGGGGACGAAAAAACCCATTAGCAGGAAGGCCGGAAATCCTACCAGAGACACATTCAGTGGATCGCTAAATGGTATGAAGAGATATGGCACGAGCGCTATGGCAGTCGCATACGCGGCATAGAGGGCTACGTTGAGGTAGAAACGCGGATTGTTGACGCTAGCCCCGAAGATGGCTTGCAACCATGAGAATGCTATATCGCGCTCGATCGTTGCGAAATTCCAACAGGTAAGTTCACGAACGCCTTCTGAGAGAGCGTGCACTTTTTCGTCCATGCGATCCTGGGAGGTTTTTGGGATCAGGTATACGCAGCTAGTCGCGGCGACCGCCAATATCATCAGAGTTGCGAAGATCTGATTCAGAACCATTTCACGATCCCGGGCGTCAATGCATCGTCCCAAGCGCCACCGCGGCGAGCAGATAGGACAGAGCGATCATCATGTAGGCAATCTGGAGAGAGGTCATCTGGAGCGAATCCTTGGTTGAAGATGACTCCCTACATACTCTCACTTTTCCTGCCCATTGCTACTTCTCTGCATCTGTTAACAGCGAAACGGCTTCCATACCCGCTATTCACAGCAAATTTGGTCTGTCCACAGGCCACGCGGCTTGACAGCCTTTTTGCTCTTGATCCCGCCGACCCTCGCTTTTGGCAAGGGTGCTGTTGTCAGTGCGGCCGCTTCAGCCCCGACTGAAGCTGACTGAAGTGATTGCCGGCGGCGGGGGCAGCGCGCTTTTCCAGATAAGCTGCCCCTTCGTTGGTGACGAACTGCTGGACCAGTGCATCGACCGTCAGTAGCCCGCGCTCGGTTCGCGCATGGACGACACGCTTCTTTTTGCGGTCATCAGATTCCCCCACCTCGAAGTCATTTTCGTCCTTCAGCAGTGAGATAACACCTTCTACCAACCCGCCCTTGACGCCAGCTTTCACGAGCGAATGACGAAGGGTGGTAGAGACAGCATAGTCGCGTGACGCTTGCTTCTCAGCCGCCACCATCGCAGGACCTTCAACTTTCAGCGTCGCTAGAGCGGCGTCAAGGCGGGCGATCTCAGCCTTTGCCTCGGTGACATAGTCTGCGGCACTGGCACACAGTATGAAGTCATAACCCTCGCAATCGTCATCGTCCTCGTCAACCGGCCGGTAGGCGACGCGATATTCTTCTGGGACTAACGCAAGGCCGGCCGCAGTGACCTTTTTGCTAAGGCGAAGGCCATCAGTGTAGTGGCTGAAGCTTCCATTGCCCATATTCATGCCTCCTGTTGATGTGCCGCCAGCGCGCTTTCGCGCCTCGTGCGAGCAGCGATTGCGCCGTTGGCAAATGTGGTGTCGGCCGCCTGCTCAACGAGCTTGACGAATGCCTTGCCGCCGGTGTCTGCCGCAGCGCGCATCTTCTTCAAGCGCTCTAGACGGGCTATTTCGGCTGGGAAATGTTTGGTCTGGAACCGGTGCCGAAGCGCGGCAAGCTCAGCTGACTTCATCCCCGATAGTATTGCTGGCGCGCGCAGTGCTGCGCCGATGATAGTCATATCGTCGGACTCGAATGCCTCAGCGAAAGCTTCGCTGCGTTCGTCAGACGTCATGGTCTTGAGGGCATAAAGAATCTGCTTGTCGAACTTCTCGCCTATGTCTGCGTTCGGCAGGGGAGCGAACGTTGCCTTTTGGATCGAGGCGATTGTGGCGTCCGCCTTCTCCTGAGCATCGATCAGCCGCGCCGCAACACGCTCGCCTGTCTTTTTCGCGGCGGTAGCGACTTGGATTGCGGCGGCAGCTGGCGTCTGCGAGGCGTCCCCGTAAACAGTGTTGGCGAGAGCGACCAGCGCGTGGGCCTCCTCCCGTGCGACCCGCATAGCTCCTGATAGGGCGACATGCTCCAGGTCGGGTTCCGGCTTATCGTTGCCTCTCTGCCGTTCGGCAAAGTGGTCGATTGCCAACTCATTGATTGAGGGCGAGACGTGCAGTTTCAGTTCTTGTTCGGCGACGGTTGCCATTGTTCTTCTCCTTCAAAGTGGTGATCGATTTTGGACGACGAGCAATGCAAACGAGGCGCGTGCAACGCCGGCCTCGATCTGGACAAATCCGCCGCTCGACAATTGGCGTCGGCGTGGTTCCAGCATGATGCGCGCCACGTCGCCGTCGCGGCTCATGTACGTGCCCTTGAAGCCGTCAATCGTCACTGCATCGCCCGACTCGAAAACAGGCGTCTCCACCGGGATCAGCATTTCGGCATCCTTCTGGAGGCCGGTGAAAGTGCCCTCGCTGTTTTTGCGGATCAGCTTCGCGTCCTGTGTCCCGGATGCGTTGCCAACGAACGAAAGCACGCACCACCGCAACCCTGATGCCGACACGACGATATCGCCGACAGCTACGGTCATCAGATTTCCTCCGGCCGCGCTATGCGGCCCTGCACTTGAGAAAAATCGATGGGCGGCTTGCCGTCCCGGTCACGCTGCATCAGCAGCGCGAATTGCCAACGCCACAAAATGAGGTGGTCGGTGCTGCCGCCGTCGCTATCATATTGCACGGCGACGAACAGGTCGTTGAAGCCCGACGCTTTGACCAGCATCTTGCCGTCATGCGTCTCCGCGAAGGGGTGAACGTCTGCCGTAGCGGGCACCGCGAAATAGAGCGTGTCCTGTTTCACAAGCGACACCGAACCATTCAGGTATCCGGCTGATGAGTAGCCGACTTCAAAGTCGTTCCGCTGCCAACCCTTCCGGATGTCGCATTGGGGGCGCAGGGTGAACAACAAGACCGGGCCGGCATCGCTTTCGATAGCGCGAATCAGAAAAAAGTGACGGCCCTTGCCGAGAGCGCGTTCGTAGGCGCCTTCCTCGACCGCATAGCCGATAATCCACCTGTGCCCACGCCGTGATTTTATGATGTCGCCGCTACGCATGTTTCATCGCCTCGAATAGTCGATCTCGTGGACAGGGCGGTCATGGTGGGCAGCGTCCTTGGCCGAAGGGCCGGAGCCTCTGCCGCTTGCCTTAGACATGAGTGCATGGAGCTCACGAGCCTGATCTTCCAGCAGGCCCTCCATGCCGAACTTGTCGTACTTGTCGCACAGGGTGCGAAAGCGTTGCTGCTCCGCAGGATCAAGCTTGCTCATTTCCAGGATTGGCGTGGTGTCGCGAGGGGGATCAACCCGGCTGAGGCCCAGCGTCTCGAAGATGCGCCGAAGGCTGTTCGCGATAGTCTGGTAAGCGAGCAGTGCAGGCAGGCTAGCTGTGCCTTCCTTCGCAAACTCAAGCTCCCATTGCTCCATCACGATGATGATGTTGGCGGCGCTCTTGACCAAGACGTACTGCGACTGTGTGACGTGACCGGGTCCACCGAGGTCCGCGACATGATTTGCGATTAGGTCATGCAGTCGCCGCGCCCACTTCGACCGCCCGTCGATCCCTGGCAGGATCTCCTTGCCGTTGGTGACGCGGGTCTGAAACTGCCGGCTTCGGGGACGTGGGTAATTGCTGGCCATTGATGACGTGGTCTCTTTCAAGGGGCAAAGCACTCACTATCATCCAGCAATGCACTAGCTATCGAGGGCCTAGCTTTGAAGCAAAACTAGTGAGCCAGCTAACAGTATATTAGCTGTTGTGAAGCGTAAAGCTGAACATTTACAGCGCGTTATGACGCAAGTTGTTTTAGCAATAAGGAAAATCGGCTAGAAGGGTGGCCTTTCGGGACTGGTGTCCGAAGACGCTGCCGCTATGCGTGCGGTGCGAAGCCGGGGCGCAGAAAAATAGCGCTGCCGCTCGGAATTCGTGATCTTCCGATATTTCCGGGAAACGCGGGGCGATATTCCCTCCAGTGCAAAAACACTGCAAAAGCTATAAGTGCATATATAGGGTTTGCAGTGTTTTACGGCCGGAGGGACTACCGCTGTCCTGCCCCCTGCCAGTCCCGGCTAAACTCAAGTGCCCTTTGGCGCGATGACGCATAGACGGTGCCCGGTGTCACGCCCTGCACGTACACCGGCACCGCTCCCAGCAGCTTCTTGAAGTCTCCGTCGCCCCGCTTCTTGAAGTCATCGATAGTGTTGTCCACCGCTCGAACCGTCACACCAAAGCGCTGTGCCAACCACTTCCGTTTCTGGATCGGAAGAACACACCCAAGCTCGTCATACCATTTTTTGAGACGACTGCCGGGGCCGCCACCACCGCCCCTCTCGCCCGTGCGTCCGACGACATCCTTATACGGCGCCAACTCATCAACGATGATGCCCGGCAACGGCACCTCGGACAGAACGCAAACGAATGCGCACGGGCCAGGTCTAAGCCATTGCGCCGATTGATCGGCCAAATCGCCATCATATCCCCGAAACACCAGCCGGAGCCTATCAATTGCCTGGACGCTTTCTGCCTCGGTGAACTGCCGCCGTATTGCCTCCACCAACGGATCGACATGCCGGATGGCATTGATGCCCTGCCTGTCCTCGTAGCTGGATAGATCGTAGCCAACGAGGGCTTCGGTGTAGCTGCCCGGACACGACAGAGGTTCCAAGCTGTCATAGGCCAGCGCCTTGGCATAGCGTTCTGCCTCTAGCGCCCTGATCTGCATGCGCGCGGCAATCAGGATCCAGTCGTGATCCTTGTATCTGTCGATGCCTCGCAGATTGCCGAAGTAGATGAGATCAACTCCCTCGGGGAGCATCCGTTGCAGGCCAAGCTCCAGCGATTCCTTCGTTGCGACCACTAAGCCCCGCCTGCCGCGCCTGCTTGCCATATCGCCCGCCACGCGGGCCACTTCCTCGCGGTATTTGTCGGTGGAGATGTTTCCGATCTTGCTCATCGCACCGCTGTTGCCGGTGGTCTGGATGACATAGGCATTGCGCTCAGCTTCAATCGTTACCTGCTCAATGCCGGGGAAGCTGTATGCCATCAGACTCGCATCGCCAGTTGCGTCGAGCATCAGGACCGGCAAGTCCTGCCGAAGCAGTTTCACCTTTGGCCGGTGCTGAAGGAATATCAGCTTCGTCGTATGTGCCGGAACCTTCTCGGTCGCCGCGACCGCCACTTCGGGCGCAAACGTGAATGACCGCGTGCCATGCGTCCGGCCTGCCTTCATCTCGTTCTTGAGGTTCCGCAGCATGCGGATGGTGGTCGATTTGCTGCGCTCCTTCTTAAAGGCAGAAGCGTTTTTGGCCAGCTTCGTGCTGTCGATGCCCGGATAGGCGACATTGCTCCGCGAAGCCCTGTCGGCTTCCTCCATAGCAACCTGTTCATCGCGAAGCTGTTGCCACGTAAGGCCCATCGCTAAGAGCGTCTGGATCGGGTCGGCTTTTGGGTCGTCGGACAGCACCGCATGGAGGCGCGCCAGATGCTCGCTCTGCAACATGTCGTCGAATGCGATGCCGCCGCCGGTGCTGGTCAGTTTGCTGAGCATCGATTCATCGACAACCAGCAGGTCGGCCTTGCCGAACAGTTCCTGATCTAGCGTGAGCATGGCCATGTCGTGCGTCATGAAGACGATATCCGCGCTTTCATCAGCCTGCGCGTAGTACCGGCAACCGTTCTCATAGTGCTCACACAGGTGCAGGGTCTTCGTTTCCTCATCGTACCGTTTGCAAAGGGAGCTTTGGATGTAGAGCCCGGCACTGGCGGCGATTTCAACGTCGCGGGGCTTGAGGCAGGGTGTGTTCTCTGGGTCCTTCGCGAGCCCATGCGTGCGGCCCCGTATCACAATGCCCCGCCCGCCCATTGCCCGGTACTTAAGGGCCAGTTCTCCACACAGCTCTATGGTCGGGCAGAGGTAGAAGACACGGCGTTTCAAATCCCCTCGGGCTACGCTGGACTTGAACAGGTCGGCGAGCAGGGCCAGCAACATCGTGCTCTTGCCCAAGCCGGCAGAACCGGCAATGAGACGTCGGGGAACAGTGGCTTCAAGCGAAGGACCTTCCGCTAGATACGCATCCATCTGTGCCACTGGATCCCAGAAGGGCAGAGCTGTCAGGAAACCCATCAACTCGCGTCGCAACGTTTCGGTCGCGGCATAGGGCGTCATCGGATCGGAGCGCCGGTTTGGAGCTATCCCCGGAACTAGGCCACGCTTCTGCCTGCCCGCTCGGATTTTCCTTTCGTGCTTCTGGGCACGGGCAATCTGCTTGGTCAGAAATCTTTTAAGTTGGGTATCGTCGCTCCACTGCCATCTGCCCTTGTGCGGTCGTGTAAGGTCCACCTGGGCCCGAACCCAAGCCGTCGCGTGGGCAAGTAGGATTGCAGCCTCTGTGCCCTCTGGGTGTGCTGTAATAGTCGCGGCCACAACAGCCGTGATGAAGTTGTCGCGGTTGTCGCGCACAATTCCGTCTGAGTCGTAGCTGAAATTGAGAGCGGAGCGGAGCTTCGGGAAATTCATTAGCCGACGTCATTTACTGGTTAGAATCGCGCGGCTATATTGTGGGGGAGTTGGTCCAAGGTCGGTCCGCAAGACACCTCGGCTCCTTCTTTTTCGTCCAATACCAGTTCCAGCGCCGGTCCCTGAGGACCGGCGTTTTTTTTGTTCGACCAAAGGCTAAGCGTATTCGCGTGTAGAGCGGTACTCTGCCCGGCTTTTCAGCCATTCGCGCAGTGAGTCACGCCGATAACGGATGTTGCGCAGTCCAATGCGAATGAACGGGGGGCCGTAGCCTTTCGTGCGTCCGATCTCAAGCCACTGGGTGCTGACGCCTAGAAGCTTTGCGGTCTGAGCCGTATTCAGAAGGTCCTCGTCGTCACCAACCACGGCAGCGACAAGGCTGTCGGCCCGTTTATCGAGGTGCAGATTCAGTTCCATAGCAGGCGTCCTTTTGCTTTTTGCCAAGGACGCGCGGGGGCTGAAAAAACAAAAAGCCCTCGCGCGCATATTGCACACGAGAGCCTGTCGTTTGGATGGATCGTATATACGGGCACGATCCCGAAAGGCCCTATGCCACCTCAGCAGGTAGCCTACGGACTGCACTACAATAGGGGCGCTAAATAAAACCCACAAGTGGAACGTTTGCTCACGCCAACACAGCCACCTTTTCCTCATCAATGGGAACGATGCCGCATAGCTGTTTCAGGCTGTCCGTCACCTTCTGAGCCGGAGCGCGAAGACGTTCAACCCTCATCTGCACATATCCCTCTGTCACGTCCTTTCCGAGGGAATGGTTGACCAACGCCTTCAACGCCATCGGGCTAATTTCCGTTTCCTCTGCCACGGTGATAAACGTGCGGCGCAGATCGTGCACGCACACGCTGACACCGCAGGCCTTGCCGACAGCATCCAGAGGAAACTTCGGCTCGGCAATGTAGCCGGTCTTCTTGCCATGCGAGGGGAAGACGTAGCCGCTTGGCTCTTTTCCAACGCTTCGGCGAGCGACAAGCAGATTGCGAACGAAGTCCGTCATAGGCAGATCAAGCTTCCGCTTTGCCTTGGTGTTGTCCGCTGGAATCCGGACCAGCTTTTGGTCGAAATCGATATGCTCCCATTTGAGCATCGCGGCCTCGCGTCTCCGTAGGCCGGTGAACAGAACGAACAGAATGTAGTCGCGAGCAACGGGATTGGGCAGGGCGACGACGGCATTGTAGAAAGCTGGCATGTCAGTTGTTTCGACAATCCGATCCCTGCGCTTTTCCTCAAACCAATCCCCGCGCAGATTAACTGGATTGGCAGCGAGCGAGGGATCGTTCTTCGCGGCAAAGTTCCAGAGGAGGCGAAGAGTTCGCATCGCGGCGTTGGCGCTGCTCTCGCCCTTCCCGCCCCCTGCCTCGGCTATCTCCTTGGCAATTGCAGCGTGGCGGTCCTCGACAGCCTTGCGAGTGATGAAAGTCAGCGGCTTCGACAGCCAGGCACTGAGATGCCGCTCGACCATCGTCCTATAGTTCTGCACCGACGCCTCGCTGAGCTTCTCGCCCTTCTTTTTGAGATAGCCATCAAGCGTTGACTGAAGGGTGGCAGAACGCAGCTTCGGATCTCGCCCCTTGCGCAACTCGACCAGCATCTCAGCAGCTTCTTCCCGCGCCTTTGCGAGGTCGATCTCATTTGCTGCCGCGACAGTGACGCGGCGCGTTCGTCCGTCGGGAAGTGTGCGCTGGACGATGTATGTTTTTGAGTTGGTGACGCCCGAACAAAGGACGCCAAACCCTTTCAGATCGGCATCCCAATGCAACACTTGTTTGCCGCTGGGATCTGGCGCTGCCAGCCGATCGATAACCCGTTCTGTAAGCTTGATACGCGCCATAACACTTCTCCTGGTTGAACCTTGGACGGAGCAGTCCAAATAAGGAAAACCACCTTATTTGCGCTACCGTAGGTTGTTTTACAATCAGGGGATGTTATGTGGAGTTCGCCATAAAATACAGCGAAATCAATGTATTGGCTGGTCAGAAACATTATTTTTAAAACACGCTATTCGTGTATGGAGCTAATTCGTAATGATGGGGTCAGGTGTTCGAGTCACCTAAGCGGCACCAAAATTCTCGATGAATTAAACGGGACCATTTCACAGATCAACTCGATGGAACGTCGCTATCACCCAGCGACGCCACGGTCTTCAGCGCGCCGTCGAGCATGTCGCCCTTCTCGTCCTTCAGCGCGGCTTCGCGCAGGCGCCGGATCCAGTCGGCGGCGTCCGGGCGGCCCTTGACCAGGTCGAGTGCCGACAGCACCCGGTCGAATTTCGACTGCGCGCGGGCGTGGGTGTCGCTGTAGCCCTTGATCAGCCGGCGGCAGTTGAGGATCTCCGTGCCAAGCGCGTAGTCCTGGCCGACTTGGCCCAGCGCCAGCGCATACCAGCGCTCGAGATGCGCGGTCTCGACCTTGTGGCGCAGCAGGCGGCGGCGCCAGCGGCGCAGGCCGCCGATGAACCACAAAGCGGCAAAGCCGGCGAAACTGTCGGTGCGGATATGGCGGCCGCGGTTGATGCGGCGGTCGAGGAAGGCGGCGAGCTTCGGCCGCGCCTCGATGTAGCTGCCGAGCCCGGCCGGCAGCGTGCCGCAGAATTCCTCGATGCGCGGATGGAAATATTCGGTCACCTGCAGGACCGAGCCGTCCTTGACGCCAACCTCACGGCGTACGCGTCGGTCGCGGCTAGAGCGCGTCTTCAGGTCGGCGACGCGGATCATGTCGTCGTAGCACATGGCGTTGGCCAGATGCTTGGCGGCGGCGATCGACAGCGCGTAGGCGTGTTCGGCATCGTCCAGAGCGACGACCCGGTCGAGCCTATCGAGATACTCGCCGCCATAAGCAACGTCCTGATAGTCGACCACTTTTTTCAGGCCGCGAAGCGCCATGTCGGCGACAGGAGCCGGCAAAGCATCGACCCGGGCGGCCAGTTGCTGCCAGCCTCGCAAGAGACTTTGCGGGCCGCTCACCTTTGCCGTTGCGCCCGAGCCGGTTTCAGCGGCTGCCGGCCCTGCAGTCTTGTCGCCCGAAGGCGCACTCGCGATGCCGCGCGCCCGATCGTAGGCGGCGCCGAAGGCGGCGAGGCTGGCCTTGACACCACGGCCGCCGGCGCCGATCGCCTGCTCGTAGCTCTCGCGTGTAAACGGCAAGGCGTCGGAGCCGGCCAGCGCGCCGAGCAGGCTGGCCGAGATCATCGAGCCATTGTCGGCGGCGATCTTCTCCATATCGAAGGCGATGAAGCGCTTGGCCGCGGCTTCCGCCGTGGCATGCACCTTGGAGGACGAGGCGCGGCCGTCGCCGGGCTCGATCTTCTCCGAGACCGCGGCGATGCGGTGCGACGAGGCGATCAGCGTGGTGCGCTCGGGCGTGACGAAGCCGCGGATGATGGCGCGGCCGGCCTCCATCAGTTCGGCGGCAATCAGGATGTCGACGTCGCCCTGCGACGGCGACAGCGCGAAGACCGGCAGGCGGCCGGTGTCGCGGCACATTTCGACATAATAGATGGTGGCGCCGGTGCGCTGGGCGACGCCGGCGACCGAGGTCGATTGCGCGACGTAGCCGTTGCGCTCGGCGACGTCGGTGATCCAGTCGGCCAGCACGCCACCGCCCTGGCCGCCGACCGCCAGCACGGCGAGCTTGATGACGCGCTCGTCGTCCGGCGCGCCGGCCTTTGAACGGGTTGATGGAACGGCGTCAAGCATCGGCGAATATCAGGCGCCGGCTTTCACGGCGCCGCTGCAAGAGACCGATCATGGCGCGACGCGCGGCTTCAAGGAAACGGTCCCAGCGGCTCGGATTGTGCACGACATCGGCGCGGTAGAAGGACGGGCACAGCACCGCAGCATCGGCAACCTCGCCGCAATTGCCGCAACCGACGCAGCTCTGGTCGATATGCGCCACCGGATCGTCGCGCAGCGGATCGTCGAGCGACTTCACCGAAAGCGACGGACAGCCGGACAGCCGCATGCAGGCATGGTCGCCGGTGCAGATGTCCTCGTCGACACCGAATTTCGGCTTGACTATGCGCGTCCCGCCCTTGATCGCCTTGTCGACCAGCGGCTTTTCGCGGCGCTGCCGGTTGAGCATGCATTCGGACGAGGCGACAATGACTTTCGGGCCCTTCTCGTCCGTCGTCAGCGCCTCGCGCAGCGTGTCTTGCATCTTGGTTACGTCGTAGGTGCGGTCGATGTGGCGCAGCCATTTGACGCCCATGCCCTTCACCGCCTCGGTGATCGGGTGCTTGGTCGACTTGGTCTTGTTGCCGGCGCGGGACGACAGGATGTCCTGCCCTCCGGTCGCGGCCGAATAGAAATTGTCGACGATGACGATGACGCCGTCGTTCTTGTTGAACACGGCATTGCCGACCGAGGAGGTCAGGCCGTTGTGCCAGAAGCCGCCGTCGCCGACGAAGGAGATCGAGCGGCGCTTGGCATCGGGCGAATTGAACGCCGAAGCCGAGGCCGGCCCCAGCCCGTAGCCCATGGTAGTGGCACCTAGCTCGAAAGGCGGCATGATCGAGAACAGATGGCAGCCAATGTCGGAGGCGATGTGGTGCTTGCCCAGCTCCTGCTCGACCAGCTTGGTGGCGGCGAAGATCGGCCGCTCCGGGCAACCGACGCAGAAGCCGGGCGGCCGGCCCGGGACGACGTTGATCAGGTCGGCGGTGTCGAGCCCGTCGCCGATCTTGTTCGGCGCGCGGACCTCGCTTGGCAGCAGATGCGGGATGGTGGAACGCAGGAACGATCCGATGCCGTCGAGCATCACCTGGCCGGTATATTCGCCGGCCATAGGCAGATGTTCCTTGCCGACGAGCTTGGTGCCGCGGCCGGCCTTGTGCAGCATCGCGGCAAAGGCCTGTTCGATGTAGTTGGGCTGGCCTTCCTCGACGACGAGAACGGCGTCCTTACCCTCGCAGAAGGACAGGAACTCGTCATCGACTAAGGGATAGACGGCGTTGAGCACATAGAGCGGCACGTCGGTATCGCCATAGGTGTCGGCGAGGCCGAGCCGCTGCAGCGCCCGGATGACGGAATTGTACATGCCGCCCTGCATGACGATGCCGACTGCGCCGTGCTCCGGGCCGAAGAATTCGTTGATCTTGTTGGTGCGGATGAAATCCACCGCCGCCGGCCAGCGTTTCTGCACCTTTTCCTTCTCGTGCAGGAAGGACGCGGGCGGCAGCACGATGCGGCCGGTGTCGCGGCGCGGCGCCTCGAGCGCATCGGCCACAGTCATTGCCGGGTTCTTGTTGTCCTTGGCGATGAAATGGCCGTGGACATGGCAGCAGCGGATGCGGACCTGCAGCATGACCGGCGTGTTGGAAACCTCGGACAGCTCGAAGCCGTCCTCCACCGCCTTGACGATCGACGGCAGGTTCGGCCGCGGGTCGAGCAGCCAGACCTGGCTTTTCATGGCAAAGGCGTGGCTGCGCTCCTGCATGATCGAGGAGCCTTCGCCGTAATCCTCGCCGACGATGATCAATGCACCGCCGGTGACGCCGCCGGAAGCGAGATTGGCGAGCGCGTCGGAGGCGACATTGGTGCCGACCGTCGACTTGAAGGTCGCCGCGCCGCGGATAGGATAATGCACCGATGCCGCAAGCATGGCGGTGGCGGTCGCTTCCGAGGCGCTCGCCTCGAAATGCACGCCGAGCTCGCCCAGGATATCCTGCGCGTCGGCCAGCACGTCCATCAAATGGCTGATCGGCGCGCCCTGATAGCCGCCGACATAGC
This sequence comes from Mesorhizobium sp. M0598, assembly GCF_040320865.1. NCBI lineage: Bacteria > Pseudomonadati > Pseudomonadota > Alphaproteobacteria > Hyphomicrobiales > Phyllobacteriaceae > Mesorhizobium > Mesorhizobium sp. M0598. The sequence continues at coordinate 179,885 of NZ_JAMYQL010000004.1, read as the reverse complement.
CGACGCCGCATTGCAGCAGCGCCTTGGTGATGGCGAGAATGCCTTCGCCGGAAAACTCCTCGCCGGCGCCGAGCCTGAGCTTTTCGACTTCCTTGGCAAAAGACCGTTCGGCCATTTTGGGCTCCTTCCGTTACCGCCCCGATGGCGGCGCGTAAGATCAGATGTCGTGCTTGCGAATGTTCTTCAGCATCTTCTGCAATGTCGCGATCAGCGCCGCGTATTCGGCATCGTCGACATCGTCGAACATTGCCTCGAAAGCGTCGTGCATGGCCGGCCAGGCGCGCGCGAACTCGGCGCGGCCATCGTCGGTCAGGAACACATGGCGGATACGGCTGTCGGTGACCCCCTGCTCGCGCCGCACAAACCCTTGCCCCTCCAGCGTGTCGAGCGTCCGGCTCAAGGTCGACTGCTCGATGACGGTATAGACCGAGAGATCGTTGACGGTGACGCCATCGGTGACCGACAACACGGCCAGCGTGCGCACCTGCGGAATGGTCAGGCCCTGCCTGCGGAAATTGTCGCGCAAGGTGGCGTTGTAGCGGCCCATGATGCGGTTCATCAGATAGGGCGCGAATTGCTGCAGGCCGATCTGGCCCAAAGTCGAGATGCGCTGGCGCTTTTCAACCTTCTGTTCCATCACAGCCTCCCCGCCAGGAGAAAGCCGGAGCCGCCGCCCAAGCCAGCACCCGGATGGGTCGAGGCACCGATGTGGTAGAGACCCCTGACCTCGGTGGCGTGATTGCGGCTCGTCTTGAACGGCCGCCACAGAAACGACTGGTCGATGGCCGAGGAACCGCCATAGGGGTCGCCGCCGACCAGATTGATGTTCATCGCTTCCAGGTCGGCCGGCGAACAGGCGCGGCGTGCGATGACGCTGTCCTTGAACCCATCGATATGGCTGGCGAGGATCGCTTCGGCACGGTCGGCATAGGCTTCGCGCAGCGCCTCGGTCCAGCGACCGTCTGCCGGTGTTTGCAGTTTGCCGGCGGCATCGCCCTTGATATGCCGTGGCGCCTCGGGCAGTTGCAGCCACAGGACCGCCTTGCCGTCCGGGCAGCGCGATGGGTCGAGCGCGTGCGGCTGGCCGACGCACATGGTCGGCACCTCCGGCAGCATGCCGCGCACGGCTTCGTTGCAGGCCTTCGAGACGCCGTCGAGCCCCGGCGTCAGATGCAGCAGCGCGACCTTGTCCAGGCCCTCGCCGCGCCATGCCGGCGGCTTGTCCAAGGCATAGTGGATCTGGAAATTGCCCTTGCCGTAGCGGTATTTTTGCGCTGCCTCGACGTCGGCTTTCGGCGCCGCGTCGCCGAGCAGCCGCTGGTAGAGCTGGGTCGGCGTGACCGAGCAGATGACGCTCTTGTTCATGTTGATCGTTTCGCCCGAAGCCAGCCGCACGCCGGCGGCGCGGCCTCCGCTTTGGACAATAGCCGCGACGTCGGCGCCGGTGCGGATTTCGCCGCCACGTTCCCTGATCAGGGCTTCGAAGGCGGCCAGCAGATTCCTGGCACCGCCCTTGACGATCGGCGCGCCGGCCGCCTCAAGCGCGAAGGCGATGACCTTGGCGATCTGGCCGGAGAACGCGTCCTCAGGCCCGAGGCCGGCATGCAGCACCCAGGGCGCCCACAGCGCGCGCATGGTTTCCGACTGGTAGGTGCTTTCCAGCCAACCGCGCGCCGGCACCAGCGCGCTGCCGAGAAAGGCGGCAAGGCCACGCGGGCCGCGCCGCCAGGCTTCACCCGCCAGCAGCCTGGCCGTCGGGTGGGACCACAGGCTGCCACCGAGCAGTCCGAACAGCAGACCGGCGTTGCGCTCGATCTCGCCGACATCGTTTGCGTGCCGGTCGCCGTCGCCCGCGGCAAGCGCATTGATCGCCGCTACATTGGCGATACGATCGGTGCGCAGGACGGCATGGCTGCCGTCCGGGCGTAGCACACCGGTCGGCGTGGAGGTGTTGCAAAACTCCAGGCCGTGCCGCGCCAGATCCTTGCCCAGCGCCGCATAGGCCGGCGAGGTGATGAACAGGACAAAGGTCGTCGCCATCACGTCGTGGATGAAGCCGGGCGCGGTGATTTCTTCGGTGCGCATGCAGCCGCCGATGCGGTCGTTGCGCTCGAGCACCAGCACCTTCGCCCCCTTGCCGCCAAGCATCGCCGAGCAGACCAGCGCGTTGATGCCGCTGCCGACGACGATGTGATCGGGAGCGCTCATCGATGCGTGCTCCTAGCCGGCAGGAGTTCAATTGCAGAGATTGGCGCTCTACGGCGCCGTAGAGCCGCAGCTTTGCAAGGCTGCCGCTCCCACTCCGTCACCACAGTGCCACTTCCGCACATGATCTTCTCCCGAAGACCGCAGCTACCCTATTGCCTTGGCGCCAACGCCAACGCGCGGATCGGGCTGCCGGTGCCGTGCTCGATCTTGAGCGGCGCCGCGATCAGGATCGCGCCTTTCGGCGGCAGCCGGTCGAGGTTGCAAAGGCTGGCGAGGCCGTAGCGGTTAGCCTTGTGCATCAGGCTATGCGCCGGGAACGGCGGCTCCATTCCCCCTGCTTTGCCAGCATCCGTGCCGATCGTCTCGCTGCCCCAGCCCTTGATGTCCTTGCTAATCAGATACTGGATGGCTTCGGCGGTCGGGCCAGGCGTGTGCGGTCCGGTCTCATTGGCGTTGAGGAACTCGGCTTCCGAGCCGTTGCGCTTATACCAGTCGGTGCGCATCACCACCCACTCGCCGGGGTTGATAGCGCCATGTTCGGCTTCCCATGCCTTGATGTGATCGACGGTGAGCAGGAAATCGTGATCGGCTGCCGCTTGCTTCGAACAGTCGATGACGTTGACCGGGCCGACAAAGTTCTGCGCCGGAATGGTGTCGGTGGCGCCGTCCGGATAATCCTTGCCGGTGATCCAGTGGTTGGGTGCGTCGAAATGGGTGCCCGAATGCTCGCCGAGCTTGAGCCAGTTCCAGGCCCACCACGGGCCATTCTTGTCATAGGCGGAGATGGCGTGGATCTCGATCTTCGGCGTGTCGACCGCCAGTTCCGGTGGCAGCTTGATCAGTGGCGTGTTGGGCCCGAGCGGCGCCGTCAGGTCGACCACCTGGATGGCGCCTGAAAGCAGCTGGCCGGCGACTTCGCCTAGAAGTTGTTGTGTGTCCATGGTCTCTGTTCCCTCTTTCTCGATGGTGCTGAAGGCTCTCGCGGCCCTTAATATCCTACTAGACGAAAACATATGCATCTGCAATTATCTTTAAGCATAAAGGAAATGGGACGGGGCGTGAGCGAGTTCGACGCCATATTTGTCGGGGCAGGCCACAACAGTCTGGCATGCGCCGCGCATCTGGCGCTCAAAGGCTGGAAAACGGCAGTTTTCGAGCGTAATGCAACGATCGGCGGCGCCGTCCAGACGCGCGAATTGACGCTTCCGGGCTTCCGGCACGATTTCGGCGCGATGAATCTCAGCCTGTTCGCCGGCTCGGCCTTTCACAAGAAATATGCAAATGAATTGAAAACCCACGGGCTGGAATTCGTGCCGATGGCCGACTGTTTTGCCAGCGCCTTCCCCGACGGTCGCTGGTTCGGCGTCAGCAGCGACCTGGAAAAGACCGCCTCGAGCATGGCCGCTTTTTCCGACGCCGACGCACAGACATGGCGCCGTCTGGTTGCGGCATTCCCGGCGGAGGCCGAGCATCTGTTCCGGCTGCTGGGCTCGCCGATGAGCGGCCGTGCGCTCGCCGGCACCGCCTGGAACCTCTGGCGCAAGAAGGGTTTTGCCGGCGCGCTCGATACTGGTCGGTTGCTGCTTTCGTCACCCCGCGCCTGGCTCGAGGAGACTTTCCAGTCACCGCATGTCAGGGCGACGCTCGCCACCTGGGGCATGCATCTCGACTTCGCCCCCGATATCGCCGGCGGCGCGGTGTTCCCTTACCTCGAATCCATGGCCAACCAGTGCTTCGGTATGGTGCTCGGCAGAGGCGGCGCCGACACCATCATCCGCGCTCTGTCGGGCATGCTCACGGCCGCCGACGGCAAGATCGTCACCGGGGCTGATGTCGCCGAGATCACGGTTTCGGCCGGCAAAGCGACCGGCGTGCGGCTCGCTTCCGGCGAGACCCACACAGCCACCAAGGCCGTCATCGCCGGTGTCACGCCCAAGGCGCTGACCGGGAAACTGTTGCCTAACGGATCGGGCGACACCGGCTTCGACACGGCCGTGAAAAAATTCCGCCACGCGCCGGGGACGTTGATGATCCATCTGGCGCTCGACGATCTGCCGGACTGGCGCGCCGGCGCCGAGCTTCGGCAGTTCGCCTATGTGCACCTTTCGCCGTCGCTCGACGCCATGTCGCTGACCTACCAGCAGGTGATGGCAGGCATGCTGCCGGATGAACCGGTGCTGGTCGTCGGCCAGCCGACGGCCGTCGATCCCTCGCGCGCGCCGGACGGCAAGCACGTACTTTGGGTGCAGGTGCGCATGCTGCCAGCCGAGATTGCAGGCGATGCAGCGGGCACGATCGCGGCGGCTCACTGGGACGAGGCTAGGGAGCACTACGCCGAGCGCGTCCTCGACATTATCGAGCGCTATGCGCCCGGCCTTCGTCGGAAGATCCTCGGCCGCGCCGTGTTCTCGCCCATCGACCTCGAACGCGAGAACCCGAACCTTGTCGGCGGCGACCAGATCTGCGGCAGCCATCATCTGGCGCAGAATTTCCTGTTCCGGCCGGCGCGCGGTTACGCCGGCTGGAACACGCCGGTCGGCAATCTGCACCTGACCGGGGCGGCAACATGGCCCGGCGCCGGCACCGGGGCGGCGTCGGGCTACATGCTCGCGCAACAACTTGGCGGGAGGTAGGCTCCATTTTTCATCTAGGGTGAAGGAGGACAAGGCGCGGTTGCCCAAGGAGCCTGAACCCACCGATTGACAACGACACCGCGCATAAAAGCAACAGGGGAACGACCATGACAATCAACAGACGAGAATTGCTCGGATATGGCGCGGCCGCACTTGGCGCCACGGCGCTCGGCCTGCCGCAAATCGCCAAGGCTGCCGGCGAACTGACCATCGCCTACAATGTCAATTTGCCGTCCTGGGACCCGACCACCGGGCCTTCGGCGGTCAACCCGACCATCCAGGGTCTCTACCAGTCGGTGTTCGACCAGTTCATCCCGCAGACGCCGGATCTCTCTTTCGCGCCCGGCCTGCTCACCGAATGGGGCTGGAACGAGGATCGCAGCAAGATCATGATGACGGTGCGCGAGGGCGTCACCTGGCATGACGGCTCGCCATTCACGGCCGAAGACGTGGTCTGGTCGCTGCAGCGGGCGGGCGATGAAAAGACCGGCAACCCGATCCAGTTCGTCTGGAAGAACGTCAACAACTTCAAGATCGACGGCAACAAGATCACCGGCGACGTCGTGCAATTCGACCCGGTGTATTTCAAGTGGATGTCGTTCCTGACCGGCTACATCATGCCGAAGGCCTATTACGAAAAGGTCGGCGCCGAGGGTTTTGAGAAAGCCCCGATCGGCACCGGGCCCTATATGGTCGACAAATTCGAGCGCAACGCCTTCCTGCGGCTCAAGGCCAACCCGAACTACTGGGGCGGCAAGCCGGCCTTCGAAAACGTAACCATCAAGTTCGTCACCGATGCGGCGAGCCGCGTCGCCGAGATCGAGTCCGGTTCCTCGCAGGTGACGCTGGAAATCCCCTATGAGGAATATGACCGCCTGATCGCCAAGGATGGACTTGCCGGCTCATGCAAGAACGTCTCCGACATCGGCATGATCTTCTTCAACGACATCGACGTGATGCTGGACAAGAACGTGCGCCAGGCGGCGGTGATGGCGGTCGACAAAAAGCTTTTGGTCGACCGGCTGCTGCGCGGTTACGGCCAGCCCATCGATACGCTGGAGACGCCGGAATACGAGGCCTACGATGCGTCGATCAAGGTGGAGCACAATCCGGACAAGGCCAAGGAACTGCTGGCCGCCTCCGGCTATTCGCCGGAAAAGCCGGTCAAGTTCACGATACAGACGACCAAGGGCTTCAAGCCCAAGGACTACGAGATGATCCAGGCGATCGTCGGCATGTGGCGCAAGGTCGGCATCGAGGCAACGATCGAGGTCTACGAGATCGCCAAGCACTACGAGCTGCGCGCCGCCGACAAGCTGGCACCGGCGGCCTTCTACAATTGGGGCAATGCCATCGGCGATCCCACCACGTCGACCGGCTTTGCCATGTATGGCCCAAGTCCGCATTCGGTATGGGACAGCCAGGACCTGATCGACATGATCAATCCACTATGGGGCGAGAAGGACGAGGCCAAGCGCATTGCCGGCTGGAAGGCCGTCGACAAATACATCGCCGAACAGGCCTATGTGCTGCCGCTGATCCAGTATGCGCAGCCGATCGTGCATGCCAAGGGCGTCAATGTGGTGCAGCATGTGTCGGGCGCACTTCTGCCGGCGCTGATGAGCCCGGCCTGAGACAGTCTTCGGCTTGCCGCGCGCCGTCCGGAATGACGGCGCGCATTTTCCGCCACGGGCGACCATGCTGCTGCAAAGATTCCTGATCCGTCTTCTGACGATGGCGATCACGCTGTTCGGCGTGGCCGTCGTCGTCTTTATCGTCATCCGTGTCGCGCCGGGCGACCCGATCGCGATGATGCTGCCGCCCGGCGCGACCGATGCCGACATCGCTCGGCTGCGCGCGCTTTACGGGCTGGACAAGACCATCGTCCAGCAATTCTTCATCTGGCTGGCCGGTGTCGTCAGGGGCGATTTCGGCACGTCGATCTCACTGCGGCAGGACGTGCTTGGGCTGGTCTTCAATCGCCTCCCGGCCACGCTGGAACTCGCCATCGTCGCGCTTGTGATGGCGCTGGCGATCGGCGGCACGACGGCGATCCTCGGCGCGCGCGAACGCGGCACCGCGGTCGAAGCCGGCATCGACATTGCCAGCGGTGCGGCACTCTCGATTCCCGATTTCCTGTGGGGCCTGGTGCTGATCCTTCTGTTCGGCGTGCTGGTGCCTATCTTCGACATTTCTGGCCGGGTGTCGCCGCAGCTCGACCTGCCCTTCGCCACGCAATTCTATCTGTTCGAAAGCATCGTACGGCTGCGCTTCGACCTGACCAGGGACCTGCTGGCACACATGCTGATGCCGGCGATTGCGCTGGCGCTGCCACTGGCCGCGATCATCTCGCAGCTGCTGAAACAGTCGCTGAAGGAAGTGCTCGACCTCGACTACGTCGTGCTGGCGCGGGTAAAGGGCTTTTCGGAAACGCAGGTCATCCTGCGCGAGGCGCTGAAGAACGCGGCCCTGCCGACGCTGACGCTGGTCGGCGTGCAGTTCACCTTCCTGATCGGCGGCACGGTCATCGTCGAACGACTGTTTTCCTATGAAGGTCTCGGCAACATGGCGATCGATGCCGTCATCAACCGCGACCTGCCGCTGATCCAGGGCATCGTGCTGGTCTTCGCGCTGCTGTTTGTGCTGATCAACCTTGCCGTCGACATGATGTACGCCCTGCTCAATCCGAGGCTGCGCCATGGATGAGGCCCGCATTTCGAGACATGGCTCGCGGGCACGCCTGTGGCTGGCCGGCGGCTGGCTGCTGATTGCGCTGCTGGCCGCAATTTTTGCGCCGCTGGTCGCACCGCAGGACCCGCTGGCGCAGGATTTGATGCTGGAGCGCCTGCCGCCGTTCTGGCTCGATGGAGCCGAGCCCGGCTACTGGCTCGGCACCGATAGTCTCGGCCGCGATCTCCTGTCACGGCTGATCTTCGGCGCCCGCATCGCCTTCATCGTCGCCTTCGCCGCCGCCATCGCGGCCTGCCTGGTCGGCTCGACGCTCGGCCTGATCGTTGGTTATTTCGGCGGCTGGGCCGACCGCATCATCTCGCGCATCGTCGATGTCTGGATGGCGTTTCCGCCGGTGCTGTTTGCCATCCTTCTGGTCGCAGTGCTCGGTACCGGCTTGAGCTCGGTTATCATTGCCATTGCCGTCATCGACTGGACGCGCTTCTGCCGGGTGATCCGCGCCGAGACGTTGGGCCAGTCGCGCATGGACTATGTCGAGAACGCCCGCATCGCCGGCTACGGCCGCATCGGCATCATGCTGCGCGAAGTGCTGCCCAATGTGGTGCCGTCGATCGTCGCGCTGCTGTCGCTGGAGATGGGCATTGCCGTCATCGTCGAGGCGATCCTGTCCTTCGTCAATCTGTCGATCTCGACCGACGACCCAACCTGGGGCGGCATCATCGCCGAGGGCCGCCTGTCGATCCATCAGGCCTGGTGGGTGCTGGTGTTCCCGCTGGTCACGCTGATCCTGACGGTGCTGTCGTTCAGCCAGTTCGGCGAAGGTCTCAGGGCACGTTTCGATCCGGTGCTGCGATGAACGCGCTGGCGAAACCCTGCCTTGACATACGCAGCCTTAGCGCGGTGCTGCCTAATGGCTTGCGCGTGCTGCGCTCGGTGTCGCTCGCCGTCGAGCCCGGCGAGGTGCGCGCGCTGGTCGGCGAGAGCGGCGCCGGCAAGACGATGATCGGCAAGGCGGTGCTTGGCGTGCTGCCCTCGAGCGTGCGCATCGTCGAAGGCGATATGTTGCTCGAGGGCGAGGACCTCGGCAAGCTTCAGCCAAAGGCAAGGCGCACGCTGATCGGCGCGCGCACGGCGCTGATCCCGCAAGACCCGCTGACCGCGCTCAACCCGTCACGGCGAATCGGCCCGCAGATGACCGACCGGCTGGTGCGCATCCTCGGCTGGAGCGGCGAGAAGGCCGATGCACGCATCCGCCAATTGCTGGACGAGGTGCAAATCCGCGACCCCGAGCGTGTCCTCAAATGCTATCCGCACGAGCTGTCCGGCGGCATGCGCCAGCGCGTGCTGATCGCCGCGGCGTTTGCGGCCGAACCAAGGCTGATCGTCGCCGACGAGCCGACCACGGCGCTCGACGTGACTGTGCAGAAGCAGATCCTGCGGCTGATCGCGCAACTGCAGCGCGAGCACGGCACGGCGATCCTGTTCATTACCCATGATCTCGGCGTCGTCGCCAAGATCAGCCAGAAGGTCTCGGTGCTCTATGCCGGCAAGGTGGTCGAGGAGGCCGAAACGGCCGCTCTCTTCGCCGCTCCGCAGCACCCCTACACGCGAGCTCTGATGGCCGCGACGCCACGCTACACCGACCCCTTCGCCTCGCTGAAGCCGGTGGACGAGGCGGTGCTGGCCGGGCTTGCTTCGGAGATCGCCGCCGCCGATCAGGCCTGGAGGCGCCCGCATGGCTGAGCCGCTGTTTTCCGTGCGTGGGCTGAAGGTCGCGCTGCCCGACATGACGCGCAAGCCGCTGATCGGCCGCGCGCCCTTGGCCGAGATCCTGAAAGGGCTGGATTTCGACCTGCCAAAGGGATCGGTGACCGGCATCGTCGGCGAATCCGGCTCCGGCAAATCGACGCTTGGCCGCGCCTTAGTGCGGCTTCTGGAGCCGAGCGCCGGCAAGGTCATCTTCGACGGCCGCGACATCACACATCTGCCTGAGGCCGAGCTCCGGCCGCTGCGCCGCAATCTGCAGATGATCTTCCAGGATCCGATGTCGTCGCTCAACCCGCGCCGCACCATCTTCAGCATCATCGCAGCACCGCTCAAGCAGAACGGGCTTGGCGACAACCTCAGGGATCGTGTCGCGGAGGCGCTTCAGCGCGTCGGCCTGCCGCAAGGCTTCGCCAGCCGCTATCGTCATGAATTGTCGGGCGGCCAGCGCCAGCGCGTCGGCATTGCCCGCGCGCTGGCGCTGTCGCCGAAATTCGTGCTGGCCGACGAAATCGTCTCAGGCCTCGACGTGTCGACGCAGGCACAGATCCTGACGCTGCTGGAAAAACTCGCCGCCGAAATGGGCCTGACCGTTGCCTTCATCAGCCATGACCTGTCGGTGATCCGGCGGCTCTGCCGGCACGTGATCGTCATGCGCGAAGGCGCGATCGTCGAAGCCAGCGCGACCGACGCTTTGTTCGAGCAGCCGCAGCAGCCCTACACGCGCGATCTGCTCGCCGCCATTCCGCTGCCCGAGATCGATGATGCCTGGCTACTTCCCGCCGCAAAGGCGCCGGCATGAAACACAATCCTATTCGCACGCTAAAGAGCGGGCCTCGGGCGTGCGGCCGGCAAAATGTCCCGCGATGAAGGATGACTGACATGAAGAATGCAATCCGCTACGCAGTGCTCATCGCCACCGTGCTGGGAGGCATCGGCACCGCTTACGCCAGTTCCATTCCCGGCATGCGTGGCCACGACCACACCGGCGTCACCGTCCCCGACATGGAGCAGGCGGTCGATTTCTTCACCGAGGTGGTTGGCTGCAAGAAGGCGATGTCGTTCGGCCCGTTCGCCGACGACAAGGGCACATTCATGCAGGATCTGCTGGGCGTCGATCCCAAGGCGGTGATCGAGGAGATCACCCTGGTCCGCTGCGGACACGGGTCGAACATCGAGCTGTTCAAATACACCGCGCCGGACCAGAAGGACCTGACGCCTCGCAACAGCGACATAGGCGGCTTCCATATCGCCTTCTATGTCGACGACATCGCCGCCGCAAAAGCCTATCTTGACGGCAAGGGCGTCAAGACGCGGATGGGACCGCTGCCGGTTACCGAAGGCCCGGCCGCCGGCCAGACCATCCTCTACTTCCAGGCGCCCTGGGGCTTGCAGTTGGAAGCGATCAGCTATCCCAATGGCATGGCCTATGAAAAAGATGCGGAGACGGTGCTGTGGAGCCCGAAGAACCCGGAAAAATAGCCCGGGGCGTCCCTTGCCTGCGCAAGCCGACTGCCGGCAAGCTGGGTTTCTGGGGCGGATTGTTTCAATCCTGAAACTTCAAGCTTGAATTAATCCGTCTCAGGCGTAAACTCGACAAACAGAAGCGAAGAGGAGATCGCACGATGAAAGTTGCGGTTCTCGGCGGCGGACCAGCCGGGCTCTACTTTGCAATCTCGCTGAAGCTCAGGGATGCCGCGCATGAGGTCACGGTGTTCGAGCGCAACCGTGCCGATGACACGTTTGGCTGGGGCGTCGTGCTGTCGGCCGAAACGCTGGAGAACCTGACCAAAAACGACCCGGTCAGCGCCGTCTGGATCCGCAAGCATTTCGCCTATTGGGACGATATCGCCGTCATCCATGACGGCGTGCGCACGGTCTCGACCGGTCACGGCTTTTGCGGCATTGGCCGCAAGCGGCTGCTCACGTTGCTGCAGCGGCGCGCGCGCGAACTCGGCGTCAAGCTGGTCTTCGAAACCGACATCGCCGATCCCAAGCCATATATGGAGACGCACGACCTGGTTGTCGCCGCCGACGGGTTGAACTCGAAAGCGCGGAGCGCCTTCGTCGACGTGTTCAAGCCCGATATCGACATTCGTAGATGCAAGTTCGTCTGGCTCGGCACCCACCAGAAATTCGACGACGCCTTCACCTTCATCTTCGAAAAGACCGAGCATGGCTGGGTGTGGGCGCATGCCTACCAGTTCGACAGCGATACCGCGACCTTCATCGTCGAATGCAGCGAGCAGACCTGGCAGCGCTTCGGCTTCGGCGCGATGTCGCAGCAGGAATCGATTGCCGTCTGCGAGCGCATCTTTGCCCGTCATCTCGGCGGCCACGCGCTGATGACCAACGCCAATCATATCCGCGGCTCGGCGTGGATCAATTTCCCGCGCGTCTTGTGCGAACGCTGGTCCTACAAGAACCTGGCGCTGATGGGCGACGCGGCGGCGAGCGCGCATTTCTCGATCGGTTCCGGCACCAAGCTGGCGCTGGAAAGCGCGGTGGCGCTGGCCGACTATCTGGAGTCCGAGCCAGACCTCGAGGCCGCCTTTAGCAAATATGAGGACGCCCGCCGCACCGAAGTGCTGAAGCTGCAGTCGGCGGCGCGCAATTCGCTCGAATGGTTCGAGGAGGTCGAGCGCTATCTCGGCCTCGATCCGGTGCAGTTCAACTATTCGCTGCTGACGCGTTCGCAACGCATCAGTCACGAGAATTTGCGGCTGCGCGATGCCGAATGGCTGGCCGGCGCCGAGGAGTGGTTCCAGCGCCAGGCCGGCGCCGGGGGCAACAATCTGCGTCGCGCGCCGATGTTCGCGCCGTTCCGGCTGCGCGGCATGGCGCTGCAGAACCGCGTCGTCGTCTCGCCGATGGCGCAGTACAAAGCGGTCGACGGCTGTCCGACCGATTGGCATTTCGCCCATTACGCCGAACGGGCCAAAGGCGGCGCCGGTCTCCTCTACATCGAGATGACGTGCGTCAGCGCGGAGGGCCGCATCACGCCTGGCTGCCCCGGTTTCTATGCGCCCGAGCATGAGGTCGCCTGGAAGCGGCTGGTCGAGTTCGTCCATGCCGAAACCGAGGCCAAGATCTGCGCCCAGATCGGCCATTCCGGTGCCAAGGGGTCGACCAGGCTCGGCTGGCAGGGAACCGACGTGCCGCTGCCCTTAGGCAATTGGCCCGTCATGGCAGCGTCTTCCGTGCCGTGGTCGCGGGAAAACCAGGTGCCTAAGGCGATGGACCGCGCCGACATGGATATGGTGCGCGACCAGTTTGTCGCTTCGGCCGAGATGGCGGCGCGCTGCGGCTTCGACATGCTCGAAATCCACGCCGCGCACGGCTATCTCCTGTCCTCCTTCATCACGCCCTTGACCAACCGGCGCACCGACTCCTATGGCGGCTCGCTGGAAAACCGCATGCGCTACCCCTTGGAAATCTTTCATGCGGTGCGCGCCGCGTGGCCGGCCGAGAAGCCGATCTCGATGCGCATCTCCGCCAATGACTGGCTGGGCATCGAAGGCGTGACGCCGGCCGATGCCGTAGAGATCGCGCGGCTGCTGCATGAGGCCGGCGTAGACATCTGCGACGTATCGGCCGGCCAGACTTCGGCCGTGGCAAGACCGGTCTATGGCCGCATGTTCCAGACGCCGTTTTCCGATCGCATCCGCAACGAGGTCGGCATGGCGACGATGGCGGTCGGCAATATCTATGAGCCGGACCACGTCAACTCGATCCTGATGGCGGGCCGCGCCGATCTCGTCGCACTGGCTAGGCCGCATCTTGCCGATCCGTATTGGACGCTGCACGCGGCCGTCATGCTTGGCGATCGCGGCGTCAAATGGCCGGATCCCTATCTGCCCGGCCGCGACCAGCTCTACCGGCTGGCCGAACGCGAAGCGGCAGCGGGGTTGAAAGTATGAGTGCCGCGGCGACGATTTCGCGGCGTCATGCGCTGGTCACCGGCGGCGGCTCCGGCGTCGGCCGCGCGATCGCGCTGGCGCTGGCCGGCGCGGGCGTTGACGTGACCATCTGCGGCCGGCGCGTGGAGCCGCTTGCCGAGGTCGCCGCGGAGAACAAGTCCATCTTCGCCATTGCCGCCGACGTCACCGACGAGACGTCGATGGCGTCGCTCTACGAGGCCGCGGAAGCGGCACGCGGAGCGTTCGACATCGTCGTTGCCAATGCCGGCATGTCCGGCAGTGCCCCGGCGCAGCGGACCTCGCTGGCAGACTGGCAGCGCACGCTCGACGTCAACTTGACCGGTGCGTTCCTGACGGTGAAGCCGGCGTTGGCCGGCATGGCAGTGCGCAAGACTGGCCGTATCATCTTCGTCGCTTCCACCGCCGGACTGAAAGGCTATCCCTATGTCGCAGCTTACGTTGCCGCCAAGCATGGCGTCGTCGGCCTGATGCGGGCACTCGCCGTCGAGACCGCCAAGTCCGGCATAACAGTGAATGCCGTGTGCCCAGGGTTTGTCGAAACCGAGATGCTGGAGAGCACCGTCCAGCGCATCGTCCAAACGACCGGCCGCTCGTCCGAGCAGGCACGGACAAGCCTAGCCGCGACCAACCCGCAAGGCCGCTTCATCCAGCCGGAAGAAATTGCGGCCGCGGTACTTTATCTGTGTGGCGACGCCGCCCGGTCGATTACCGGGCAGACGATTTCGATCTCCGGAGGTGAGACATGGTAGCCGGTCCCCTGCCCGCCCCGTCCGGACCCGGCAAGGACCGCCTGCGGCTGTGGATACGCCTGCTGCGCGCCTCGCGCACCATCGAGGCCGAGCTGCGCGAACGACTGCGGCAAGAGTTCAACACAACGCTGCCACGCTTCGACGTGATGGCCGCGCTCTACCGCGCGCCGGAGGGCATGCTGATGAGCGATCTTTCGCGCTTCCTGCTGGTGTCCAACGGCAATGTCACCGGCATCATCGACCGGCTGGTCTCGGAAGGGTTGGTGATGCGGGCCCGACGCAATGGCGACCGCCGTACCTCGATGGTACGGCTGACGGAAGAGGGATCGAAGATTTTCGCCGTGATCGCCGCCGCGCATGAGAAATGGGTCGGCGAGTTGCTGGGCAATGTGAGCGAGGATGAGGCGCGCCGGCTGACCGGCATGCTGACCTCCTTCCGCAGCAATTGGGAGGGACGGGAATGACGAAGCTGGCCGGCCGCAAGCCGAAGCATTTCCTCTGGCAGGTCGAAGGCAAGATCGCAAAGATCCGGCTCGATCGGCCGGAGCGCAAGAACCCGCTGACCTTCGACAGCTATGCCGAATTGCGCGACATATTTCGCGACCTTGTCTACGCCGATGATATCGATGCTGTGGTGTTCCTGCCCAATGGCGGCAATTTCTGCTCGGGCGGCGATGTCCACGAAATCATCGGCCCACTGGTCAAGATGGACATGAAGGCGCTGCTCGCCTTCACCCGCATGACGGGCGATTTCGTCAAGGCGATGCTGAATTGCGGCAAGCCGATTATTGCGGCGGTCGACGGCGTGGCGGTCGGCGCCGGCGCGATTATCGCCATGGCCTCCGATATCCGCATCGCCACGCCCCAGGCCAAGACAGCATTCCTGTTCACCCGCGTCGGCCTTGCCGGCTGCGACATGGGGGCCTGCGCGATCCTGCCGCGCATCATTGGCCAGGGCCGCGCCGCCGAGCTGCTCTATACCGGCCGCACGATGAGTGCCGAGGAAGGCGAGCGCTGGGGCTTCTACAACCGGCTGGTCGATACCGCAACGCTTGAGGCCGACGCGCTCGACATGGCCGCGCGCATCGTTTCCGGCCCGACCTTCGCCCATGGCATGACCAAGACGCAGCTGAACCAGGAATGGTCGATGGGTCTCGACCAGGCGATCGAAGCGGAAGCGCAGGCGCAGGCGATCTGCATGCAGACCCGCGATTTCGAGCGGGCGTACACGGCTTTCGTGGCTAAGGAGAAGCCGGTGTTCGAGGGAAATTGAGATGATCGCTTCCACGCTGGCGGGACAGCACCCCCCTCTGGCCTGCCGGCCATCTCCCCCTCAAGGGGGGAGATTGGATATCAGGCCCGCTTTCGCCAATCTCCAACATCGCAGGGAGAGCCGTGGCAGCGAAGCCGCCAATCTCCCCCCTAGAGGGGGAGATGTCCAGCAGGACAGAGGGGGGCGCCGTGGAGCGCCAGGGCCGGAGAATTGTGGAGGCAGCAATGCCTGACCGTTCCTTCCTTACCTGGCCGTTCTTCGAGGACCATCACCGCGAGCTGGCGGAGCGGCTGGAGGCATGGTGCGCCAAGAACCTGCCGGTTGCGCATGACGATGTCGACGCCGCCTGTCGCGAGCTGGTGGCCAAGCTCGGTAAGGACGGCTGGCTAAAGCCGACGGCGCTCGATACCGACAACCCTGCAGCACTCGACGTGCGCACGCTCTGCCTCACGCGCGAGACGCTGGCCCGGCATGACGGGCTGGCCGATTTCGCCTTCGCGATGCAAGGGCTCGGCACAGGCGCACTCAGCCTGTTCGGCTCGCCCGAGCAGCAGCATTGGCTGGCTAAGACACGGGCCGGTAAGGCGATTTCGGCTTTCGCGCTGTCGGAGCCGCGCTCGGGCTCGGACGTCGCCAATATGGAAATGACGGCCACGCGTGACCGCGACAGCTATCTCTTGTCCGGCGAAAAGACCTGGATCTCCAACGGCGGTATCGCTGACTTTTATGCTGTCTTTGCCCGCACCGGCGAAGCGCCCGGCGCCAAGGGGCTTTCCGCCTTTGTCGTGCCTTCCGAAACCGAGGGGCTGATCGTTGCCGAGCGGCTGGAGGTGATCGCGCCGCACCCGCTCGCCCGGCTGTCCTTCGACAATGCACGCATTCCAGCCTCGGCGCTGATCGGCAAACCCGGTGACGGTTTTCGCATCGCCATGTCCGTGCTCGACGTGTTCCGTTCGACCGTCGGCGCAGCGGCGCTCGGCTTTGCCCGGCGCGCGCTGGACGAAAGCATCACAAGAGTGGCCGAGCGCAGGCTGTTCGGTGCGCCGATGGCCGAGCTGCA
Source organism: Mesorhizobium sp. M0598 (assembly GCF_040320865.1). Classification (NCBI taxonomy): domain Bacteria; kingdom Pseudomonadati; phylum Pseudomonadota; class Alphaproteobacteria; order Hyphomicrobiales; family Phyllobacteriaceae; genus Mesorhizobium; species Mesorhizobium sp. M0598. Next base: position 163,566 of record NZ_JAMYQL010000004.1, on the reverse strand, counting down.
GATGGTGCAGGGCCACATCGCCGACATGGCGCTGGATGTCGATGCCGCCGCGTTGCTGGTCTATCGTGCCGCCTGGACCAAGGACATGGGCGCGGGTCGGGTTACCCGCGAAGCCGCCATGGCCAAGCTGTTCGCTACCGACAAAGCGCAGGAGGTGATCGACAAGGCTGTGCAGCTGCATGGCGGCGATGGCGTCCGCAAGGGCCATATCGTCGAAAGCCTGTATCGCGAGATCCGGGCGCTGCGCATCTACGAGGGAGCGTCCGACGTGCAGAAGGTGGTGATTGCACGGCAAGTGATGGGAGCGGCCTGAGACAGGAGTTTGCGTGAAAATTATTGTCTTCGAGTTTTGAACGACCGGATTTGAGCATTGGGAGGTTTGACATGCACACCATCCTGCAGCCGGAAGGCTGGGCGAAACCCGTCGGCTACGCCAATGGCGTCGCCGCGCGTGGGCAGCTTGTCTTCGTCGGCGGGCAGGTCGGCTGGAACGGACAGGGCCGCTTCGAGACCGATGATCTTGTCGGCCAGGTGCGGCAGACGCTGGCCAATATTGTTGCTGTGCTCGCCGAGGCCGACGCCAAGCCGGAACATATCACCTCGATGACCTGGTACTTTACCGACAAGGCGGAATATTTGGCCAATCTCAAGGGGATCGGAGAGGTCTATCGCGAGGTGATCGGCCGGCATTTTCCGGCGATGGCCGCCATGCAGGTGATGGCGCTGGTCGAGGATCGCGCCAAGGTTGAGATCCAGGCCACGGCGGTTATTCCGGAGTGACGGCAACACGTGGCAATTTTTTAAGCTTAAAACTTTCGCCTTGAAAAGCGCGGTACTTTGGATAGCATCCAATGTCTTGCGACTGCCGTGCCGGGAGGGCTTTCCGGCAGTCCCGTCACTTGGCGCATCAAAACCGTGCGGGGCCAAACCCGTCCGATCACAACCAGAGGGAACGAAAATGAACTTCACCCGTCGCAACCTGCTGCTTCTTGCTGCTGCCATCGGCATCGCCGGCGGCCCGGCCTACGCCGAAGGCACGCTGAATGTCGGCGCCTATCCGACCAATCCGCCTTTTGAATACAAGAACGAGAGCGGCACGTTCGAGGGTTTCGAAGTCGACATCATCAATGAGGCGGCAAAGCGTATCGGCATGACCACCGACATCGCCGATCTCGGTTTCCAGGCGCTGTTCGCCGCCACCACCTCGAAGCGCATCGACGTCGCCATCTCGTCGATCACCATCACGCCGGAGCGGCTGAAGTCTCAGTCGTTCACGCAGCCCTACTATGATTCCGACATGGGCATCGCCGCGAAGGCCGACAGCCCGATCAAGGCCGAGGCCGACCTCAAGGGCAAGATCGTCGGCGTGCTGTCCGGCTCGACCGGCGAAGCCTGGGTCACGGCCCACCAGGAAGCGGACGGGTTCAGTGACGTCAAGGGCTACGACACGCAGCAGAATTTGCTGCTCGATCTCAGCTCCGGCCGCGTCGATGCGGCGGTCAGCGATATTCCGGGCCTGGAATATTCTTTCACCAGGATGAAGGATCTCGCCGTAAAAGAGCGCATCAAGACCGGCGAGCAGTACGGTCTGATGATGACCAAAGACCACCCGCTGCTCGGCAAGCTGAACGACGCGCTGACCGCGATGAAGAAGGACGGCACGCTGGCCGCGATCCACAAGAAGTGGTTCGGCAGCGACGCACCTGCCGATTCCTCGACCGTCAAGGAAATGCCTATGCCGAAGGCCTGAGCGGCAGTTCGCGCTTAAATGTCGTGCCGGCTTTCGATGCCGGCACGATTTCGGATTTCGGGCTCGGGCTCGAGCGTCGCGGGACGCCAAACGTTTCGGAAATGCTGCGATGTCGCTGCTGGACACCTTCTTCAACGCCGACGTCATGGTCTCCAGCCTGCCGGCGCTGCTGCGCGGTTTCCTGAACACCCTGCTGCTCGGAATCATGAGCATCGGCATCGGTATTCCCGTCGGCCTCGCGATCAGCCTGGTGCGACTCTATGCGCCAAAGCCGCTTCGGCTGCTGGCTGTCGGCTACATTGACATTTTCCGGGCGATGCCGGTGCTGGTCGTGCTGATCCTGATCTACTATGCGCTGCCGTTCCTCGGCATTCGCCTGTCATCGTGGACGTCCGCGGTGATGGCCTTCGCCATCATCATGGCGGCCTATTCGGCCGAGGTGTTCCGCTCCGGTATAGAGAGCATTCCGCGCGGCCAGTTCGAGGCGGCGCAGGCGCTCGGCCTGCCGTTCTTGCTGACCTTGCGCAAGGTAGTGCTGCCGCAGGCGATCCGCGTCGTCATTCCGCCAATGACCAGCAATTGCGTTTCGATGTTCAAGGATACTTCGCTCGCTTCCACCGTGGCGCTGCCCGAACTGCTGAAGGAAGCGACCAACGCGCAATCGCTCTATGCCAATCCTTCACCGCTGATCGGCGCGGCGCTGGTCTATCTCATCTTTCTCTGGCCGATGGTCCGTCTCGTCAGCCTCCTTGAACGCCGCTTTCAAACCGAAAAGACCCGCTGAATCTGTCAGCGCACTTCGCAGGAGACGACCTTGAACCAGCATCAGATTTCGAAAACCGGCGATGCCGCAGCTTTCCCGGTCGAGACGATCCGCGCCATGTTTCCCGCCTTGCAGCAAGCCGGGGACTTCGTCTTCATGGACAATGCCGCCGGCGCGCAGATCCCGCAAAGCGTGCTCGATGCAGTCACCAACCATTTGGTCGCGCATAATGTGCAGCGCGGCGGCCGCTATGGCCGCAGCGTCACCGTCGACCAAGCCGTCGCCGGCGCTCGCGAAAGCGTGGCCTTGCTGATCAACGCCACCAACCCGGCGGAGATCTGTTTCGGCATGAACGCCACTTCGTTCATCCGCCTGGTCAGCCTCGGCATCGGCCAGATGCTTTCCGAGCGCCCAAACGGGGAGCGTGACGAGATCGTCATCACCGACATGGATCACGACGCCAATATCGCGACGTGGCTGGCGCTGGCGCCCGCCGGCGCCAAGTTCAAATGGTGGCGGATGCGCGAGGACGGCAATCTGCATGTCGACGATTTGCGCCCGTTGGTCTCAGAGCGCACCCGGCTCGTCGCCTGCACGGTAACGGCGCATTCGATCGGCTCGATTGTCGACGTTGCCTCCGTGGCTGGGATTGCGCATGCGGCAGGCGCCGAAGTGTTCCTCGACTGCGTGCATTTTGGGCCGCACGGGTTGATCGATGTGCAGGCCTGGGATTGCGACTATCTGGTCTGCTCCGGCTACAAGAATTTCTCGCCGCATATGGGCTTCCTGTGGGGCCGCTTCGAAACTCTGAAGCGCCTGCCGACCTTCCGCGAAGATTTCATCCCCGACGAGCCGCCCTACAAGATCGAGGCCGGTACCTTCATTTACGAGAACGTCTCCGGCATGGATGCCGCGGTGCGCTACCTCGAATCGATCGGCCGCTATTTCTTGTCAGAGAATAACCGGTCGCGCCGCGACAACATCGTCGCCGGCATGAATGCCATCCGCGACTACGAACAGGTGCTGGCGCGCGAAATGCTGGCGGTGCTCAAAGATTGCGGCGCGACGATCTACGGCGTGGCCGAAGAGGCACGCCTCAGCGAGCGCGTGCCGACCTTCTGCTTCAATGTCGGCACGCTGTCGCCGCAGAGGATCGTCGAGGAAATGGCCGAGATGCAGATCGGCATTCGCGACGGCCACATGTATGCGCCGCGTCTGATGAAGCGGCTCAACCTCAGCATGGACAGCGGCGCCGTGCGCGCCTCGCTGGTGCATTACAATACGATCGAGGAAGTCCGGCGCTTCGGCGAGGCGCTGCGCACCATCATCGCCCGGCTGTCCTGATCGGACTGGGCGGCGGCGCCGGCGCGATCCTCGTGAAGCGCAAAGGCGGTCGCACCCGGGTTCTCCAAGCCGGGGCGCAATTGCATGCTTGGGATCAAGTAATCGCCGCCATTCTGCTGCCGATAACGAATGGGCCGCATTGTCTCGAGCGTTCGCATCCTTTCGCGCAGTCGCTCCGCGACAGGCTCGAAATCCGCCTCCCCGAAACGGTCCACCCTGTAAACCACGAACGGCGGAAGCACGTCGTAGCCCGGATAGTATAGAATCCCGTGATTGATCGGGAACAGCAGGTCGTCGATCGGGCCGTTGACGCCGCGGGCGGAATAATGCTCCTCCCAGCCGCCGGTGGTCACGATCAGCATTGCGCGCTTGCCGGCGAGCGTTCCCTCACCAAAGCGGTCACCCCACCGCTTGTCGCTGTGCTCGCCAACGCCATAGGCGAAGCCGTAGGCGTACACGCGATCGACCCAGCCCTTGAGGATCGCCGGCATGGCGTACCACCACAGCGGGAACTGGAGGATCAGGGTATCGGCCCATAGCAGCTTGTCGATCTCCACTTTGACGTCTTCGGTCAGAGTGCCGCTCGCAAAAGCTTTTTTGGAGGCGCCGGCCGGCAGGAAGCGTGCTTCAGGCGGCCACGACGGAAAGTCGGCACGGTCTACCTCGGCTTTCCAGCCATCGGCGTAGAGGTCAGACACCCGCACCTCATGGCCTTGGGCCTCAAGTTCCCCGATGGCGACGTCACGCAGTGCGCCGTTGAGCGAACGCGGTTCAGGATGAGCAAAAACAAGCAGGACTTTCATGGGTCTACTCCGAAGAAGGACGATAGACACCAAAGGTAGCCAGCCGTGGGCTGATCCACTATATGTAGGAAATGTATAAGATAATGCCGAATAATGGATAGATCGGACGTCACCCTTGAGCGCATGCGCACCTTCGTTCGCGTCGCCGAGCGCGGCAGCCTCTCGGCGGTGGCGCGCGAGCTCGGAGTTGGGCAGTCGACGGTCACACGGCATTTGCGAGAACTCGAGGAGGCCGTCGGAGTGCCCTTGCTCAGCAGGACCACCCGGCGCGTCACGATGACCGATGAAGGCAGCCGTTACTATGCCGACAGCGTCCAGATCCTGCGCCTCGTCGAGCAGGCCGGCGATGAGGCGCGGGGCACGCGCGGCGCGTCGGCCGGCACGATCCGGATATCCTGCACGGCGGCGCTCGGGGTCTTGCATGTCAGCCGGCTGATCTTCGCCTTTCAGGACCGCTATCCCTACATCGGCATCGATCTCAGCCTTACCGACGAGCGCATCAACCTTGTGCGGGAGGGCGTCGACATCGCGCTTCGCCTCGGCCCGCTCACCGACAGCTCAATGAAACTGCGGGCGCTCGGGCAATCCCGGCGTCTGCTGGTGGCGGCGCCGGCCTATCTGGCGGCGCGGGGCAGACCGGCTGTCCCGCAGGATCTGCCTGGCCATGAAGGCATCCGGATGTCGAACATCGCGGGAAGCGACACGCTCACCTTGCAGGGGCCGGGCGGCGAGACCTTTGCGGTGCCCTTTGGCGGCAGATTTCTGGTCGACCATGGGCTTGCTGCGCGCGAAGCCCTTGTCGCCGGACGCGGCATCGCACCCGCCCACCACTGGCTTGTCGACGATCTTCTGGCGGCCGACCGGCTGGAAGTGGTCCTGCCGGGCTATTTTCCGCCTCCCGTCCCGCTGAGCATGCTGATCGTTCCGGAGCGTGCGGGCATTGCCCGGGTGCGGCTGCTGGTCGACTTTCTCGCCGAGCAGATCTCCGGCATTCCGGGGATCGAGAAGCGGTAGCCGGCCGGCAAACCTCGCCGGATCAGGCGGCCTTCTTCTTGGCCAACCGTGCCTTGATGCTGGCAACGTCGGCACGCGGCGTCGCCGCGAACAGCGTCCTGGTGTAGCTGTGCTTGGGGTCGGCGAAGACCTCGTCGCGCGAGCCGTATTCGACCGCTTCGCCGAAGTACATTACCATCACGTCGTCGGCGATGTAGCGCACCACCGACAGGTCGTGGCTGATGAAAACATAGGTTAGCTGAAACTCGTCCTGCAGGTCGGCGAGCAGGTTCAGCACCTGCGCCTGCACCGAAAGATCAAGTGCCGAGACCGGCTCGTCCAGCACCAGAAGGCTGGGGTTGAGCATCAGCGCGCGGGCGATGGCGATCCGCTGGCGCTGGCCGCCCGAAAACATATGCGGGTAGCGATTAAAGTGCTCGGGGCCGAGACCGACCTTCTTTAGCATCTTCATGGCAAGATCGCGCCGCTCGTCGGCCGTGCTGTCGGTATTGATGAGCAGCGGCTCGCCAAGCACGTCGCCGATCTTCTGGCGTGGATTGAGCGAACCATAAGGGTTCTGGAAGACGATCTGGACCTTGCGGCGCATTTCCTTCGACAGGCCGTTCCTGCCGATGTCTACCTTCTTGCCGTCGATGAAAAGCTCGCCGGAGGTCGCCGGGTCGATCAGGGTGATGATGCGGGCGAGTGTTGACTTGCCGCAGCCGCTCTCGCCGACGATGGCCAGCGTCTTGCCCTTGTCGACGCTGAACGAAACACCCTTGACCGCATGAACCGTACGGGAGGGGCGGAAAAGCCCGCCACCGACATGATAGTCGCGCACGATGTTCTTGCCTTCGACTACCGTCACGCTCATGAGGCGGTTCCTCCTGCGGACCGGGCTGCGACTACAGATGGGGCCGGCTCAAACAGCATGTCGGAAACAGTAGGCAACCGGTCGCCGACGGCGTTTTCGGGCAGCGCCGACAGGAGCGCGCGCGTGTAGTTGCTCTTGGGGGACTCGAACAGCGACAGCACGTCGGCCTCTTCCATCTTGCGGCCCTTGTACTGGACGATGACACGGTCGGCGGTCTCGGCAACCACCCCCATATTGTGGGTGATCATGATCAGGCCCATGCCATATTTGGCCTGCAGGCCGACCAGTAGATCGAGGATCTGCTTCTGGATGGTGACGTCGAGCGCCGTGGTTGGCTCGTCGGCGATCAAAAGCTTGGGATTGCAGGCGATGGCGATGGCGATCATGACGCGCTGACACTGACCACCCGACATCTGGTGCGGGAAGGAGCCCAGCCGTTCCTCGGGGTCGGCGATGCCGACCAACTTCATCAATTCGATGGCACGCGCCCGGCGCTGGGCGCGGTCCATGCCCATATGGAAGCGCAGCACCTCCTCGATCTGGAAGCCGACGGTGAAGCACGGGTTGAGACTGGCGACCGGCTCCTGGAAGATCATCGAAATGTCCTTGCCGACGATCTTGCGCCGCTCGGATGGGCCGAGCTTGAGCAGGTCGATGCCGCCGAAGGCCATGCGGTCGGCCCTCACCGTCGCGGTGTTGGGCAAAAGCCCCATCACCGCCAGCATCGCCACCGACTTGCCCGAACCGGATTCGCCGACGATCGCCAGCACCTCGCGCGGTTCGACCGACAGGTCGATGCCTTGTACCGCCATGAATGGTCCAGCGGCGGTGTCGAAGGAAACGGTCAGGTTCTTAATCTCGAGAAGAGGCATTGGATTATGACCTCTTCAGCTTGGGATCGAAGGCATCGCGCAAGCCATCGCCGATCAGATTGATGGCAAGCACAGTGATCAGGATAGCAAGGCCGGGGAAGGTCACCACCCAAGGCGCGCGCAGGATGAACTCGCGCGCCGAGGCGAGCATCGTGCCCCATTCCGGCGTCGGCGGCTGCGCACCGACACCGAGGAAGCCGAGCGCCGCAGCCTCGAGAATAGCGTTGGAGAAGGACAACGTCGCCTGCACGATCAGCGGTGCCAGGCAGTTCGGCAGGATCGTCCTCACCATCAAGCGAAGATGACCGGCACCAGCCACCTTGGCGGAGATGACATATTCGCGGTTCTTTTCGGCCATCACGGCGGCGCGGGTGAGGCGCGCAAAATGCGGCTGCAGCACCAGCGCGATCGCCAGCATGGCATTGAAAAGGCCGGGGCCAAGGATCGCCACCAGCACCAGCGCCAGAAGCAGCGACGGGAAGGCCAGGATGATATCCATGATGCGCATGATCAGCGTGTCGACCCAGCCGCGGAAATAGCCGGCGAGCACGCCAAGCACGATGCCGCTGGTGAGCGAGAAGACAACGACCACCAGACCGATGAACAGCGAGAAACGCGCCCCGAAGATCAACCGTGAAAGCATGTCGCGGCCGACCGCGTCGGTGCCGAGCAGGAACATCGATTTGCCGCCTTCCTGCCAGGCAGGGGGTGCCAGCAGCGCATCGCGAAACTGCTCGTCGGGCGAATGTGGGGCGACGAACGGCGCAAAGATCGCCACCAGCACCAGCGCCGAAAACACGACAAGGCCGATGACCGCGCCGGTGTTCATCGAGAAGTAGTGCCAGAACTCGGCGAAAGCCCGTTGCCTGCCGCCTGTCGGGATGGAGGCGGCGGTAGCTTCGGCGGCGGATTCGTCGGTCATCTCACTGCACCCGGATGCGCGGATTGATGACGGCGTAGAGCACGTCGACGATCAGGTTCACCGCCATGACGATCAGCGCGATGATCAGCAATCCGCTCTGGACGACGACATAGTCGCGCTTGCCGATGGCATCGATCATCCATTTGCCGATGCCCGGCCAGGAAAAAATGGTCTCGGTCAGAATGGCGCCCGCCATCAAGGTGCCGACCTGCAGTCCAATGGTGGTGACTACCGGGATCAGCGCGTTGCGAAAAGCGTGCAGACCGATGACGCGGCGCGGCGCCAGGCCCTTGGCGCGCGCGGTGCGGACATAGTCCTCGCCCAGCACCTCGAGCATCGCCGAGCGCGTCTGGCGCGCTATGACGGCGAGCGGGATCGTCGCCAGCACGATCGACGGCAGGATCAAATGGCTGACGGCGGATTTGAAAGCGCCGCTCCTGCCGGAGATCAGGCTGTCGATGAGCATGAACCCGGTCGTCGGCCTGAAGAAATACTGCAGGCCGATACGGCCGGAAACCGGCGTCCAGCCGAGATAGCCGGAGAAGAAGATAATGAGCAGCAACCCCCACCAGAAGATCGGCATCGAATAGCCGGTCAGCGCGACACCCATCGTCGCCTGGTCGAACCACGAGCCGCGCTTGACCGCGGCGAAGATACCGGCAGGAATGCCGAGCAGGACGGCGATGATCAACGCCACTGTCGCCAGTTCCAGCGTGGCTGGAAACAGCGCCTGGAATTCGCCGAGCACTGGCCGCTTGGTGGCAATAGATATGCCGAAATCGCCGGTCAGGACCCTGCCGATATATTCCAGGTATTGGATGACATAGGGCCGGTTGTAGCCAAACTGCTCGATGAGCTGGGCGTAGCGCTCGGGGCTGACGCCGCGCTCGCCCGCCAGGGCCAGGATAGGATCGCCGGGCAGAAGCCGGACGAAAGCAAACGCCGCCAGCGATATGCCGAACACGGTCGGGATGATCAAAGCGAGCTTGTGGAGGAGATAACGGAGCATCTTGCTTCATAGAACGGCGGCGCGGGAAGTCCAGCGCCGCCGTTCAATTTCTCAGGACTTATTCGGTGACGTCGACGCCGTCAAACCGATGAATGCCGAGCGGGTCCATAACGAAGCCCGACACCTTCTTGTTCATCGGCATGAAGACCTTGGAGTGGGCGATGGTCAGCCACGGAGCCTCACGCTTGAACACCACCTGAGCTTCCTCGTAGATCTTGGTGCGCTCGGCGACGTCCGTCGTTGCCTTGCCTTTTTTCAGCAGGGCTTCGAATTCCTGGTTGCACCAGATCGCATAATTGGACTGGCCGATGGCATCGCAACCGAGCAGGAAAAAGAAGTTGTCCGGATCGCCATTGTCACCGGTCCAGCCCAGTTGGAAGGCGCCGTCGCGATCCTTAGCCTTGCCGCGCTGGCGATACTCGGTCCATTCGTAACTGACGATCTCCGCCTTGACCCCGACGGCGGCATAATCGGCCTGGATCAACTCGGCGACGCGCTGGGCGTTCGGGTTGTAGGGGCGGCTGACCGGCATAGCCCAGATCTTCATCGACAGATCCTTGACGCCTGCATCGGCCAGCATCTTCTTGGCCGCCTCCGGATCATAGGGATCGTCCTTGATGTCCTTGTTATAGGACCACATGGTCGGCGGGATCGGGTTGATGGCCGGCGCACCGGCGCCCTGATAGACCGCGTCGATGATCGCCTTCTTGTTTACCGCCATGTTGAGGGCCTTGCGGACCTCGACCTTGTCGAAGGGCGGCTGCGTCGTGTTGTAAGCCATGTAGCCGATGTTCAGGCCTTCCTGCTCGTCGACCTTGAGGTTCGCGTCGGCCTGCAGTCCGGCAATGTCGGCCGGCGCCGGGTATGACATGATATCGCATTCGCCCGCCTTCAGCTTCTGCGCGCGCACGGCGGGGTCGGGCGTGATGGCGAAGATCAGATCATCGATCTTCTGGCGGCCGCCATAGTAGCCGTCCCATGCTGCATAGCGCACGACCGCATCGACCTGATAGTCGACGAACTGGAACGGACCAGTGCCGACCGGCTTCTGGGTGAACTGCTGCCTGGTGCCGGCCTTGTCGAGCTGGTCGGCATATTCCTTGGAAACGATCGAGGCGAAATCCATGCCGAGGTCCGGCAGGAAGGCGACTTCAGGCTTGTTCAGCACGAATTTCACCGTCAGGTCGTCGACCTTGACGATTTCCTTCAGGAGATCGGGGAAGCCCATGCCGGTGAAATATTCCCAGCCGGTGCCTTCCAGATAGCTGTACCACGGGCTTTCTTTCTTCCACTGGCGTTCGAAGGAAAAGATCACGTCGTCGGCGTTGAGGTCGCGCGTCGGCGTGAAATAATCGGTCGTCTGGAATTTCACACCCGGGCGAAGCTTGAAGGTGTATTCGAGACCGTCATCGGAAACCGTCCAGCTCTCGGCCAGGCCGGGCGAGATGGTGGTCTTGCCATGCTCGAACTCGACCAGGCGCGAATAGATGGTGCGCGACGAGGCATCGAAGTCGTTGCCGCCGCTCCATGGCGACGGGTCGAAGCCGGCCGGCGATGCCTCCGAGCAATAGACCAGTTGTTTTGCATTGGCCACGCCGCCGAGGACGCTTGCAGCCAGCAACGCGGCTGCAAAAGTCAGTTTCTTTTTCATTGAGCACTCCCTGATGTTCTTCCAAGCCCCTCTGTCAGGCTCGCGAAGGCCGCATATAAGCACCGTTTTTCTAGCTTTGGAACTGCTTGTTTGCCTAACCCACGGGAAGCAGAAAAAAATTCCGGCATGCGGCGAATTGTGGAAAAAACCAGCCGAATCCGCAGATCACGACATTATTAGCGACTTCAATTTTTTGTTGATCGGTAATGCCGCCAATCGGGGAATCGAGCCGTCCGGTTCAAGCGATGCGCGTCCGAAAACCGGTCCCGGCCAAGAGGTTTGACGGCAAGTCTTACCGCACTCCAGGTAGCGAGGCTTGCACGGCCGCTTGTGGCAATACATAGATAGATGGGCAGCGTGCCGGATTTTCCCAGGTTCCGGACATTGCGGCAAGCGTGGGATATCTTTGTTGATCAGGGCGGTGGTGGCGCGCAAGCATGCCGAAACAATAAGAACGATTGAGGGAGCGACAGGTGGCAAAACCGGCAAAGACAACCAACGCGGCGAAAGCAAAGGCCGAGGCAACATCGAAAGCGGTCAAGTCAAAAGCGGCCGCCGCCAAGCCGACGGCTACCGCGAAGGCAAGCGCGAAGCCGGCGGCGAAGACCACGGCTGGAACGGCTGCTAAACCGGCAACCGGCAAGACTGCGCCTGCTGCAAAATCTGCCGCCAAGCCGGCGGCGAAGGCAGTGCCGACAGCGCCACGACCGCCGGCAGGTCCGGCCAATAGATTACCGAAGGCGATCACCGCACTGGCCGCTGGCCTGCCTGAAAAACCGTGGCTCCAGAGTTACCCAAAAATCGTGCCGGCCGAGATTGGCGACCTGCCCTCCAGCTCGATCGGCGACTTTCTCGTTGCCGTGTGCAAGCAGTTTGCGAATCGGCCGGCCTTCGTCTGCATGGGCAAATCGATCACCTATGCCGACCTCGAGCGACAGTCGGCCGCCTTCGGCGCCTATCTGCAATCAACGGGGCTGCAGAAGGGCGCGCGCGTCGCGCTGATGATGCCGAATGTGCTGCAATATCCGGTGGCGATTATGGCAGTGCTTCGCGCCGGCTATGTCGTGGTCAACATCAATCCGCTCTACACGCCGCGCGAGCTGGAGCACCAGCTCAAGGATTCCGGCGCTCAAGCCATTGTCATCCTCGAAAATTTTGCCTGCACCTTGCAGGCGGTGATCGCCAGGACCGCGGTCAAGCATGTAGTGGTCGCCTCGATGGGCGACATGCTCGGCGGGCTCAAGGGAACGATCGTCAACTTCGTTGTACGCCGCATCAAGAAGATGGTGCCGGCATGGTCGCTGCCCGGCCATGTCAAGTTCAACGCCGCGCTGAAGGCCGGCACCGGCATGGCCTTCAGGCCCGCAAAGGTCGCGGCCGACGACATCGCCTTCCTGCAATACACGGGCGGCACGACCGGCATCTCCAAGGGCGCGATGCTTTTGCACAGCAACATTTTGGCGAACGTCGCGCAGAACGCACTGTGGGCCGAAGACGCTTTTACCGTCAAGCCGAAGCCGGCGCATCTGAACTTCCTCTGCGCGCTGCCGCTCTATCACATTTTTGCGCTGACGGCGAACGTGCTGGTAGGCATGCAGCAAGGCGCGCAGAATGTCCTCATCCCCAATCCGCGCGACATTCCCGGCTTCGTCAAGGAGCTGCAGAAATACCCGATCCACATCTTTCCGGGCCTCAACACGCTGTTCAATGCGCTGCTCAATAATGAGGATTTTCGCAAGCTCGATTTCAAGCCGCTGATCCTGACGCTGGGTGGCGGCATGCCGGTGCAGAGGGCCATCGCCGAACGATGGAAGGCGCTGACCGGCTGCCCGATCAGCGAGGCCTACGGGCTCACCGAGACCTCGCCGGGGACAACCATCAACAAATTCAGCGACGGCGTTTACACCGGCACGATCGGCCTGCCGCTGCCCTCGACCGAGATCGCCATCCGCGACGACGACGGCAACAATTTGCCGCTCGGCGAAGTCGGCGAAATCTGCATCCGCGGACCGCAGGTGATGGCCGGCTACTGGAACCGGCCGGACGAGACCGCCAAGGTGATGACCGAGGACGGCTTCTTCAAATCGGGCGACATGGGCTTCATGGACGAGCTTGGCTACACCAAGATCGTCGACCGCAAGAAGGACATGATCCTGGTTTCCGGCTTCAACGTCTATCCGAACGAACTCGAGGAAGTGGTGGCGCAGCATCCAGGCGTACTCGAAGTGGCGGCGATCGGCGTGCCGGACGAGCATTCGGGTGAAGTGCCGAAGCTGTTCGTCGTCAAGAAGGACCCGGCACTGACCGCCGACATGCTGACGGCTTATTGCCGCGAGAACCTGACCGGCTACAAGCGTCCCAGGTATATTGAGTTCCGCACCGAGCTGCCGAAGACACCGGTCGGCAAGATCCTGCGACGGGCGTTGCGGGGCTAGGCGCAGCTTGAGCGATTGCATCGCCGGCGCCAACGCCGTGAGTATAGGTTCGCGCCCGGACCCGGCAGAGTTCATCCGGGCGAACATGCGGATCGCCCCCGTGCCCGCGCTTCCCGAAATTCGGCTTTACACCGCCCATCCGGGAAGCGGGCTCAGGCGGCTTCTCGAATGGAACCAACATGCGACCGAAGAAGACGGACCTGAACCGGAGCCACCGTACTGGGCCTATGTCTGGGCCGGCGGCGCGGTGCTCGCCCGCTACATATTCGACCGGCCGGAGACCGTGGCCGGCCGTCGCGTACTCGACCTCGGCGCCGGCTCCGGCCTTGTAGGTATCGCCGCCGAGAAGGCCGGCGCAAGCGCGGTGATCGCGGCCGAGATCGATCACAACGCCGTTGCCGCGATCGGCCTCAACGCCGCGGCCAATAGTGTCACGATCAATATCGTCGACAAGGATATCACCACCGGTCCGCCACCACGGGTCGACGTCGTGGTTGCCGGCGACGTGTTCTACGGTCGCGAGGTTGCTCTACGGGTTATCCCATTCCTCGACCGCTGCCTAGTAGCCGGCATCAAGGTGCTGGTCGGCGACCCCCGCCGCACGGACCTGCCGCTGTCCCGGCTTCGGCTGCTCGCCGAATACCAAGTGCCGGATTTCGGCGACGCGAAGGGTGTGACCAGGCCGAGCGGCGTCTTTTCCTTCGAGCAGGACGATCGCTAGCGCCAGGATCAAAATCAAATCGCTATGAACGGCCGACTTCGACCCGTTGCGTACCAAGCAGTAGCTAGCGTTGCTCACCTGAAGTGCGCTTAGCCGAACCTTTATTGGCAACCGCTTCCTTCATCATTGCAAGCCATTGCAACCGCCAAGACGGAGAATTGCCCGGCAGGCTCGCCATACCAATCAGTACGCCCGCTTCCTCCCATGTGATTGGAGTTTGAGGGTCACTCAGTTCGCTGTAGATCATCCCCGCAGAAGCGCGCGGTCGCAGTTTGATGTTGCAGTTGATCAATACTGGATCATGGTAGCGAGCATAGGATGCTTGGCTATTTTGATCCGCCTCGTGGACAATCTGCAAAAGAAGTATGTGGTTATGGTCATCGTCATTAAAAGTAGCTGTGAGCGAGCCGCCATCCCTAAGCATTTCAATATCGACAAAGCGCGACAGGTTGGGGAGCATATCAGGCAGACAACATTGATCCGTGTGCACTCGCTTCTACCACGGCTAGTGCTATCCGACCATCCGCGATACCAACGGCAATGTCCGCTTCCACCCATCTCGGCCATTGTGGAAAAGCCCAAGTGATTTGCGTTTTGCCCCCGGGCCTCGGCCGTCAGGCCGTCTCTGTCACTCGTGCCGAAAGAAAATCAGGCAGGTCGGCCACCGAATCCAGAATGACGTCGGCTATCTGGGACAGCGATTCACGTGTGCCGGTGCCGGACAGCACGCCGACCGCCAGACCGCAGCCGCCGGCCCGCGCCATTTCAAGATCGTGACGGTTGTCGCCGACCATGGCGATTGCCGCGGGCCTGAGCCCCGCCAGATCCCGAGCGGCGTGTTTTCTTTGAACCGAAAGATTGCTGACATCGGCTCAAAACCAAATCATTCGAATGACTGAGTTCGACCCCTTGCAGACGATTCTATGGAGGCTATAATCCAGCGATGGGGTATCGGCTCGTCCTTCGATGTAGCAGCCTTGCTAGCCCCGCTTGAACTTGATCATACCGCCCGCGAACATAGACCAAGACCTGTTTTTACAGTTTCGTTCGCCCAGTCGAGGTTCTGGCAATCCGGAACCTATGACCAACCCTGTCTGGGTATGGGCAATTGAGCACCGTCTCACCGGTTACTCCCTGAACAAAGCGTTCCACGGCCCGCCTTCAAAGGATGTCGGGCCGTGCTGGAGCTTCAGCCGGTACGGGCGCACTGAAACGGTGCTGCCAGACGGCCGCCTTGTCAGGATCGGCGGCGAGTATGAAGATCACTATGATGCAGATTTCTATATCTACAACGATGTGATCGTGAGTCATCCTGGGAGCGGCACCGAGATTTTGGGCTACTCGGATGAGGTTTTTCCACCGACCGACTTTCATACGGCAAATCTTGTCGACGACCGAATATTTATAGTAGGCAACCTATCTTATCCGAATGTTCGCGGTCACAAGGCCCAGGTGCTCGTTTTAGACATAACAAACTTTGGTGTTGGCCGCTTCGATACGACCGGAGAAACGCCGCCATGGATATACAAGCACTCTTCGGAACTCGTGGAAGATGGTGGCGCACTCCTGGTTCGCGGCGGGCGCCTGATCGGGCCGCGATGGCCTGGAGTGGTCGAGAACATCGACGATTGGCGCCTGGACCTCCATACAGGCCGCTGGGAGCGCCTTACCAGGCGGCTCTGGCCGCGATTTGCATTCGTTCGAGATGATGGCTGTCAAAATCATATCTTTTGGCTTCGCCGCCGCCTTTCAGATCGCGCCAGCGGCAGACCAGAGGACAGCGACGGCTTTCGAGCCAAACATCTTCGCCATCTCGGCCCCAATCCTCGAATAGACTTGCTCGAAACATTGTACACGCCCGACGTGCCTCACTCGAAGATGCCTGAAATCACGGACGAGCATCGTGTCTATCGCCTCTGCGTCGAAGGCGTCACCGTGCGCTATGTCGAGGACTGGTATGATATTCAGCTGACAGTGGAAGGGGTTCTACCGAGCCGGACTGTCGAGATGATCCGCTTGGACCTGCTGGCCAAACTGACGGCCATCGAGAATACGACCATCAACTGTACCCATCTGATGGTCGATTAGGCTCCGGAAGAAGTCCTATGCAAGGAAGAGATGGCCTCGGCCGTCAGGCTGTCTCCGTCACTCGCGCCGAAAGAAAATCAGGCAGGTCGGCCACCGAGTCCAGAATGACGTCGGCTATCTGCGACAGCGATTCACGTGTGCCGGTGCCGGACAGCACGCCAATCGCCAGGCCGCAGCCGCCGGCGCGCGCCATCTCCAGATCGTGACGATTGTCGCCGACCATTGCGATCGTCGCCGGCCTGAGCCCTGTCAGATCCGAAAAGGCAAGGATCGTATCCGGCGCCGGTTTTGGATTGGCCACCGCGTCGTAACCATAGGCGGCTTCGAAAAGCTGCGCGACGCCCAGAGTGACCAAGGTCTTTTCCGCGCCGCTGGTCGAGTCGTTGGTGGCGACGCCAAGCCGGTAGGATTTTCTGTGAAGCAGCCCAAGCGTCTCGACCACACCCGGCAGCGCCACGGCCATCGCCGATCCTTGCGCCGAAGTGATGGCATTGAAACGGGCGACGGCAAGCATCTGGTCCTCGTCGGACAGCCGCGGAAACCACAGCTCGACGACGTCCATGTTGGTGCCGGAGGCAAAAATTGAATCCGGCTTGAAGCGCTTGTTGGCGAAGTCGAAGCCCGCCGCCGCAAGCAGCCTGTCTGCCCTCCAGCGATCGCCTTCGGCCGCATCCATCGCCATGAAGTCGGCGATGCCCAGCCATGTCGCGTTGAAATCTACGAGCGTGCCGTCCTTGTCGAACAATATTCCCTTGATGTCCGCCAAGCTTTTCACTCCAGGCCGCGCAAGCGGTGAATGTATTCCACCAGTCCGGCAGTCGAGGCATCCCGCTTTGCGGCGTTCTCCTTGCCTTCAACGACGGGCAGCAGCCCGGTCGCCAGTTCCTTGCCGAGTTCGACGCCCCATTGGTCGAAGGAGTTGATGTTGAACAGCGTGCCTTCGACAAAGACGCGGTGTTCGTAAAGCGCAATCAGCCGTCCGAATGTATGCGGGTCGAGCTTTCTGTAGAGAATCGTCACCGAGGGGCGGTCGCCGGAGAAGACGCGGTGCGGAGCAATCCTGTCGACATCGGCCGGCTTCATGCCTTTCGCCAGCATCTGCGCTCGGGCTTCCTCAAGCGTGCGGCCCTTCATGAAGGCTTCCGACTGCGCCAGGCAATTGGCAAGCAGAAGGTCGTGGTGATGCTTCAGTTCCGGCTCGTGGCCGACGGCAGCGGCAAGGAATTCGACCGGAATGAAATCGGTGCCCTGATGCAGAAGTTGGAAGAAGGCATGCTGGCCATTGGTGCCGGGCTCGCCCCAGACCAGCGGGCCGGTCGGCGTCGTTACAGCGCCGCCTTCCAGGGTGACGCTCTTGCCGTTCGATTCCATGTCGAGCTGCTGCAGATAGGCCGGCAGCCTGGACAGACGCTGATCGTAGGGGATGACGGCGCGAGCGGGGTATTTGCAGATCACGCGGTGCCACCAGCCAATCAGCCCCATCAGCGCCGGCAGGTTCTTCGCCAGCGGCGCGGTGCGGAAATGCTCGTCCATCTCATGGGCGCCGTCGAGAAAGGCGCGAAAATCCTTCGGGCCGATGGCGATCATCACTGGCAGACCGATCGCACCCCAGACGGAATAGCGGCCGCCGACCCAGTCCCAGAAGCCGAAGACGCGATCGGGCGCGATGCCGAATTTGGCGACCAGGTCGAGCGCCGTCGAGACGGCGGCGAAATGCTTGCCGACCGCTTCCTTGCCGAGCGCCTTCTCGACCCATCTGCGCGCGGTTTCGGCATTGGTCATCGTCTCGACCGTGGTGAAGGTCTTGGAGGCGATGATGAACAGGGTGGTTTCGGCGGAAAGACCCTTCAGCGTGTCGTGGATATGGGCACCGTCGATATTGGATACGTAATGCGCGCGCGGCCCGTCATGATAGGGCGCCAGCGCCAGCGTCGCCATGGCCGGGCCGAGATCGGAGCCGCCGATGCCGATGTTGACGATGTCGGTGATTTTCTTGCCGGTCGCGCCGGCCGCCTTGCCGGAACGCACCGCGTCGGCGAAGGCACCCATCGCGTCGAGTACGGCAAGGACTTCCGCCTTCACGTCCTGGCCGTCGAGCACGATGCCCTTGCCGGTCAGGTTGCGCAGCGCCGTGTGCAGCACGGCACGGCCTTCAGTGACGTTGATCTTCTTGCCGGCAAACATCGCGTCGCGCCGGCCTTCGAGGTCAGCGGCCTCAGCCAGCTTCTCCAGCAACTCCATAGTCCGCGCATCGACCGCGCATTTCGACCAGTCGAGCAGCAAGTCGCCGTCACTGGCGGAGAATCTCTCGAAGCGCTGCGGATCGGCAGCGAAAACCTCGCGCATCGAGCCCGATTTGGCCGCACGATGATCGCGCAATGCGTCGAGCTGCTTTTGAAAGGACGATTGATCCACTGCTTCGCTCCGGTCTCTTGAGATGCATCTTATCAGGCCGGATGTTTCCGGCGCGTGTCGTCGCGGCAAACTATCGGGTCGAATTCCATCTGTTTCAATGCGCAGCGATGCCGCAGCGCAGCGTGGGCCGGCTCAAAGGATCACTGGCATAAATCCCAGCGATCAGAAAAATTGATTGGCGCAACACCTTGTGCCACCGGTACATTCGACTGGTCCAGCCAAGTGAAAAAAGCTGGCCATCGAGGAACATTTCCCATGCCACAGCGAAACGACACGGCCATATGGTCCGGCCTGTTCCGGATTTCGGCGGAATCCGGTCAGACCCTGCAGGCGCAGATCCGCCAGGCGATCGTCGCCGCCATCCTCGACCGGCAGATCGCGGCTTCCATGCCGCTTCCGTCCTGCCGGATTCTTGCCGAAAAACTCGGCGTGGCGCGCGGCACCGTGGTGCTGGCCTTCCAGCAGCTGGTCGACCAAGGCTTCCTGGTGGCGCGCGAGCGCCGCGGCCATTTCGTCAATCCCGAAGTGCTGGCGACGCCTGCCAAGCCGCATCAGAAGGCGCCCGACCAGGCCAACGAGATCGACTGGAAGGCGCGTCGGCAGATCGCGGCGAGCGACATGCCGCCGCCGGCCAAGCACGACAACTGGATCAAGTCGTCATACCCCTTCGTCTATGGCCAATTCGACCCGGCGCTGTTCCCGACCGCCGAATGGCGCGAGTGCAACCGCATGGCGTTGGCGGTGCTCGAAATCCGCAACTGGGCATCCGACATGGTCGACCGCGACGATCCGCTCCTGATCGAGCAGATCCAGGCACGGCTGCTGCCGCGACGCGGCATCTTCGCCAATCCGGACGAGATCATCGTGACGTTGGGCGCGCAAAACGCGCTTTACATGCTGGCGACGCTGTTGATGACCAAGGGCTCCAAGGTGGCGATGGAGGACCCGGGCTATCCCGATGCACGTTCGATCTTCCGGCTGGCCGGCGCCGAGATCCAGCCGGTTCCGGTCGACCACTCCGGCATCGTAACCTCGGCCATTCCCAATGATTCCGGCTTCGTCTTCGTCACGCCCAGCCACCATTGCCCGACCATGGTGCCGCTGTCGGCAGAGCGGCGGCAGGAGCTTTTGGCGCGCGCCAACCGGCACAACCAGATCATCATCGAGGACGGATATGACAGCCAGCTCCTGGACGAGGCGCCGCAGCAGGCGCTGAAGAGCCTCGATCGCTCCGGCCGCGTCGTCTATGTCGGCTCGATGTCGAAGACGCTGGCTCCCGGCCTCAGGCTCGGCTACATCGTCGCCTCGGCCGGGCTGATCTCCGAGCTTCGGGCGCTACGCCGCTTCATGCTGCGCCATCCGCCGGCGAACAACCAGCGCGCCGTCGCATTGTTCCTGTCGCTCGGCCATCACGAGGCGCTGGTGCGGCGGCTGTCGAGCGCCTTCGACGAGAGGCGCAAGCGTCTGGTCCATGCGATTTCCGCCTTCCTGCCGGAGTGGCGCTCGACCGATTCGGCCGGCGGCACGTCGCTCTGGCTCGAGGGGCCGCGCGGCACCGATTCGCGCGGGCTGGCGGAGGCCGCGGCCTCGCGCAGCGTCATCATCGAGCCTGGCGACCGCTTCTTCGACCGCACCGAAAAGCCATCGCGTTTCATGCGCTTGGGCATTTCCTCGATCGCGTTGCAGCACATCGAACCCGGCATCCGCGAACTAGCGACGGCAGCTGGACGCAGGCCGGCAGCGGCCTGATCTCCCTTCCCCGACCGGAGCCTGGCGCATGTAGTGCGGCTCCGGTTCTTTAGCTCCTTGGCATATGCGACGGGACCGGCTGGCACATAGGCTGTGCCAATGCCGGCGGCATAGTCGCTGTATAGAGGGGACGAAGCAGGCCGATGGTGGACCAACCGCCGCGCCCGCTCCGCAGCTAAAGTTGGAGTGCCTTCATGCCAATGGCCCATGAGAAGCAGGACGTGTCCGCAGACCAGCGTTCGCGGCGGTCCGGCGGGCGCGAGGCGCGCCGCGCCATGCGGGCGGCACCGCTTGCCGACGACGTCAAGCCGGTGCGTGCCGGCCTCGAAGGCGGAAGCTACAGCCCGCTCAGCGGCAGCGATTGCGAACGTATCCACGAGGCCGTGCTTACCCTTCTGGAGACGGTCGGCTTCGCCAACGCCATTCCCTCCTGCATCGAGGCGCTGACCAAAGCCGGCGCGACCTTCAGTGAGGACGGCCGCCTGCGCTTTCCTCGCGGCCTTGTGCTCGACACCATCAAGAACGCGGCGCGGCATTTCACCCTCCACGGCCAGGATCCGAAGCACGACATGGTGATCCAGGGCAAGCGTGTGCACTACGGCACGGCCGGTGCTGCGGTGCATCTTGTCGATGTCGAAAAGCGTGAGTATCGCGAGTCGCTGCTGCAGGATATTTATGATGCCGCGCGCCTGGTCGAAGGGCTCGACAACATCCATTTCTTCCAGCGGCCGATGGTGCCGCGCGACATTCCCGACCCGCTCGATATGGATTTCAACACGCTCTACGCCTGCGTCATGGGCACGTCGAAGCATGTCGGCACCTCGTTTACCGTGCGTGAGAACGTCAAGCCGGCGCTCGACATGCTCTATGCGATCGCGGGCGGCGAAGAGAATTTTCGCGCGCGGCCTTTCGTCTCCAATTCGAACTGCTTCGTCGTGCCGCCGATGAAGTTTGCCGAGGACGCCTGTGGCGTTCTCGAAGCCTGCGTCGAGGGCGGCATTCCGATCCTGCTGCTGTCGGCAGGACAGGCGGGTGCGACGGCACCGGCGGCGATTGCCGGCGCCGTGGTGCAGGCGGTCGCCGAAGTCCTCGTCGGCCTCATCTACGTCAACGCCATCAAGCCAGGCCATCCGGCGATTTTCGGTACCTGGCCGTTTGTCTCGGATCTCCGGACCGGCGCCATGTCGGGCGGTTCGGCCGAGCAGGCGGTGCTGACCGCGGCCTGCGCGCAGATGGCGCAATTTTACGACCTGCCGGGCGGTTCGGCCGCCGGCATGACAGATTCGAAACTGCCTGATATTCAGTCCGGCTACGAAAAGGGCATAACCGACGTGATGGCCGGTCTTGCCGGCCTCAACCTGGTTTACGAATCGGCCGGCATGCACGCCTCGCTGCTCGGCTTTTGCCTTGAGAGCCTGATCATCGACAACGACATGCTCGGCCACTGCCTGCGCTGCGTGCGCGGCATCGAAGTGACGGACGAGTCGCTGTCGATCGACACGATTGCCGATGTCTGCCTGAAGGGCCCGGGCCATTATCTCGGCAACGAGCAGACGCTGCGGCTGATGCAGACCGAATATTTCTATCCGGCCGTCGGCGACCGCTTTTCGCCGAAGGAATGGAATGAGAAAGGCAGGCCCGATATCCTGCAGCGGGCGATCATCGAGAAGAAACGCGTGCTTGCCGAACGCTTCCCGCGCCATGTGCCAAAGCCGGTCGACGACAAATTGCGCGCCCGCTTCGGCGATATGATCAAGCTGCCGCGCGGCAGAATGGGCGGCTGAGCGTTACCCGCTCGCCGCCAGCAACAAGACACCGGCCAGCGCCGATCCGGCAAGCGTCGGCAGCATACCGATCTTCAGCTTCAGAATGGCGATCATCGAGGCACAGGAAAGCAGCGCCGCGCGCCAGTCTATCGATGAAAGCACCGGCACGTCCATTCCAAGCCCGACATTGCGCACTTCGCCGAAGATGACGTGCAAGCCGAACCATAGAGCGAGATTCATGATGACGCCGACGACGGCGGCGGTGATCGCACCGAGCGCCGCCGACAGCGCCTTGTTGCCGCGCAGCGCTTCGATGTAAGGCGCCCCAAGGAATATCCATAGGAAACATGGGGTAAAGGTCGCCCACAGCGTGAACAGCCCGCCAAACAGTCCGGCAAGCAGCGGCGCCAGCAAGCCCGGCTGGCGGAACGCGGCAACGAAGCCGACGAACTGCAAGACCAGGATGAGCGGACCCGGCGTGGTTTCGGCAAGTCCGAGGCCGTCGACCATTTCACCGGGTGCCAGCCAGCCGAAGTACTCGACCGCTGCCTGCGCGACATAGGCAAGGGCTGCGTAGGCGCCGCCGAAGGTGACGACCGCCATGACACTGAAGAAGCCACCGATTTGAGTCCAAACGCTGGCAGGGCCGGTGAAAGCCCAGACCAGCAGAACAGGCCCCAGCCAGATCGGCAGCCAGATCGCCAAAGTGCGCGGCGCGTGCCATCGTGTCGGCCTGACGTGGGTCAGTTCACCGCGCTCGAACATCAGATCGACCACGCCCTTTATGTCGGGAACATCGCCCTTGCCATGCGAGGCGCCGGAAAAAACTGCCGGCGCACTACGGTTGCCGATCCAGCCTGCCAGCCCGGCAAGCAGCACGATCAGCGGAAACGGCACGTTCAACGCGTAGATGGCGATGAAGGCGGCGAGTGCGATCGACACCATGACCGGGTTTTTCAGCGCGCGTCTGCCGATCCGGATCACCGCCTCGATGACAATGGCGAGCACGGTCGCCTTGACCCCGAAAAACAGCGCCGCGACGAGTGGTACATCGCCATAGAGCGCATAGAGGCTGCTCAGGACGAGCATGACAAGCGCGCCCGGCACGACGAAGAGGAGGCCGGCAACAAGGCCGCCGACCGTTTTGTGCAGCAACCAGCCGATATAGATGGCGAGTTGCTGGGCCTCGGGGCCAGGGAGCAGCATGCAGTAGTTCAACGCATGCAGAAAGCGCTGTTCGCCGATCCAGCGCCGTTCCTCGACCAGTTCCTTGTGCATGAGCGCGATCTGCCCGGCCGGGCCGCCAAAGCTGAGCACGCCGATTTTCGCCCAGACCTTCACGGCCTGCCGGAAGCTCGGCACAGCGGGCTCCTGGATCTCCGCCGGCTTTTTCGAAAGGACGGCGCTCACGATGGTTTGCCTGCGCCGAGACTGACTGCGCCGGCGACCGGCCAGTTATGCGTCTCCTCGGTGGCATCGCGGCACCAGCGGAAAAACGCATCGTAAAGCAGCATGCCGGCCTCGAGCTGCTCCAGATCGTCGCGAAACATCCGTGACAGTCCAAGCGAGGCGGCCAGGAACCCGGCCGCCTGTGGAACAAGATCGAGGCTCGCAGTATCGGCAGCGCGTATGATCGTGGCCAGGCGATCGAGCGCTTCGGATTTGAGCCCGAACTCCTCGATCATGGTGTCGAAGGTGCAGCGTTCGCCGCGGTGGCTCCAGAACACGTTCTCGATGTCGAAAGGGATGGCCTGAAAGCGATCGGCGACTGCCGCCACTTCGGCCGGCTCGACGAAGAGAAAGACCGCGTGAGGATCGATGAAGCGCCGGATCAGCCAGGGGCAGGCGATGCGGTCGACCTTCGGGCGCGTACGCGTCACCCAAACGGTGCGGCCCTTGGCATCGGCGGGCGGTATCTTGTCGGCGTGAACGAGAAGGCCCTTGGCATCGCGCCACGCTTCAAACCCGCCATCGAGCGATTCGGCGGCAACGCCCTCCTGCCGTAGCCATGCGGCCACGCCTTGCGAGAGCTTTTTTCCCTGTTGGCAGACGACTGTCACTTGCCTGCCGGCGAAGTCGGCAGCCCAGTTCGAGACACTCCTGAAATCACGACGATCCGACCCCGGCAGCAGGCGCGGATCGGCGTTGTAGTCATCATCGATGCGGACGTCGATGATTGCGGGTGCACCCGGCAGCCCAATCAGACGGGACAGTTGCGATACAGTGATAGCGGTTGTTGACGGCATGGCGTCCACCTCCTTGAAAGAGAAGCTTGGACGCGAACGTTGGGCTGACGCCTCACGGGGTCGTCGCGATGCACCCCTTGCGATGATCGTGGATTTGTCACGCCCGCTTGTCAAGCATTGCCGTTCTCGCGGGAGCAATCGCTGTTGACAAATGACCGCGTCCAACCCTGTGCCGGGCATTTCTGGCCATTAACGGCAGGCTATCGCGGGTGGAAAGCCGAGGCTTTCGCTCTACGATGTACCCCCACCCCCTACCCCTCCTGGCGCTGACCTCGGCAAATTGCCTGCACCGGCGGCTGGCTCGTGCGACGGACCCTGGTCAGTGATTGTCCCTCGGCACGCCGCTTGTATGAGCCACATCCTGGTATTTCACCGCCGGCTTCAGCACCATGCCTCCGGAAAACTGGTCGACCATGCCGCGCTGGATTTCCTGCCAGGGCGTCTGGTGCTTCGGATACTGATAGCCGCCATTGTTTTGCAGCTCGGCGCGGCGCCGCGTGATCTCGTCGTCGCTGACGAGGATGTCGGCGGTGCCCTTGCGCAGGTCGATGCGGACGCGGTCGCCGGTCTTCAGCAGCGCCAGGCCGCCGCCGATGGCGGCTTCCGGCGAGGCGTTGAGGATCGACGGCGAGCCCGACGTGCCCGACTGGCGACCGTCGCCGATACAGGCCAGCGCGTGGATGCCCTTTTTGATCAGATAGGCAGGCGGCTGCATGTTGACGACTTCGGCGCCGCCGGGATAGCCGATCGGGCCGGCGCCGCGCATGAACAGGATGGTGTGCTCGTCAATTCCCTGTGCCGGGTCGTCGATGCGGGCGTGATAGTCCTCGGGGCCGTCGAAGACCATGGCGTTGCCCTCGAAGGCTTCGGGGTCCTTCGGGTTCGACAGATAGCGCTCGCGGAATTCGGGCGAGATGCCGCTGGTCTTCATGATCGCCGAATCGAACAGATTGCCCTTGAGATTGATGAAGCCGGCATTGGCTTTCAGCGGCTCGGCAACCGTGCGGATGACGTCGAGGTTCTCGTTGACGGCGCCGCTGCAATTGTCGCCGATGGTCTTGCCGTTAGCTGTCATGGCTTCCGGATAGGGCAGCAGGCCGCCCTTCATCAATTCGGCGACCACGGCCGGCACGCCGCCGGCATGGTGATAGTCCTCGCCGAGATATTCGCCCGTCGGCTGCAGATTGACGATTAGCGGTATGTTGAGGCCGACCTTCTGCCAATCGTCATTGTCGAGCGGCACGCCGAGATGGCGGGCGATGGCGTTGAGGTGGATCGGCGCATTGGTCGAGCCGCCGATCGCCGAGTTGACGACGATGGCGTTCTCGAAGGCCTTACGGGTCATGATGTCGGAGGGCTTCAGATCCTCATGCACCATGTCGACGATGCGCTTTCCGGTCTCGTAGGCGATCTGGCCGCGCTCGCGATAGGGGGCGGGGATAGCGGCCGAGCCCGGCAATTGCATGCCGAGCGCCTCGGCCAGCGAATTCATCGTGGTGGCGGTACCCATCGTGTTGCAATAGCCGGTCGACGGCGCCGAGGAGGCAACGATATCCATGAACTCGTCATAGCCAATCTCGCCGGCCGACAGGCGCTGGCGCGATTCCCAGACGATGGTGCCGGAGCCGGTGCGCTTGCCCTTGTGCCAGCCGTTGAGCATCGGGCCGACCGAAAGCGCGATAGCCGGAATGTTGACGGTGGCCGCGGCCATCAGCATGGCCGGCGTCGTCTTGTCGCAGCCGATGGTGAGCACCACGCCGTCGAGCGGATAGCCGTAGAGCACCTCTACCAGGCTGAGATAGGCAAGGTTGCGGTCAAGTGCAGCAGTCGGCCGCTTGCCGGTCTCCTGGATCGGGTGGCAAGGGAACTCGAAAGGGATGCCACCCATCGAGACGATGCCTTCGCGCACGCGCTTGGCCAGTTCGATGTGATGGCGGTTGCAGGGCGACAGGTCGGAGCCGGTCTGGGCGATGCCGATCAGCGGCTTGCCGGACATCAGTTCGGCCCGCGTCAGCCCGTAATTCAGGTAGCGCTCCAGATAGAGTGCCGTCATGCCCGGATTGTCGGGATTGTCGAACCACTCCTGCGAGCGAAATTTTTTCTTGTGGGTGGGGGCGCCTGCCATCGTGGTCTCCGTATTTGTATGACAAATCGATATGACAACGCGCGGGAGCAGGCAAGGGGCACGCGCCATCCGAATCCGCTCTTTGGTACGAAAGACATACATCTGCCTCCGCGCTAGACGGGATCGTGGTTTGTCAGCCCGCTATCCCGGAAAAGTTGGAGCGCGTCGCCGCGGACCCTACCTGACCCTTCCGGCCACCCTCCCCCTCAAGGGGCCCACTTGGGGGAGGGACATCCGTATCACTCGAACACGATGCTCGGCACTGCAGCCTCGGCCGCGCCGCGCTCTTCATTGACGCGGTCCCAGACCTTGGCGGCGATGTTGCGATAGATTTTCGCCTCAGCGCCATCCGGCTTGGAGACCACCACCGGCGTGCCGGCATCGGAGCTTTCGCGGATGCCCATCTCGAGCGGCACTTCGCCAAGGAAGGTGACGCCGAGACGCTCGGCCTCGCGGCGGGCGCCGCCATGGCCGAAGATGTCGTAGCGTTTTCCCGTATCGGGGGCGAGAAAATAGCTCATGTTTTCGACGATACCCAATAGCGGCACGTCCACCTTTCTGAACATGTTGAGGCCTTTGCGCGCATCGATCAGGGCCAGGTCCTGTGGCGTCGAGACGATGACGGCGCCGGCCAGCGGCACCTGTTGGGCCATGGTCAGCTGGGCGTCGCCGGTGCCGGGCGGCATGTCGACGACGAGCACATCAAGCGGTCCCCATTCGACCTCGCGCAGCATCTGCGTCAATGCCGACATCACCATCGGCCCGCGCCAGATCATCGGCGTCTCCTCATCGACGAGGAAGCCCATCGACATGACCTTGAGGCCATAATTCTGCATCGGCTTCAGGATCTTGCCGTCGACGGTCTGCGGCCTGCCACGAATGTTGAGCAGACGCGGCATGGAAGGGCCATAAATGTCGGCATCGAGCACCCCGACCCGCAGCCCGTTGGCGGCAAGCCCAAGGGCGATATTGACGGCGGTGGTCGACTTGCCGACGCCGCCCTTGCCGGAAGCGACGGCGATGATCGCTTCGATGCCGGGTACGCCGCGCTTGCCCTGGCTGTGCGAGGCGGGCGCCTGCGGCGCGGGACGCGCAGGTGCGGCCGGCGGAGCGGGCCTCTGAGCCGGTCTTTGCGGAACCGGCGCCTCCATGCCGCCACCCTTCTTTTCCGCCGTCAGCGCGACCACGGCGCCGGCAACACCGGGGATCGCCTTGACGACACGTTCGGCCGCCGCACGCAGCGGTTCCATCTCCTGGGCACGGGCAGCGGGAACGGTGATCGAAAAGAACACCTTGGCATCGGCAATGAAAATCTCGGAAACCAGGCCGAGGTCGACGATATTGCCGGTGAAATCCGGCCCATTGACCGTCTTCAGGCGCTCGATAACGATTTCCTTGGTCACGTTTTCATTGGCGGCGGGCATGAGTTTTCCTCTACTTTTCCGCTCCAGATAATGCAGTTCCGGAACAGAACCAAGCGATGGACCACCAATTGCAGCGGCGTATCGGGGAGGCAGCGAGCATATGACGGCATTTCCAGTGGGAGCAGCCGTCGCCAAATCGTCAACGCAGCCTATTTCATGAGCATGGAATGACAGCCAGGGAAGGAGACGAATCATGCTCGCAAACAGCAACGCGACGGCCAATCTCGCCGTGAAGGACCTGGCCAAGGCCAAGGCATTCTACGAAGGGGTCCTTGGCCTGAAAGAGGTGCACAATAAAGGTGGCGAACTGATCGTCTATAAAAGCGGCGACACCAGCATCAACGTCTACCGTTCGAACTTCGCTGGGACCAACAAGGCGACGGCTGTGACATGGACGGTCGGCGACGAACTCGGCAAGATCGTTGAGGCATTGAAATCGAAGGGCGTGACCTTCGAGCATTACGACATGCCAGGCCTGACGCTGGAGGGCGATGTTCATGTCGGTCAGGGCATGAAGGTCGCATGGTTCAAGGAACCGGACGGCAACATCCTGAACCTTGTGGATAGGTAGATACGGCGCATCGCCTGCCGCGCAGTGCTACGGTGCTGTCACCTTGCCAGGCCGACCGCGAGGTAGGTGAGAGCCGCGATCGCCGCGGTTGCCGGCAGGGTGACGATCCATGCCACCACGATGTTACCGGCAATGCCCCAGCGAACGGCGGAGACGCGGCGGGCGGCGCCGACCCCGATGATGGCGCCGGTGATCGTGTGCGTGGTCGATACAGGAATACCGAGCCAGGTGGCGGCGAACAGGGTGATCGCTCCGCCGGTCTCGGCGCAGAAACCCTGCATCGGGTTCAGCCGGGTGATCTTCGAGCCCATGGTGTGGACGATGCGCCAGCCGCCGAGCAACGTGCCCAGCGCCAGCGCCGACTGACAGGTGATGACGACCCACAGCGGCACGTAAAAATTCGCGCCGAGCATGCCTTGCGAATAGAGCAGCACGGCGATGATGCCCATAGTCTTCTGCGCGTCGTTGCCGCCATGGCCGAGCGAATAGAGCGAGGCGGAAAAGAACTGCATGACGCGGAAGGTGCTGTCGACGGCGAACGGCGTCCGCCGCACGAACAGCCAGGAGACCGCGAGGATCAGGACGAGCGCCAGCAGAAAACCTGCCGCCGGCGATAGCACGATGGCCGCCGTCGTTTTGCCCAACCCGGTCCAGACGATGGCGCCGGTGCCTGCCTTGGCAACGCCGGCGCCGACCAAACCGCCGATCAGCGCGTGCGAGCTGCTGGACGGGATGCCGACGAGCCAGGTGACGATATTCCAGACGATGGCGCCGACAAGTGCTGCAAAGATCACTGCCGGCGTGACGATGCTGGCGTCGATGATGCCGGTTCCGAGCGTCTCCGCCACGTGAAGACCGAAGAACATGAAGGCGATGAAATTGAAGAAGGCCGCCCAGAACACCGCATAATGCGGCCGCAGCACCCGGGTGGAGACGATGGTGGCGATAGAGTTGGCGGCATCGTGCAGGCCGTTGAGGAAATCGAAGAACAGCGCGACGACGACAAGGCCGACCAGCACGGGAAAGGCTATTGCGGCTTCCACTATACGTTCTCGATGACGATGCCGCTGATTTCGTTGGCGACGTCCTCGAAGCGATCGACCACCTTTTCCAGCTGGCCGTAGATCTCGCTGCCGATCAGATAGGCCATCGGATCGCTGCGGCCGTGCCGCTTGAACAGGTCCTTCAGGCCTTGCTCGTGCAGGTCGTCGGCCCGGCCTTCGGCGCGCATGACTTCCTCGGCGATGGCGTTGAGGCGCACCGTATGCGCCCCGACCTTGCCGAGAAGCGGGATCGCCTCGGCCACCAACTTGGCGGCCTCGACGATGACGCCCCCCATTTCCTGCATCAGCGGGTCGAATTCCTTCTTTTCGAACAGCTTTACCGTCTTGACGGTCTTGTGCATCATGTCGATGGCATCATCCATCGACTGGATCAGGTCCTTGATGTCGCCGCGGTCGAAGGGCGTGATGAAGGAGCGGCGCACGGCCAGCAGCACTTCCGCGGTGATCTGATCGGCTTCGTCCTCGAGATCGATGATCGTCTGACACCAGCGGTCGATGTCGTTGCCCTGCAAAAGCTGCTGCAGTGCCTCGGCGCCACCGACCACGGTGCGGGAATGCCGCTCGAACAGGTCGAAGAAGCGATCTTCGCGCGGCAGCAGCTTGCGGAACCAGCCCAGCATGTTCGGTCTCCCGTCGTGTCCAGTCCACGACCCCGTCTCATTCACATAGCGCCGCATTCCATCGCGGGAAACAGTAAGCCGGCTGAAAGATGTGGATGCGGACGATTTACACACGCGGCTTGCGGCCGAAGGCGATTTCCACGACGTTGCGCGCTACAATCGGACACAGCGTCCGTGACAGGCTCCCGACGGCATGATCGATAAGCTGGAATTCTTCATAGCACTTGCCAGGGAAGAACATTTCGGCCGGGCGGCGGAGGTGTGCGGCGTCACCCAACCGACGCTTTCGGCCGGCATCAAGCAACTGGAAGGCCAGCTCGGCGTGATGCTGGTGCTGCGCGGCTCGCGCTTCCAGGGATTGACGCCGGAAGGCAAGCAGGTGTTGGTGTGGGCGCGCCGCATCGTCGGCGACAGCAGGACCATGCGCGAGGAGATGCGGGCGGCACGCCACGGCCTGTCAGGGCGCATCCGCATCGCCGCGATCCCGACGGCGCTGGCCATGGTGGCGCGACTGACGACGCCGTTTCGGGCAAAGCACCCCGGCGTCACCTTCTCGGTGCTGTCGCGGACCTCGATCGAGGTGCTGTCGCTGCTCGGCAATTTCGACATCGACGCCGGTATCACCTATCTCGACAACGAGCCGCTCGGACGCGTCACCAGCGTGCCGCTCTACGACGAGCGCTACCAGCTGATCACCGCCGTCGGGAACCCCTATTTCGACCGCGACAAAGTGACATGGGCGGAACTCAGTCAGCTGCCGCTCTGCCTGCTGACGCCCGACATGCAGAACCGCCGCATCATCGACCAGCATCTGGCCGAAGCCGGCGTGCAGGTGCGGCCGACATTGGAATCCAACTCGATGATCGTGCTGTTTTCGCATATCCGCACCGGCAAATGGTCGTCGATCATGCCGCTTAACCTCTCGGAAACCTTCGGTTTTTCCGAGCCGATCCGGGCGATCCCGATCGTCGAGCCGGATGCCAGCCACACCGTCGGGCTGGTGGCGGCACGGCGCGAACCGCACACGCCACTGGTCTCGGCGCTGTTGGACGAGGCAATGGCGCTGGCGGACGATTTCCGCGCCCGCCGCTAGGCTAGACAAGGCTGGTGACCGCGAACGATAGAAAATTTCTATCGAGCAACGGATCGGCTTTATTGATTTAGCGGGTTTCCTCTGATTTCCTAACCACTTAGCGGAAGACCGCCACGACCAGGGAGGGCGCTGCATGACGATGCAGCCTGCAAGTACCGAGATCGCATCGCGCACCGCGGCGATCATCCACGAGCTGAAAGGCCTCGAAGGCCCGCTGCTGCCGATCCTGCACGGTATCCAGGAAGAGTTCGGTTATGTGCCGCAGGACGCGCTGCCGGTCATCGCCGAGGCGCTGAACATTTCCAGGGCCGAGGTGCACGGCGTCGTGACCTTCTATCACGATTATCGCAGCCAGCCGGCTGGCCGCCATGTGCTGAAGCTCTGCCAGGCGGAAGCCTGCCAGTCGATGGGTTCGGATGCGATCGCCGCCAAGCTCAAATCATTGCTGGGCATAGGCTTCCACGAGACAACCCGTGACGGTTCGGTGACGCTGGAGCCGGTCTATTGCCTCGGCCTTTGCGCCTGCTCGCCGTCGGCGATGCTGGACGGGGAGGTGATCGGTCGGCTCGACGACGAAAAGCTCAACGAGATCGTTGCCGAGGTGCGCTCATGATCCCGCGTATCTATATTCCCGGCGATTCCGGCGCGCTGGCGCTCGGTGCGGAAAAGGTCGCCAAGGCGATTCGGGCGGAACTGGCCGAGCGCGGCATCGAGGCCAAGATCGTGCGCAACGGCTCGCGCGGCGCCTATTTCCTCGAGCCGATGGTCGAAGTGGCAACAGCTAATGGCCGCGTCGCCTATGGGCCGGTGAAGCCCTCCGACGTCAAAGGCCTGTTCGACTGCGGCTTCCTCACCGGCGGCCACCACAAGCGCTGGCTGGGCGCACCGGACAAGATCCCGTTCCTTGCCAGGCAGACGCGGCTGACCTTTGCGCGCTGCGGCGTCACCGATCCGCTGTCGCTCGATCACTACAAGGCGCATGGCGGGCTGAAGGGCCTGCAGAATGCAGTGGCGATGACGCCGGCCGAGGTCGTCAAGCAGGTGACCGAGTCCGGGCTGCGCGGTCGTGGCGGCGCCGGCTTCCCGACCGGCATCAAATGGAAAACTGTGCTCGATACGTCGGCCGACCGCAAATACATCGTCTGCAATGCCGATGAAGGCGATTCCGGCACGTTCGCCGACCGCATGATCATGGAAGGCGACCCCTTCGTGCTGATCGAAGGCATGGCGATCGCCGGCATCGCCACCGGCGCGACCAAGGGCTTTATCTATATCCGCTCCGAATATCCGCACGCGGTGGCGGTTATGCAGAAGGCCGTCGAGATCGCCCGCAAGGCCGGCGTGCTCGGCGTCAATGTGCTCGGCTCGGCCAATTCATTCGACATGGAAGTGCGCGTCGGCGCCGGCGCCTATGTTTGCGGCGAGGAAACCGCCCTGCTCGACAGCCTCGAAGGCAAGCGCGGACAGGTGCGGGCCAAGCCGCCGCTGCCGGCGCACAAGGGCCTGTTCGGCAAGCCGACAGTGATCAACAACGTCATCTCGCTGGCCTCGGTGCCGGTGATCATGGACAAGGGCGCCGCCTTCTACAAGGATTTCGGCATGGGCCGTTCACGCGGCACCATCCCGATCCAGATTGCCGGCAACGTCAAGTATCCCGGTCTCTACGAGGCGGCGTTCGGCATGACGCTGGGCGAGATCGTCGACGATATCGGCGGCGGCACGGCGACGGGACGCCCGGTGAAAGCGGTGCAGGTGGGTGGCCCGCTCGGCGCCTATTTCCCGCGCGCGCTGTTCGACACGCCGTTCGACTACGAAGCGTTTGCCGCCAAGGACGGGCTGATCGGCCATGCCGGCATCGTCGTTTTCGACGACAGCGCCGACATGCTGAAGCAGGCACGCTTTGCCATGGAATTCTGCGCCATCGAGAGCTGCGGCAAGTGCACGCCGTGCCGCATCGGCTCGACGCGCGGTGTCGAGGTGCTGGACCGGCTCGCCCAGAACGTCGAACCGGAAAAGCAGATCGCGCTGGTCACCGACCTTTGCAACACGATGAAGTTCGGCTCGCTTTGCGCTCTCGGCGGCTTCACCCCATATCCAGTGATGAGTGCACTCAACCATTTCCCGGACGACTTTCGGCCGACGCCGGTCGCCGAAGCAGCGGAATAGGAGCGGACAGGTATGAACGCGGCATTCGACATCAAATCGCTGGTCCAGGAAATCGACTACGGCACACCCGCCTCTGAAGCGGAACAAAAGGTAACGCTGACGGTCGACGGCAAGTCGGTGACGGTGCCGGCGGGGACCTCGATCATGCGCGCTTCGATGGAAGCGGGCGTCGAAATCCCGAAACTCTGCGCCACCGACATGCTGGACTCGTTCGGCTCCTGCCGGGTCTGCCTCGTCGAGATCGACGGGCGCGGCGGCACGCCGGCCTCGTGTACGACGCCGGTCGGCGAAGGCATGGTCGTGCATACGCAGAGCGACCGGCTAGACGCCATTCGCCGCGGCGTGATGGAACTCTACGTCTCCGACCATCCTGCCGCGTGGGGCGAGAAGGCCGGCACTGGCGCCAGCGAGTTCGACAAGGTCGTCAGGACGGTCGGCCTGACCGAGAACCGCTATGGCGTGGACGGCCGCAACCACGTCAAGCAGGAAAACGGCGTGGCGCCCGGCCATGGCTCGCTGACCATCGATTACATCGCCCGCGATGAATCGAACCCGTATTTCACCTACGATCCGACGCAGTGCATCGTCTGCTCGCGCTGCGTGCGAGCCTGTGAGGAGGTGCAGGGCACGTTCGCGCTGACCATCGAGGGCCGCGGCTTCGAATCCAGGGTCTCGGCCGGCATGCACGAGGCGTTCGTCGATTCCGAATGCGTGTCGTGCGGGGCCTGCGTGCAGGCCTGCCCGACCGATGCGCTGAGGGAAAAGACCGTGCTGGCGAAAGGCCTTCCCGAGCGCTCGACCGTCACCACCTGCGCCTATTGCGGCGTCGGCTGCTCGTTCAAGGCCGAGGTCAAGGGCGACGAGGTCATCCGCATGATGCCCTACAAGGCAGGCAAGGCCAACCACGGCCACTCCTGCGTCAAGGGCCGCTTCGCCTATGGCTACGCGACGCACAAGGACCGTGTCCTGAAACCAATGATCCGCGAGAAGGTCAGCGATCCGTGGCGCGAAGTGTCGTGGGAAGAGGCGCTCACCCATACGGCGAATGAATTCCGCCGCATCCAATACCAGTACGGCCGCACCTCGATCGGCGGCATCACCTCCTCGCGCTGCACCAACGAGGAGACCTACCTCGTCCAGAAGCTTGTCCGGCAGGGCTTCCGCAACAACAATGTCGATACCTGCGCCCGCGTCTGCCATTCGCCGACCGGCTATGGTCTCGGCCAGACCTTCGGCACCTCCGCCGGCACGCAGGACTTCGATTCGATCGAGCAGACGGACGTGATCCTGCTGATCGGCGCCAATCCGACCGATGCGCATCCGGTGTTCGCCTCGCGCATGAAGAAGCGCATGCGCGAGGGCGCCAAGCTGATCGTGCTCGATCCGCGCCGCACCGACATCGTGCGCTCGGCCCACGTCGAGGCGCAGTTCCATCTGCCGCTGAAGCCGGGCACCAACGTCGCCATGCTGACCGCACTTGCCCATGTCATCGTCACCGAGGGTCTGTTCGACGAGGCCTTCATCCGCGAGCGCTGCGACTGGGACGAGTTCCAGGACTGGGCATCGTTCGTGGCGCTGCCGGAAAATAGCCCGGAAGTGGTCGGCCAGCTTGCAAATGTCGATCCCGACGACATACGCGGCGCGGCGCGGCTCTACGCCCGCGGCGGTAACGGCGCGATCTATTACGGCCTCGGCGTGACCGAGCACAGCCAGGGCTCGACCACCGTCATCGCCATTGCCAACCTCGCCATGGCGACCGGCAATATCGGCCGGCCGGGCGTCGGCGTGAATCCGCTGCGCGGTCAGAACAATGTGCAGGGCTCCTGCGACATGGGCTCGTTCCCGCACGAGCTTCCCGGCTATCGCCATATTTCAGGCGACGCGGTGCGCGCCATCTATGAGAGCCTGTGGGGCGTCAAGCTCGACGACGAGCCCGGCCTGCGCATCCCCAATATGCTGGATGCGGCCGTCGACGGCTCGTTCAAGGGGCTCTATGTGCAGGGCGAGGACATCCTGCAGTCGGACCCCGACACCAAGCATGTCGCCGCCGGTCTCGCCGCGATGGAATGCGTCGTCGTGCACGACCTCTTCCTCAACGAGACGGCCAACTACGCGCATGTGTTCCTGCCCGGCTCGACGTTCCTCGAGAAGGACGGCACCTTCACCAATGCCGAGCGCCGCATCAACATGGTGCGCAAGGTGATGGAGCCGAAATGCGGCTATGCCGACTGGGAAACGACGCAGGAGCTCGCCAAGGCGCTCGGCCTCGGCTGGAACTACACGCATCCGTCCCAGATCATGGACGAGATCGCCAAGACAACCCCAAGTTTCGCCGGCGTTTCCTTCGACCTTCTCGACCGGGTGGGCTCGGTGCAGTGGCCCTGCAACGAGAAGTCGCCGGAAGGCACGCCGATCATGCATATCGGCGGCTTCGTGCGCGGCAAGGGCAAGTTCATCCGCACCGAATATGTGGCGACCGACGAAAGGACCGGACCGCGCTTCCCGCTGCTGCTGACCACCGGCCGCATCCTGTCGCAATACAATGTCGGCGCGCAGACCCGGCGCACCGACAATGTGGTCTGGCATAGCGAGGACCGGCTGGAGATCCATCCGCACGATGCCGAAAATCGCGGCCTGCGCGACGGCGACTGGGTGCGGCTGACCAGCCGCTCCGGCGAGACGACGCTGCGCGCGATGATCACCGAGCGGGTGTCGCCGGGCGTCGTCTATACGACCTTCCACCATCCCGACACCCAGGCCAACGTCATTACCACCGACTTCTCCGACTGGGCGACCAACTGCCCGGAATACAAGGTGACCGCGGTGCAGGTGGGTGCATCCAACGGCCCGTCGGAATGGCAGCGCGACTATGACGAGCAGGCAAAGCAAAGCCGCCGCATCGCCCCGCTGCAAGCAGCGGAGTAGCGGTTTTGGTTTCGTGCCGGAGTACCCCCCTCTGGCCTGCCGGCCATCTCCCCCTCAGGGGGGGAGATTGGATGTCATCTCGACTTTCGCCAATCACCAAAGTCGAAAGGTGCGCTGCGACGCCTGAACTGCCGATCTCCCCCCTTGAGGGGGAGATGCCAAATGATGACAAAGAGGGCAGGCCAGAGGGGGATGCCGCGTGATGCCCAAACGTCGTGCTGTCACACAGATCAGCCGCCTGGCGCGCCGCGCCGGCGGTACTGCGGCCGCCAACCGCATGGTGCCGGAAGAGACGCCGGTGGCGTTCTCCTTTGCCGGCACCACGCATGCGGTGATGATGGCAAGCCCGGCTGATTTCGAGGATTTCGCGCTCGGCTTCTCGCTGACCGAAGGCATCATTGCCTCGCCGGACGAAATCGAAGCGATCGAGGTCGAGGATCACGGCGCCGGCATCGATATCCAGATCCGGCTGAAGGACCAGGCCAACACCCGCTTCGAAGCGCGGCGGCGCAGGCTCGCTGGGCCGGTCGGCTGCGGGCTGTGCGGCATCGAATCCATCGAAGAGGCAATGCGCTCGGTAAACCCGGTCGGTGCGTCGCAACTTACACTTCAGTCCGATGACATCGTCCGCTCGGTCAAGCTTTTGTCGAAGGTGCAGCCGCTGCACGCCGAGACCGGTGCCGTCCACGCCGCCGGTTTTTACCTTTCCGGCAAGGGCATCGTCATGGCGCGCGAGGATGTCGGCCGCCATAACGCGCTGGACAAGCTGGCCGGCGCGCTGGCCAAAGCCGGTATCGACGGCAGGTCGGGGGCCGTCGTCGTCACGTCGCGCGTTTCGGTCGAGATGGTGCAGAAGACCGCGGCGATCGGCTCGGCCGTCATCATTGCCGTCTCGGCGCCGACCGCACTTGCCATCCGCACCGCAGACGATTCCGGCATGACGCTGGTGGCGCTGGTGCGCGGCGACGATTTCGATATTTTCACCCATCCTGACCGAGTGGTTTCCGGAGTTGCCAAGCATGTCGCATGACGAGGGCCACCTCATGAGCACCAGCGAAAAGCTGGTTCGCATGGCCAACCAGATCGCCGCCTTTTTCCACTCAAAGCCGCGCGAGCAAGGCATTGCCGGCGTCGCCGAGCACATCAACAAGTTCTGGGAGCCGAGGATGCGCCGGCAATTGTTCGAGATGCTGGACAGCGGCGGCGAGGGGTTCAACGAGCTTGTCGTCGCGGCCGCGCCACACATCAAGCGGCCGGGCGCGCCGGAGGGCGCAGGTTTCAGCGCTGGCGGAGCGAACACCGAGACGACCGCCGCGTCACAGAAGTAGGCGCCGCGGGCCCACATTCACGCTCTCTAAAGTTTCACCTGCCGCAAGCTGCGCGCCTCTGCTATGATCCGGCGATAAGAAATCGTCGGGTCGGGCGGACAACTCGTGAGGCTGATCGAAACTCGATACGCGCTCAGTGGTGACGTGCGGATCGCCTATCAGGTGGTCGGCCAGGGATCGTTCGATCTCGTCGCCAGCGCGCAGGGCGTACATGTCGGCGAGGTCGAGTTGCGTGGGCCGCCGACGGGGTTGACGGCGCGCGTGACGATGCAGCTTGCCGGGCATGCCGGGCGCGGCGACATCCTCGCTTCGCGGCTGGTCGCCGACCTCGCCGCCGGTTCAGGCCTTCATTTCAATGACGCCGGGCGCATCGCGCTTGACGAGCTGGATGAGCCGCTGGCGCTGGTGCAGGCGACCTCGGAACAGCATCTGGAGCCGGCCTGCCGGCCGAAGGCCAAAGCTGCCGAGCCGGCCGCACTGACGGCGCGCGAAAGCGAGGTGGTGAACCTCATCGCCGATGGCAAGAGCAATGCCGCGATCGCCGCCGAACTCGGGCTGAGCGAACACACCGTCAAGCGCCACGTCGCCAATATTCTGCTCAAGCTGGACCTGCCGTCGCGGGCGGCGGCGGCGGCGTTCTCGGCCCGGCACGCTGGCCCGCACGGGCCATAGGAGCCATGGCGCTTTCGGGCGAAGCGGCCGGGCATGCGTAAGCGCTATCACTTCGTCCCATGCAGGCCAGGCGGATGTCGCCGGGAAAGGCGCTGCGAAGGGAGGAATAAAATGCTGAAGTCGACACTCAAATCACTGGTGCTGGCGGCAGGCGTTGGCGCGCTGTTGGCGATCGTTCCTGCCAAGGCCGAAGACGCCTCAGCGACCGCTGCCTACAAGGACATCCAGGCAACGCTCGGCTTGGTGCCGGACATGTTCAAGACGCTGCCGGATGTCGCCGTTGCCGGCGCCTGGGCCGAGATCAAGGGCGTGCAGCTCAACCCGAACACCGCGCTCGACGGCAAGACCAAGGAATTGATGGGCCTCGCCGTCGCCTCGCAGATCCCCTGCCAGTACTGCATCTATTTCCACACGCAGGCGGCCAAGCTCAATGGCGCCAGCGACGAGGAGATCAAGGAGGCGGTGGCGATGGCGGCGATCGTGCGCCACTGGTCGACGATGCTCAACGGCAGCCAGGTCGATCTCGCCACTTTCAAGAAGCAGTCCGACGAGGTGTTCGCGGCCGTCAAGGCGAAGTCGCAGTGAACCACCTGCCCGTCTATGAGCGCCGGGCGGTTCTGATCAATTGAACGCCCGGTGAAGACGGGCCTATGGAGGAAAAAATGCTGACCAAGACACAGACGATAGACGGCGCTGCGATCAAGAAGGCGATTGAGGGCCGTGATGGAAAATTGCTGGCGAGCTTCTATGCCGACGACGCATTGGTGCGGGTGATCGACCGCAACAACCCGCCGAGCAAGCCGCGCGAAATCCGCGGGCGCGCAGCGATCACCACGTTCTGGGACGACATCTGCAGCCGGGCGATGACCCACAAGGTCGACACCACCATCGCCGACGGCAACAATCTCGCCTTCACCCAGGCCTGCTCCTATCCGGACGGGACCAAGGTATTCTGCGCGGCGATGCTGGAGCTGAAGAACGGCCAGATCGCACGGCAGACGGTCGTGCAGGCCTGGGACGAATAAGGAGGCGGCGATGTTCAGTGCCAGATGGCAGATCGACGCAAAATTCGGCCACAAGCAGACCGTGCTCTGTTGAAGAAATGGGAACGCGAGATCGGCTCGCAGGCCGGTCTCGACGACCTCAAGTTCCAGATCATGACCGGATCGATCGACGCGGGAAGCGACGGTCGGGTCACATCACCAGGTCGAAAGCCTCGCCAGTTGGAGGCGTTCTTCGCCAGGATCGGCAAGATCGACGCGCACGCCAAATGGGGCAAGGAGATGGAGCCCTATGTGGTGTCGGGGCACCAGCTTGTGGAACAGGGCTATCGCATTTGGGAAGATGCCCCCTCACCCGGATTGCCAACCGAATTGCGAAAGGCAATTCGGGCAATCCGACCTCTCCGCGAGGGGAGAGGAGATCGCCGGCGTTGATCTCAGCCTCTTCTCCCCTCGGGGAGAAGGTGGCCGCCCGGCCGGGACGGCGCAGCCTCCATGATCACGGAGAGCAAAACCCCTACTCGCTCTCGCCGTCCAGCGCCGGCACCGACACGCCGGCAAGCTCGGCCGCGAGCAGCCGCGACGCACCGGCGCGTGCGATCCGCAGCATCAGCGCCTTGCGCGTCGCCGCTGCCATGCGGTGCTCGGGCGCATCGCGCAAAATCTCGGCACCGTAGCCGTCGGAGAGAATGAAGCCGCACTCCTCCGGAAATATCTCCTGGGGTACGCCGGGATGGGTGGCGAAGAAGAACCGGTCGGAATGCAGCCGGTAGTCCGGCCATTTGCGGTCGACCCTGAAATCCTCGATCGAGGATTTGATCTCGATGATCCAGATGTCGCCCTGGCGGGTCAGCGCGACGAGATCGGCGCGCCGGCCGGTGGCCAGCGACAGTTCGGGCAAGACATGCGCGCCCATCTGCCCGAGCAGCCGCTGCACGCCACGCCTGACCAGCATGGCACGCTCCGACTGGCGGCCGTCGATGAGCGGGTTGAGGGGAATCGGGGAAATGATGGGCATGGCGGACACCATGCCAGATTTTGTTCACGGTTTGAACTGTTTTATGCGGGGCGATTCTATGGTTGACAAACCCGCTGGCGAATTGCGCCTGCGCTGGTATGAAAGAGGGGGTCATTGGGGGAATCCAGCGATGCGGTTTTGGAAAAGCGTCAAACGGCACTTCATGGCCATAGACTTGAGTTACGTTTATGTGCCCCTTCGCGGCGCTTGGTCGTTTCGGTTCTTCATCAAGTTCGACCCAAACAATGACAAGAAATTCGTGGAATTTAAATTCTGCCATTTAGGCGCGGCCGAGGCCCTGTGTAGTCTGAGCGTCGAGGAGTTCAATGACCTCGTTGAAGGCGTTCTGAAGGGAAGGCAGAACTAGAAAGGCCACTACCCGCCAGCGTTACCAAGCCGTAGGGGAATGGCGATCCCCTTCATAGAGCGCAAAGCCCTTTCCCTCTGACGAAATATTGTTAGCGTACGTTTCGACTTTTTGAGTCGATTATTTCGCAATACTCCACCTTTCCACAAGGTGGGCCGCTTGCATCTGGCAGCAGCTAATTTAGCTGATCAATGGGCGCTTGTTTTGGACAGTAGGTTGAGAACCAATACGCCAGCCAAAATTAAGCCCATGCCGACGAACCCAGCCAAGTCCGGTTTTTGCCCACAAAATCCAGGCGACCAGCGCGACCAGAACAATGCCGCCGCCCCGGTCCTGCCGAACCCGCAGCTCAAGCTTGCCGACACGGGTGACAAGGGTGCGGCCATAATAACCCGAGCGGTAGCCAAGCCGCTCCGGTGTGCGTTCGCTCTTCGAAGCGCCCAGCGCCTCGTCCATTTCGGCCTCGAGCACCTTTAGCTAACCGGCATCATGCCCTCCAGAGCAATAATTCTCGTCTTTGCGCAGCGTTCGCGGATGGCTTTGAGGCGGCCGTATTCTGGAGAGTCGTACCATGCCAGGAGGGACGCCATGTCCGGGAATTCGACAATGACGAGGCGATGAGGTTCCCAATCGCCCTCCAGCACTTTGGTGGCTCCGCCGCGAGCGATGTACCTCCCCCCATAGCGGGCTTCGGTTGCCGGCACATCCCGGCGGTATTCCTCGAAAACGGCGGCGTCGGTTATGTCTACATCAGCAATAAGATATGCGGCCATTGACCTTACTCCCCTTGGGGAAGGCAATTGAAACAGGTCTATTAGCAGACCCGCAACTAAGCCAGCGGTACTACGCCTCGGAAACGACTCGCGTTCTCCCGGATTGGGGCGCTTAACTGTCTTGGTGGGGGCAGCTCTGGGAGGAGAGACGAACCATGCCGATGTATCTCACGCGATTCAGCTACAGGCCCGAAACCTGGGCGCGCTTGATGGATAATCCCGAGGATAGACGCGAGGCTGCCCGTTCCTACATCGAGTCGGTCGGCGGAAAGCTGCACGGGTTCTGGTATGCCTTCGGGGAGTACGATGGCTGGAACCTATGGGAGGCGCCGGACAACGTGTCGATGGCATCCGTCATGCTCGCCATCGGTGCGGGAGGCGCGCTCAGCTCGTACCAGACCACCGTCCTGTTAAGTGTCGAAGAGACGATGGACGCGCTTGGCAAAGCGAAGTCGATCCGGTACCGCCCGCCGGGATCGTGACCGCCGCCCGCGCTTTGCGGAGTGTCGAAGGCTGGGGAACGCTTGCTCTCGGACGGCGCACGTTGCAGCTTGCGCTTTCAATGTCTGCCACGGATTCTAGGAGGAGCATTAGATGACGGAAGATGACGACCGACGCCGGAGGAAATCCGCTCGGCCATCAGAGGCTGGGCGGTGCTTGGGGCAATTATCGTTGCCGTGTTTGGTGCGGCCTACGTCATGATCGATAGTTGAATGGCCAACGATCCTGGTCGCCCCGATGGATTGCCTGAAAAGATCGGCACGGTCCTTGGTGCATTGGTGGTGATCGGCACGTTCGGGCTTCTGGCTTGGACCGTGCTTCGCGGCGTCCTTTATTAAACCCGGCCTGTCTGGACTTTCCCCTGCGGCGGCCGCGTCTCAGGCCGATCTCCTCGTAGCAACGGATGGTCTTGGCCGCAGGCCAGAGCGCCGGGCAGCGTCACCGACATTCATGGGTGATTTCCTCGGCTCGGGGTTCTTGTTCCTGGCCCATTGATTTTGCAACATAATCCTGCGGGGGCTGTTGCCGAAATGCCATAGTCGCAGGTTTACCAGCACGCAAGTCCAAGGATGTAGGCATCGCCCGCTTGGCAAGCAAAGCAAATGCCAGCATGAATGAAGATGAAAAAAGCGGCCGACTCGAGCCGCTGTTGTTTGGGCAGGCATCGGACCTTTTCATGCGCATGAAGTCACTTGCAATCGTCGCGGCCCTGGCGCTGTCGACGGCTGTCGCCGGTTGCAGCACCATCGGCTCGCAGATCTTCACCAACAACTACGGCGCGGTGACCGACGCCGGCTATCACCTGCCGCGCGTTCCGATCGAAAAGGTGCCGTTCAAATACCGCCGGCAGATCGTCGACTACGACACCAGGGAAAAGCCGGGCACCATTATCGTCGATACGCAGAACAAGTTCCTCTATTTCGTCATGGGCGACGGCGAAGCGATGCGCTACGGCATCGGCGTCGGCCGTGAGGGTTTCGAATGGCACGGCACCGCCCATATCGCGCTGAAGCGCGAATGGCCGACCTGGACACCGCCTTCGCAGATGATCAAGCGGCAGCCGGAGTTGGCCAAGTTTGCCGGTGGCATGGAGCCGGGGTTGAAGAACCCGCTCGGCGCGCGCGCTATGTACCTGTTCAACAAGGGCGGCGACATGGGTTATCGCCTGCATGGCAGCCCGGAATGGAATTCGATCGGCAAGGCGATGTCGTCGGGCTGCATCCGGCTGATGAACCAGGACATTATCGACCTCTACGACCGCACCTCGGTCGGCGCCAAGGTCATTGTGATATAAAACCCTTATACGCGGACCGTCTAGGCAACAACACAGACGTCGCAAACAGAAAACCGGGCACTTTGGCCCGGTTTTTTGTTGTCTATCGATGTTGACGATGGAACGTCGCGTCAGGAGACCTGTTCGACATGCTGCACTTCCGGCACAAAGTGCCGGAGCAGGTTCTGGATGCCGTGCTTCAGCGTCGCCGTCGACGACGGGCAGCCGGCGCAGGCGCCCTTCATGTGCAGGAACACGGTGCCGTTCTCGAAGCCGCGGAAGGTGATGTCGCCGCCATCCTGGGCCACCGCCGGGCGCACCCGCGTGTCGAGCAGCTCCTTGATGGTGACGACCAGCTCCTCGTCGGCCTTGTCGTAGAATTCGCCGGT
Organism: Mesorhizobium sp. M0598; assembly: GCF_040320865.1. Classification (NCBI taxonomy): domain Bacteria; kingdom Pseudomonadati; phylum Pseudomonadota; class Alphaproteobacteria; order Hyphomicrobiales; family Phyllobacteriaceae; genus Mesorhizobium; species Mesorhizobium sp. M0598. The sequence goes on along the minus strand of NZ_JAMYQL010000004.1, from coordinate 119,855 downwards.
CTGGCTGGTCTCGGCGGCGGGGCCGGCCTTGGCCATCACCGGGGCGCCGGACATGAAATGCTCCATGATGGCGCCGAGGATAGCCGGCTTCAGATGCTGCCAGTCGGGGCCGTCCTTGGTCACGGTGATGAAATCATAGCCGAAGAAGACGCCGGTGACGCCGGGGATTTCGAACAGCCGGCCGGCGAGCGGCGAAGCCGTCGCGGCACTATCGGCATCGCGGAAATCGGCGGTGCCTTCTTGCAGCACTTCCTTGCCGGGCAGGAATTTCAGCGTCGCCGGGTTTGGCGTCGACTCGGTCTGGATGAACATGGCCGTCTCCGTGCCCGTTTCGGGCAGCTAGTTTGGAATAATTCTAATTAGGCTTTATCCGCCCGACATTCAAGGGAAAGGCCTCGGGGGGGAACGGCTGGCTGGCGGAATGTTTTGCTAGTTCGCTGAAACGATTGGAGATGTGTTGAGATTCAGGTCAGGCCGAGCCGAAAATGGTGGTTTCCGTGAACCGGAGCGGAGCGTACTTTTGGTACGTGAGCACCGGAAGCGCAGGAAGCTGCCATTTGCAGGCCGGCCTCACCTGAATATCAGCACATCTCAGGCGAGGCTGTCGATCTCTTCGTCCGACAGGTTCTGCGGCACCACCGTGACCGGGATGGGAAAGGCGGCGCCCTTGCCGGCGACCGCGCCGACCAGCGGCCCAGGCCCTTCCTTGCCGGCGCCTGCCGCCAGCACCAGGATGGCGATGTCCTGGTCTTCCTCGATCAGCTTGTGGATCTCTTCGGTCGGCTTGCCTTCGCGCACCACCAGTTCCGGCTCGATGCCGAGCTTCTGGCGCACCTTGTTGGCGTAGCTGTCCAGTGCGGCACGCGCCGTGGCGGTCGCCTCCTCGCGCATGATCTTCTCGACGCCCAGCCAGTGCTGAAAATCATCCGGCTCGATGACATAGAGCAGCACCAGTACGCCGCCCGTGCTTTGCGCCCGCTTCGAGGCGTAGGCGACGGCGCGCTCGCATTCGGGCGTGTCGTCGATGATCGCCAGGAACTTGCGGCGATGACCGACTTCGCGGCTGAGGCGTTTGGAGACCATATTCACCCTGTTCGATGGTTTCGGCCGCAATCTGCCACCGCCACAGCCCGCCCGCAAGCGACCGGCGGCTGTGGCAATGCTGGTGCAGCTTAAAGCGCGTCGCGTTCGACCAGCGACGCGCTTCAGGTTCTTGTTTTATGCATGTCGTTATCGCAAAACCGCTGCACACTTTTGCGCGACATGCATTAGCCTTGCAGCAGGCCGATAATGTCGCGCACTGTCTTCATGGTCGCTTCGGCCAATGTGCCGGCACGCTCGCCGCCATCCCGCAGCACCGCGTCGACATAGGCGCGGTCGCTGGAGATGCGGCGCATCTCGCCGGCGATCGGCGCCAGTTTTTCCACCGCAAGGTCGGCCAGCGCCGGCTTGAACACCGAAAACTGCTGGCCGCCATATTCCTTCAGCACCGCCTCTTTCGAGATTTCGGCGAGGCCGGCATAGATGCCGACGAGGTTTTCCGCTTCTGGCCGGCCGGCAAGCCCGTCCAGTTCGCCGGGCAAAGCCTCCGGGTCGGTCTTGGCCTTGCGGATCTTCTTCGAGATGGCATCGGCGTCGTCGGTCAGGTTGATGCGCGACAGGTCCGACGGATCGGATTTCGACATCTTCTTCGAACCGTCGCGCAGCGACATGATGCGCGCTGCCGGGCCGCCGATGACCGGCTCGGTCAGCGGGAAATAGCCGTTCACCGTCTCTTCGCCGACCTGCATCTCGACGCCGACGCCAAGCGCTGCGATGCGGTCCGAAAAGTCGTTGTTGAATTTCTGCGCGATGTCGCGGGTCAGCTCCAGATGCTGCTTCTGGTCGTCGCCGACCGGCACGTGGGTGGCGCGGTAGACGAGGATGTCGGCGGCCATCAGGGAGGGATAGGCGAGCAGGCCGAGCGAGGCGTTCTCGCGGTCCTTGCCGGCCTTGTCCTTGAACTGCGTCATCCGGTTCATCCAGCCGATGCGCGCCACGCAGTTGAAGATCCAGGCAAGCTCGGCGTGCTGCATCACCCTCGACTGATTGAAGACGATGTGCTTGGTCGGATCGATGCCGGAGGCGAGAAACGCCGCGGTGATCGAACGCGTCTGGTCCTGAAGATCCTCATAGACGAGCTGTGCGGTCAGCGAATGCAGGTCGACGACGCAATAGATGCAGTCGGAAGTGTCCTGCAGGGCGACGAATTTCTTGATGGCGCCGAGATAATTGCCGAGATGCAGATTGCCGGTTGGCTGGACGCCGGAAAAGACGAGCGGCTTGAAGGCGGGCTGGTTGAGGTCGGTCATAGTGTTTCCCTGGCTTGTGGAGGGCCGTTTCGCGCGCGGCGAAAGTCTTGCGACGGCGCGCTTATGGACGAGAGCGAGGAGGCGATCAAGAGGGGTATTGGCTAGGCCGCGCAGGGCCTTGGCCGTGGCCGAGCAAGACGCCGCAGAAGGCTGTTTGAAGGGATGGCGCCGACCAGAATCAAAAACCCCGCCTTGCGGCGGGGTCGTCGGTGCGAATCAGCACCATACTCAAATTAGTAGCATAGCTGCCGGCACAAAGCAAGAACAAAATAGCTCGCCTCGGCAATCGCTTCGATTTGGCTCAGGGCCACATTGACGGACTGATGTAGATAGCTACATAATATTTGCTACACAGCGGAAGCAAAACAATGACGATCAACATCAACAACAAGGAAGCGGACAGCCTGACGCGGGCTTTTGCCAGGCTTGAAGGTGTCGGGATCACCGAGGCGATCGTGATCGCCATGCGCGAAGCCTTGGAGCGCCGGCGCAATCGCGAGACGCCGCTGGAGACGGCGGCACGGCTCCGGGCCGAGTTCGGTATTGAGCTGAGCGAGCAGGCGCGCAAGCCGCTGCCGCGCTCGGTCTACGACGAATTGTCCGGTGAAGACTGATGTTCATCGATGCAGCCGCTATCGTTGCAATACTGAGCAACGAGACCGAAGCCCCGCGCTGCGCGCAGGCGGTCATGAAGGCGTCGGCTCCGTTCACGTCGGCTATCGTGGTTTGGGAAGCCGCGATGGCGCTTTCGCGATCGGAAAAGCTAGCCGTCCCGGTCGCCACAAGCTTCAAGATAGTCAGCCGTTTTCTCGAAGAGCGTGGAATCACCTTGCGGGAGCTTCCGCCTGCCTCTGACGCGGCATCTCTGTCAGTCGAGGCTGCATCGCGGTTTCGCAACAACGCTGGCCGCCTGAACATGGCCGACTGTTTCCACTACGCCTGTGCGCGCTACTATGCCGTTCCGATGCTTTCGACGGCGGACGAATTCCGCTTCACGGATCTGGAGACTGTTGCTTGACCGGCTGGGAGCCCTTGCGCCCGATATTGCGGCGGATCATGCCGAAATCGGCGCCGCCGGTGGCGAAGGCAGTAACGAAGTAGAGCAGCGCCCCGCCGGCGACGAGCGCAAGCAGCGTTACCGCCTTGATCACCAGCGGCGAGCCGGAGCCGAGCCTTGCGGCGAACCAGTGTTCGGCAAGATAGAGCGCCGCGGCCATCACCGCCGCCGACAGCACCAGCCGCGGGATGCGTTTCATGAGCGGCACGTCGCGGCCCCAATGGCCGCGCCGGATCAGCACGGCGAGCAGCATCGCCGCATTGACCCAGCCTGCGACAGCGGAGGCAACGGCAATGCCGGGCGCGCCCATGGTCGGAAACAGCGTCAGCGCCGTCGTAATGTTAACCCCCACCGAGATGGCGGCAAAAATCATTGGCGTGCGCGTGTCCTCGCGGGCGAAATAGCCTGGGGTGAACGCCTTGATCAGCACGAAGGCCGGCAGGCCGAGGCCGAAGATCGCCAGGATTGCCGCGACCGTCGGCGTCGAATTGTTGGCGGCAAAGGCGCCGCGCTCATAGACCAGCCGCACGATCGGCTCGGACATGACCAGCAGCGCGGCCGCCGCCGGCAAGGTCATGAACAGGGTAAACTCGACCGAGCGGTTCTGCAGATTGGCGGCCTCGACCAGATTGCCTGATTTCAGCGCCCGCGACAGTTCCGGCAAAAGCACGATGGCGACGGCGACGCCGACGACGCCCAGCGGCAGCTGGTAGACGCGGTCGGCATAGGCCAGCGACGACACCGCGCTGTCCTGCGCCGACGCGATCGCCGTGCCGATCAGCTGGTTGATCTGGGTGATGCCGCCGGTGATCGCCGCCGGCAGCGCCAGGATCAGCAGCCGCTTGACGTTCGGCGTCATCTTCGGCCGCCGGAAGCCGATCGAAATGCCGGCATGGCGCACCGCCGCCCAGACGATCGCCAGCTGCACCAGGCCGGCCGCCAGCACGCCCCAGGCCAGGCCGAAACCAACGGTGCGGGCGTCCGAACCCTTGTACCAGGCATAGGCAAGCACGGCGATAAGGATGACGTTGAGGAACACCGGCGCCACCGCAGCGGCGAAATAGCGGCGCAGCGAATTCAGCATGCCGGCCATCATGGCGCCGAGCGACATGCAGATCAGGTAGGGGAACATGACGGTCGCCAGCGCCACCGTCGTCTCGAATTTTCCCGGCGTGTCGGCAAAGCCCGGCGCCACCAGGTAGCGCACGATCAGCGGCATCGCCAGTTCCATGGCGATGGTCAGCGCCAGAAGCGCCGTGAACAAGACGCCGAACACCTCTTCGGAAAAGCGCTTGGCGCCGTCGGTGCCGTGCGTCTCGATCTCCTTGGCGAACAGCGGCACGAAGGCGGCATTGAAGGCGCCTTCGGCGAACAGCCGGCGAAAGGTGTTGGGAAACTGGAAGGCGGCGTTGAAAGCGTCGGCGATCGGCCCGGTGCCGAGTGCGGCAGCCATCAGCATCTCGCGGCCGAAACCGAGGGCGCGGCTCATCAGCGTGCCGGAAGCGACCGTGGCGAATTTCTTGACAAGGCTCATGCGCTTGAAGACTGCCTGTGCGATTGGGGCAAATGGAAGGTAACAGTCACTCGGCGGCCGTTTTGGTCTTGCCGCGCTCGGACGCCGTGCCCTCGAGCACCGCGATCAGCCTGTTGCGGATGGTCGCCGTACGCGACGGGCTGTCGATCTTCTGGCCGGTGAGATCGGTGACGTAGAACGTGTCGATGACCTTTTCGCCGAAGGTGGTGATGTGGGCCGAGGCGATGTCGAGCGACAGGTCCGACAACATGCCGGTGATCTCCGACAGAAGGCCCGGCCTGTCCAGCCCCTCGACCTCGATCACCGAGAAACGGTTCGACAGCGTGTTGCGGATCTCGGCGCGTGGCGGAATACGGAAAACCTTGGCGCCGCGCCGCGGCTTGGTCCGCTTCTCGATCATTTCGGGCAGCCAGCTCTTGCCCGATAGCACGTCCTCGATCAGCCGGCCGACGCGCTCGGCACGGCGGCGCTCGTCCTCGTCGAGGTCGAACTCCCTCGAGATCAGGATGGTGTCGAGCGCCCGACCATCTGAGGTGGTGAAGATCTGCGCGTCGACGATGTTGCCGCCGGCCGCGGCACAGGCGCCGGCAATCACCGAAAGCAGGCGCGGATGGTCCTGCGCAAGTACCGTGATCTCGGTCACTGCCTCGAACTGGTGGGTTTTCACCATGGTGGCGAGCTTCTTGCCGGCGTGATCGGCCTCGCGGATGAATTCGGCATGGCGGAGTTTGTCGGGAAGATCGACCGCCAGCAGATAGTTCTCGTAGTGCTGGCCGACATAACGCTTGCGGGCCTTTTCCGGCCAGTCGGCAAGCGCCTCGGCCAGTTGTTCGCGCGCCGCCGCCGTCCGTTTGGCGCGCGACACCTCCGAAAACCCGCCGGTCAACAAAAGCTCGGTCTCGTAATAGAGCGTACGCAGCAACTGGCCCTTCCAGCCGTTCCAGACCCCGGGCCCGACGCCGCGGATATCGCAGACGGTAAGCACAAGCAGCATCTTCAGCCGTTCGACCGACTGCACGATGGCGGCAAAATCCTCGATCGTCTTGCGGTCGTTGAGATCGCGGGTCTGCGCCGTCATAGACATGACGAGGTGGTTCTCGACCAGCCAGGCGACCGTTTCGGTGTCGGCCGGCGAGAGCCCCATATGCGGGCAGATGCGCCGGGCGATCCTGGCGCCGGCTTGCGAATGGTCCTCCGGCCTGCCCTTGGCGATGTCGTGCAGCAGCACGGCGACATAGAGCGCCTCGCGGCTCTTCTTCAGCCCCGGCATCAGCGAGTGGGCGAGTGGATGGATCTTTTCCCCGTCGCCGCGCTCGATCTCGGCCAGCACCCCGATGCAGCGGATGAGGTGCTCGTCCACCGTGTAGTGGTGGTACATCGAGAACTGCATCATGGCGACGATCTTGCCGAAGTCCGGGATCAGCTTGGCAAGCAGTCCGGCCTCGTTCATGCGCCGTAGATTGAGCTCGGCGTTGCGGTCCGAGGTCAAGATGTCGAGGAACAGCCGGTTGGCTTCCTCGTCGCGCCGCAGTGCCTTGCCGACGAGGCCGAGCGAACGGGTCAACAGCTTCAGCGCATCGGGGTGAAATTCCAGGCCGTGCTTGTCGGCGAACCAGAACAGCCTGAGGAGATTGACCGGATCGCGCTCGAACACCTCGTCGTCGGCAATGTTGATGCGGTGGTTGTCGACGATGAAATCGGCCGTGCCGGCGAGCTTGCGCTTGCGGCGCGAAAAGGTGAGGAAAATGCGGTTGAAGCCCGGCACATGCTTGGCCTGCTCCTCCTCGAGCGCGGCGCAGAAAATGCGGGTTAGGTCGCCGACATCCTTGGCGACGAGGAAGTAGTGCTTCATGAAGCGTTCGACCGCCGACAGGCCGGGATGGGTGGTGTAGCCCAGCCGCTCGGCAATGTCGCGCTGGATGTCGAAATGCAGCCGCTCCTCGGCCTTGCCGGTGAGGAAATGCATGTGGCAGCGCACCGCCCATAGGAAATCCTCGGCCTTCTGGAATTCTCTGTATTCGGCGTCGGTGAAGACGCCCTTGTCGACCAGTTCCTCGCCGGTGCGCACGCGGTAGAAATATTTGGCGATCCAGAACAGCGTCTGCAGGTCGCGCAGGCCGCCCTTGCCGTCCTTGACGTTGGGTTCGACCAGGTAACGGCTCTCGCCGGCCTTGGCGTGGCGCTCGTCGCGTTCGGCGAGCTTGGCCTGGACATATTCGGGGCCGGTGGTGCGCACCACCTCGTGGTCGAAGCGTTGCAAAAGCTCGTCATAGAGCTTTTGCTCGCCCCACAGGAAGCGCGCCTCCAGGATCGAGGTGCGGATGGTGATGTCGGTGCGCGACAGCCTGAGGCACTCGTCGATGTTGCGGGTGGCGTGGCCGACCTTCAGCCCGAGATCCCACAGCATGTAGAGCATGTATTCGACGATCTGCTCGCCCCATGGCGTCTGCTTGTAGGGCAGGAGGAACAGCAGGTCGATGTCGGACCCGGGCGCCAGCGTGCCACGGCCATAGCCGCCGACGGCCACGACCGCCATGCGCTCGGCCGATGACGGGTTTTTGACGCGATAGACATGGGTGGCGGCGAAGTCGTAGAGCGCGCGGATGATCTCATCCATCAGATGCGACAGCCGGGCGGCGCAGGCGGTACCGCTGCCATCGTCCATCAGCATGCGTTCGGCGACCGTGCGGCCGTCAGCGAGCCGGCTTTTGAGAAGCTTGAGAACGCCGCTGCGCGCGGCCTTGCCGGAGCCGTCGCCTGCCGACGCCTCGGTCAGTTCGGTCATCTCGCGGCGCAAGGCTTCGCCGTCGATCAGTTCCTCGAGCTTCAGGGATATTCTTGCCATAAATGCCGTTCGGCCTCGCCGTTTCGGCGGCGTCTATAGCGCGTTTTCGCGGCGCTGGGTATGGGGCGGACGGACGCGTTCTCCGCAGCCGTGGAACGGGACGATCGTCTCATGCCCGCGGCCGGTGCAGTTTGGGCCTGGCCACGAAAAATCGAAATCAGCCCTTGACCTTCCAGTTACTGGAAGCACTACCTCCGCCGCAACATCGAAATACAGGGGCTTTCGGCATGACGCATTCCGATCACCATCATCACGCCCATGGCAGCTGCTGCTCGCCAAAAGGCGTCTCCTCTGCTGCGGACGCCGTCGTCCGCGATCCGGTCTGCGGCATGACCGTCGATCCGGCTGCCGGCAAGCCGACGGCCGAGCATGACGGCCATCGCTATCATTTCTGCAGCGAAAGCTGCCGTTCGAAATTCGTCGCCGAACCGGAAAAATACCTGACCGCAACCGATCCCGTCTGCGGCATGAGCGTCGACCGTGCCACGGCCAAGCACTTTTTGCGGCACGAGGGCCGGGGCTTCTATTTCTGCTCGGCCGCTTGCCAGGCGAAGTTCGAAACCGAGCCGGCAAAATATCTCGGCGACAGGCCGGCGCCGCAGCCGATGCCCAAGGGCACGCAATACACCTGCCCGATGCATCCGGAAATCATCCGCGACAAGCCCGGCTCCTGCCCGATCTGCGGCATGGCGCTGGAGCCGATGGGCGTGCCGACCGGCGACGAGGGACCTAACCCCGAACTGGTCGACTTCACCAGGCGCTTTTGGGTGAGCGCGGTGCTGTCCGTGCCGTTGCTGGTCATCGCCATGGCGCCGATGCTCGGCCTGACGTTCCAGGCCTTCATCGACGACCGCGCGAAGGTCTGGCTGGAGCTGGCGCTGGCCAGCCCGGTGGTGCTGTGGGCGGCATTCCCGTTCTTCCATCGCGGCTGGAACTCGGTCCTCAACCGCAGCCCCAATATGTGGACGCTGATTTCGCTCGGCGTCGGTGCCGCCTATCTCTACAGCGTCGTCGCCACGCTGTTTCCAGGCCTCTTTCCGCACCAGTTCCGCGGCCATGACGGCACCGTGCCGGTCTATTTCGAGGCGGCGGCGGTGATCGTCGCGCTGGTGTTCCTTGGCCAGGTGCTGGAATTGCGCGCCCGCGAGAAAACCGGCTCGGCGATCCGCGCGCTGCTCGACCTGGCGCCGAAGACGGCGCGGCAGATCGGCGCGGACGGTTCCGAAAACGACGTGCCGCTCGAAACCGTCAAGGCCGGCGACCGCCTGCGCATCCGCCCCGGTGACGCCGTGCCGGTCGACGGCATTGTGCTCGAAGGGCGCTCGTCCATCGACGAATCGATGATCACAGGCGAGCCGCTGCCGGTCGAAAAGACCGAAGGCGACAACCTCACCGGCGGCACGCTCAACAAGAACGGTTCGCTGATCATGCGCGCCGAAAAGATCGGCGCCGAGACGACGCTGGCGCGCATCGTCGAGCTGGTCGCCAAGGCGCAGCGTTCACGCGCGCCGATCCAGGGGTTGGCCGACCGCGTCTCGTTCTACTTCGTCCCGGCCGTCGTTCTGATTGCCATCATTGCGTTTGTCGCCTGGGCGATCGTCGGACCGGAACCCAGCCTGGTGTTTGCCATCGTCTCGGCGGTCTCGGTGCTGATCATCGCCTGCCCCTGTGCGCTCGGCCTTGCCACGCCAATGTCGATCATGACCGCCACCGGGCGCGGCGCGCATGCCGGCGTGCTGATCAAGGAAGCGGCGGCGCTCGAGCGCTTTGCCTCGGTCGATACGCTGATCGTCGACAAGACGGGAACGCTGACCGAAGGCCGGCCCAAACTGACCGACGTCATCGCGGTCGAAGGCATGGCACAGGACGAGCTGCTGGCGCTCGCCGCCGGTCTCGAAAAAGGCTCGGAGCATCCGCTGGCCGAGGCGATCGTCGAAGGCGCCCGCGAACGCGGCGTGAAGGTCCCCGACGCCGGCGGTTTCGAGGCCGTCACCGGCAAGGGCGTTTCCGGCACGGTCTCGGGGCAGAAGGTAGCGCTCGGCAATGCCGCGATGATGGTCGATCTCGGCATCGAGACGGCTTCGGTCCTGGCCAGCGCCGAGGCGCTGCAGGCCGATGGCAAGACCGTGATGTTCGTCGCTGTCGCAGGCAAGCTCGCCGGCCTCGTCGCCGTTGCCGACCGGATCAAGGCGACCACCGCCGAGGCGATCAAGGCGCTGCATGACAGCGGGCTGAAGATCGTCATGGCGACGGGCGACAATGAGCGCACCGCCAGGGCCATCGCAGCCAAGCTCGGCATCGACGCGGTGCGTGCCGGACTTTTGCCCGAACAGAAGAACGCGCTGGTCGAGGAATTGCGTGCCGGCGGTGCCGGCGTCGCCATGGCCGGCGACGGCGTCAACGATGCACCCGCACTTGCCGCCGCCGATGTCGGCATCGCCATGGGCACAGGCGCCGATGTTGCGGTCGAAAGTGCGGGAATTACGCTGGTCAAGGGCGATCTCAACGGCATCGTCAGGGCGAGGACGCTGGCCCGCGCGACGATCCGCAACATCCGCCAGAACCTGTTTTTCGCTTTCCTCTATAATGTGCTTGGCGTGCCGGTTGCTGCCGGCGTGCTCTATCCGCTCACCGGCACGCTGCTGTCGCCGATGATCGCGGCGGCGGCGATGAGCCTGTCTTCGGTTTCGGTCATCGCCAACGCATTGCGGCTCAGGACGTTGAAACTCTGAGTAAAACTTCCAGATAGACCCTGTTCAAAAAAGGAGACGATGAATGACCTTGGCCAAGAAGATCGTGCTGCTGATGATGGCGGCGGGAATGCTGCTTGCTGTTTTCCTCGAAAGCGTTCCGGCACAAGCCGAGGAGATGAAGCACGACATGGGCGCAATGGGCGCGCAGAGCCCCTCGACCGAGGGCTACAAGGCGGCGATGGACAAGATGCATACCGACATGATGGCAATCGAATATTCCGGCAATGCCGATGTCGATTTCGCCCGCGGCATGATCCCGCATCACCAGGCGGCCATCGACATGGCCAAGATCGAGCTCGCCAATGGCAAGGATCCGGAAATCCGCAAGCTGGCGGAAGCAGTGATCGCCGCGCAGCGAGCCGAGATCAAGCAGATGCAGGACTGGCTCGCCGCCCATCCGGTGAAGTAGGCGTCACGCTGTCGGGGAATCCGGGCGAGAGGCTTCACCTGGATTTCTGCTTCACCTGGATTTCCCTTGGCGGCTATGGTGCTATCCGGGCCTCGGACTGGAGCATGCCATGCCATCGACGATAAGAACGACCACCCTGCCCTGCGGCGAAGCTGTGCCGGTGCTCGGCCAGGGCACCTGGAAGATGGGCGAAGACGGCCGCCGCCGTGGCGACGAGGCCAATGCCCTGAAGCTCGGGCTGGATCTCGGCATGACGCTGATCGACACCGCCGAAATGTATGCCAGCGGCGGTGCCGAGGAGGTGGTGGCGGAGGCCATCGCCGGGCGCCGCGACGAGGTTTTCCTGGTCTCCAAGGTGCTGCCGTCCAATGCCTCGCGCGCCGGCGTGAAACGGGCATGCGAGAACAGCCTGAGGCATCTCGCCACCGACCGCATCGATCTCTATCTCTTGCATTGGCCGGGCAGCGTTCCTTTGATGGAAACGGTAGAGGCGTTCGAAGCGTTGAAGGCGGCCGGCAAGATCCGCCATTGGGGCGTCAGCAATTTCGATACCGGCGAGATGGAGGAGCTGGTCCGGTTGCCGGGCGGCGGCAACGTCCAGACCAACCAGGTGCTCTACAATCTGTCGCAGCGCGGCGTCGAGTTCGACCTCGCCCCGTGGAGCCGGCAACGCGGCATGCCGCTGATGGCCTATTCGCCGGTCGATCAGGGGGTATTGGCGCGCAACGCCAGGTTAGATGCCATCGCCGCCCGCCACGGTGCGACGCCGGCGCAGATCGCACTTGCATGGGTGATGGCGCAGGAGGGCGTCATCGCCATTCCGAAGGCCAGCCGCCCGGAGCATATCCGGCAGAATGTCGCGGCGTTGGAGATCGAGCTCACGAGCGAAGATTTCGCCGAAATTGACCGCGCCTTCCCACCGCCGAGGCGGAAGTCCGGCTTGGCGATGATTTGAGGGGTGGGGCGGAAGGCAAGCCAAAGCAGCGTTCCGTCATACCCCCTCTGTCCTGCCGGACAGTCCGGCAGGACAGAGGGGGTATGCCGTAGAGCGCTATCGGACGAGCACTACTTCCCAGCCATCCCCTTCAGCCGGTACAGCGCCTCCAGCGCTTCCCTTGGCGTCATCTCGTCGGGATTGATCTCCGCTAGCGCCGCGCCCAGCCCGTCACTCTTCGCCGGCTTCGACGCTTCCCGCTTCGCCGCCACGGAAAACAGCGGCAGGTCGTCGACCAGGCGGTTGGCCTTGCCCGAAACCTCGCCTGCTTCAAGCTGGTGCAGCACTTCCTTGGCCCGGCCGACGACGGCCTCTGGCAGGCCGGCCAGCCGCGCTACCTGGACGCCGTAGGAACGGTCGGCCGCACCCTTGCCGACCTCGTGCAGGAAGACCACGTCGCCCTCCCATTCCTTGACCCGCATGGTGACGTTTGAGAGCCGCGGCAGTTTTCCGGCCAGCGCCGTCATTTCGTGGAAATGCGTGGCGAAGATCGCCCGGCAGCGGTTCTTCTCGTGCAGATATTCGACCGCCGCCCAGGCGATCGACAGGCCGTCGAAAGTGGCGGTGCCGCGGCCGATCTCGTCGAGGATGACCAGTGCGCGCTCGCCTGCCTGGTTGAGGATCGCCGCCGTCTCGACCATCTCGACCATGAAGGTCGAGCGGCCGCGCGCCAGATCGTCGGAGGCGCCGACCCGCGAAAACAGCCGGTCGACGACGCCGATATGGGCTGATGCCGCCGGCACGAAGGAGCCGGTCTGGGCGAGGATGGCGATCAGCGCGTTTTGCCTGAGGAAGGTCGATTTGCCGCCCATATTGGGGCCGGTCAGCAGCCAGATCGCGCCGGCCTTGGCATCGCCTTGCGGCGACAGATCGCAATCATTGGCGACGAACGGGCCTTCGCCGGAACGCCGCAGCGCCTGTTCGACCACCGGATGACGTCCACCCGAAATCTCGAAGGCAAGGCTCGCATCGACCAGCGGCCGGCACCAGGCCTCGCTCTCGGAAAGCAAGGCAAGTGCGGCCGAAACGTCGAGCACGGCGAGCGCTTCGGCGCCGGCACGGATCGTGTCGGCCTGGCCGACCACTTCCGCCGTCAGCGCCTCGAAAGCGGCAAGCTCGATCGCCAGCGCCCGGTCGGCGGCGTTGGCGATCTTGGTTTCCAGTTCGGCGAGTTCCGTGGTGGTGAAGCGCATGGCGTTGGCCATGGTCTGGCGATGGATGAAGCGCGCCTTGGCGCCGTCGCTGCCGGTCATCAGCGCATGGTGGTTAGCGGTGACTTCGATATAATAGCCCAGCACATTGTTGTGCCTGATCTTCAGCGAGCGGATGCCGGTCTCGTCGATCAGCGAACGCTCCAGCCCGGCGATCACCTTTCGCGACTCGTCGCGCAGTGCCCGCATCTCGTCGAGCTCGGCGTGGTAGCCGCCGCGGACGAAGCCGCCGTCGCGCCTGAGCAACGGCAGCTCGTCGCAGAGCGCCTGTGCCAGATGCGTCGCCAGTTCACTGGGCAGTGCCTTGATAGCTCCCAACGCCGCGGTCAGTTCGGCCGGCAATGCGGTTTGGCCGAACAGTTCGGCGATGGCGCCGGCCGCTTCGAAACCAGCGCGCAGCGCGCCGAGGTCGCGCGGGCCGCCGCGGTTGAGCGCCAGCCTGGATAGCGCGCGCGGCATGTCGGCAACGCTCTTCAGGCTTGCCCGCACCGCCTGGCAAAAACGCGTCTCGGAGCGGAAGAACGACACCGAGTCCAGCCTTGCAGCGATTGCCGCCGGGTCGGTCAGCGGCGCCATCAGCCGGTCGGCGAGCAGTCTTGCGCCGCCACCCGTCACCGTGCGGTCGATCGCCTTGAACAGCGACCCCTCGCGGCTGCCGGACAGCGTGCGCAGCAGCTCCAGATTGGCGCGCGTCGCCGGGTCGATGAACAGCGTCGAACCCTGCTCCTCGCGCTGCGGCCGCGACAGCGGCGGCCGTTCGGCCTTCTGCGTCTTCTCGACATAGGCGATGACGCCTGAGATCGCCGACAGCTCGGCGCGCGAAAACGTGCCGAAACCATCCGGCGTTGCCACCTCGAAGAAGCGGGCGATGCGGCCGGCGGCCGAAGCCGAATCGAACAGTGACGGCGGCTGCGGGCTGGCGACGCGGCCGAGCACATCGAAAACCGGTTTCAGCTCCGGGTCGTAAAACACCGGCTCGGCGACGATCAGCTCGCGCGGGTCGACGCGGAAGACATCGGCGAGCAGCCGGTCGGCGGTTGTCTCGGCGACGCGGAAGACACCGGTCGAGATCTCGATCCAGGCCAAGGCAAAAGCGTGCTCTGCCCCGCCCTTGACCCGTCCCAGCACCATCAGGAAACTCGATTCCGACGGCGCCAGCAGTTTGTCTTCGGTGATGGTGCCGGGTGTCACCAGCCGCACCACATCACGGCGCACCACCGATTTGCCGCCGCGCTTCTTGGCCTCCGCCGGATCCTCGATCTGCTCGCAGACGGCGACGCGGAACCCCTGGCCGATCAGCTTCTGCAGATAATCGTCGGCGGCATGCACCGGCACGCCGCACATCGGGATGTCGAGCCCCTGATGCTTGCCGCGCTTGGTCAGCACGATGCCGAGCGCCCGGCTTGCCTTCTCGGCATCGTCGAAGAACAGCTCGTAGAAATCGCCCATGCGGTAGAACAGCAGCGAATCCGGGTTCGCCGCCTTGATCTCGATATACTGCTCCATCATCGGCGTCGCCGGCGCGAAGGCCGGCGTGGCGTTGTCGCTTCGAATGGGCGTCTCGTCGTTCAAGAAGCTGCTTCCAAAATTTTGCAAGCCATGCTTGGCGGTTTACAGCGGCGAAGTGTAGCCTTAATCCCGAACCTTCCACAAAAGAAAGCATGCGCACCCCATCTCAAGCGGTGCCGTACGGGCGAGGAAACCAAAAGTACCATGGCCAAGAAAACCGAAAGCAACGGGCCCTCCGTCAGCGCCCAGGAGGCGCTGGAATTCCACGCCATGGGGCGTCCGGGCAAGCTGGAGATCGTCGCCACAAAACCGATGGCGACGCAGCGCGATCTCAGCCTCGCCTATTCGCCGGGCGTCGCGGTTCCGGTTCTCGCCATCGCCGAGGACCCGAGCCGCGCCTTCGACTACACGGTTCGCGGCAACATGGTCGCCGTCATCTCCAACGGCACCGCTATCCTCGGCCTCGGCAATCTCGGCGCGCTGGCCTCGAAGCCGGTGATGGAAGGCAAGGCGGTGCTGTTCAAGCGCTTCGCCGATGTCGATTCCATCGACCTCGAGGTCGATACCGAGGATGCCGACGAATTCATCAACTGCGTGCGCTTTCTCGGCCCCTCCTTCGGCGGCATCAACCTCGAGGACATCAAGGCGCCGGAGTGCTTCATCATCGAGCAGCGGCTGCGCGAGCTGATGGACATCCCGGTCTTCCATGACGACCAGCACGGCACCGCCATCATCTCGGCCGCCGGCCTGATCAACGCGCTGGAAATCACCGGCCGCGACATGAAGACCACGAAAATGGTCTGCAACGGCGCCGGCGCTGCCGGCATCGCCTGCATCGAATTGATGAAGGCGATGGGCTTTGCGCCCGAAAATATCATCCTCTGCGACACCAAGGGCGTCGTCTTCCAGGGCCGCACCGAAGGCATGAACCAGTGGAAATCGGCGCATGCCGTGAAAACCGGCGCGCGCTCGCTGGCCGAGGCGCTGGACGGCGCCGACGTGTTCCTCGGCCTCTCGGCCAAAGGCACGCTGACCACCAAAATGGTGCAGTCGATGGCCAAGAACCCGATCATCTTCGCCATGGCCAATCCCGACCCCGAGATCACGCCTGAGGAGGTCGCCGAGATCCGCACCGACGCCATCATGGCGACGGGACGGTCCGACTATCCCAACCAGGTCAACAACGTGCTTGGCTTCCCCTACATCTTCCGCGGCGCGCTCGATGTGCGGGCGACCACCATCAACGACGACATGAAGATCGCCGCGGCCAAAGCGCTCGCCGAACTGGCGCGCCAGGACGTGCCCGACGACGTCGCCGCCGCCTATCAGGGCATGCGGCCGAAATTCGGCCCCAACTACATCATCCCGGTGCCGTTCGACCCGCGCCTGATCTCGGCCATTCCGATTGCGGTGGCCAAAGCGGCGATGGACTCCGGCGTCGCGCGCAAGCCGATCCTCGATCTCGACCGCTATGCGCAGGAGCTTTCCGCCCGCCGCGACCCGATCGCCTCGACGCTGCAGCGCATCTACGACCGCGTCCGCCGCCAGCCCAAGCGCATCGTCTTTGCCGAGGGCGAGGAGGAGCAGGTGATGCGCGCCGCCGTCTCCTATGTGAACCAGCGGCTCGGCACCGCCATCCTGCTCGGCCGCGACGACATCATCAAGGAAAACGCCAGGAATGCCGGCATCGATCTCGGCAAGCAAGGCATCGAGATCATCAATGCGCGGCTGTCGCGGCGCAACTCGGTCTACACCGACTATCTCTACGAACGCATGCAGCGCAAAGGCTTTCTGTTCCGCGACTGCCAGCGGCTGATCAACAACGACCGCAACCATTTCGCCGCCTGCATGGTGGCGCTGGGCGATGCCGACGGCATCGTCACCGGCGTTACCCGTAACTATTCGACGGCGCTCGACGACATCCGCCGCGTCATCGACGCAAGGCCCGGCCATTGCGTCATCGGCGTGTCGATCGTGCTCGCGCGGGGCCGCACTGTGCTTGTCGCCGACACCGCGGTGCACGACATGCCGGATGCCGTCGAGATCGCCGACATCGCCGAGGAGGCCGCCGGCTTTGCCCGCCGCATGGGCTACGAGCCGAGGCTCGCCATGCTCGCCTATTCGACCTTCGGCCATCCGCAGGGCGAGCGCTCCGAGCGCGTCCAGGAAGCGGTGCGCATCCTCGACAAGCGCCGCGTCGATTTCGAGTATGACGGCGAGATGGCCGCCGACGTGGCGCTCAACGCCCGTGCCATGGCGCAGTACCCGTTCATCAGGCTGACCGGCCCGGCCAACGTGCTGGTCATGCCGGCCTTCCACTCGGCCTCGATCTCGACCAAGATGCTGCAGGAGCTCGGCGGCTCGACCGTCATCGGCCCGCTGCTGGTCGGCCTGAACAAGCCGGTCCAGATCGTCTCGCTGAACGCCAAGGATTCGGACATCGTCAACATGGCGGCAATCGCGGCGTATAGCGCGGGAGCTTGACGAGCGGGGGCAGCAGCAGCGCCTCTCCCTTCTCCCCCTGTGGGAGAAGGTGGCCGAGCGAAGCTCGGTCGGATGAGGGGTGTTCCAGCTTGGCACCGGCAGCACTCCGTCCAGCACCCCTCAACCGTCTCGGCGCTGCGCGCCGATCCACCTTCTCCCACAGGGGGAGAAGGGAGAGGTGCCGCTACAGCAGCCCCGCCTGCTCGGCCTCTCTGCGCAAATTCTGCCGTGGCCTTGGGCCTATCTGCTGGATGACCAGCCCGGCTGCCAGCGAGCCGAGATCGCCGCACTGCTTCAGGCTGCGGCGTTGCGTGTAGCCGTAGAGGAAGCCGGCGGCGTAGAGGTCGCCGGCGCCGGTGGTGTCGACCAGCTCGCGGATCTGGGTCGCATTGATGGTCACGGTCTCGTCGCCGCGCACGATCACCGAGCCCTTTTCCGAGCGGGTGACGGCGGCGATCTTGCAATCCTTGCGGATCTGGGCCAGCGCCTCGTCGAACGACGCGGTCTGGTAGAGCGACTTGATCTCGTGGCTGTTGGCAAAGACGATGTCGACGGTGCCGGAGCGCATGAGATCGAGGAACTCGTCGCGGTAGCGGTCGACGCAGAACGAGTCCGACAATGTCATCGACACTTCGCGCCCGGCGGCATGGGCGAGCTTCGCCGTCTGCCGGATCGCCTCCTTGGCGCGCGGCGGGTCCCACAGATAGCCCTCGAAATAAGTGACGGCGGCGCCCGACGCCTTGTCGGCCTCGACGTCCTCCGGGCCGAGTTCGACGCAGGCGCCGAGATAGGTGTTCATCGAGCGCTCGCCGTCCGGCGTGACGAAGATCATCGAGCGCGCCGTCGGTGGCTCGCCGCTGAGCGGCCTGGTGTCGAAGGCGACGCCCTGGGCATGGATGTCGTGCGCGTAGATTTCGCCGAGCGCGTCGTTCGAGACCTTGCCGAAGAAGGCGGCGCGGCCGCCGAAGCTGGCAACGCCCGCCGCCGTGTTGCCGGCGCTGCCGCCGGAGGCTTCAATGGCCGGGCCCATGCGGCTGTAGAGCAGTTCGGCGCGCCTCGTGTCGATCAAATTCATCGCGCCCTTGATGATGCCGTTGGTCTCCAGGAACGCCTCGTCGCACTGGGCGATGATGTCGACGATGGCATTTCCGATACAAAGCACGTCATAGTCCGGCATCAATTCATGTCTCCGCCAAAAACCCACCGGCTTTCTGCCACGCCGGGCGCGGGCGGGTCTAGCGGTTTGATACGGCTTTGCCTAGGCCGCGAGTTATAAATCCGGGCAGAACGCAGATGCTTCGTATCGCGCGGTTTGCGCTTGTCTCGCGACCTGTCTCCGCCTATCCCGAAATATCGCCCATGGGCCTCGTTTGACATGGAATTGGAAACGCCGTGATCCTCGACGCCGCCCGTGCCGCCTTGAGCCGGCTGTTCTCGCCCGAATTCCGTTCCGTGTTCCTGAAGACGCTGGGGCTGACCTTGCTGGCGCTGGCGGCGCTTTGGTTCGGGATCAAGAGCCTGTTCGAATGGCTGGCCTGGCCGTGGATCGATGCATGGCTGCCCGCCCTACCCTCCTGGGCCGGTTGGCTGGGCGCCGTCGTCGCCGGCATCGGCCTTGCGCTGGGCTTGGCGCTGCTCATCGCGCCGGTGACGGCGATCATCGCCGGCCTGTTCCTCGACGACGTCGCCGAAGTGGTCGAGCGCACGGATTATCCAAACGACCCGCCCGGCCGCGCCGTGCCGGCGTTGCGCTCGCTGGTGCTGGCGATCCGGTTTTTCGGCGTCGTCATCCTCGGCAATATCGTCGCCCTGCTGCTGCTCCTGGTGCCGGGCGTCAACATCGCCGCTTTCTTCATCGTCAATGGCTATCTGCTCGGACGCGAGTTCTTCGAATTCGCGGCCATGCGCTTTCGCCCGGAGGCCGAGGCCAAGGCGCTGCGCAGAAAGCACTCCATCACCGTGTTCCTGGCCGGGCTGGTGGTCGCCGCTTTCCTCGCCGTGCCGCTGCTCAATCTTCTGACGCCGCTGTTTGCCGCCGCCATGATGGTGCATCTGCACAAGGCGATCTCGGCACGGGAAGGGAGCTATCTCAGCAGAAAACCCCTGCCCAGTTCGTCGTCGTCCTCGACGATGAATTCGGCCCGCCCTGAGTAATAGACGCGGGCGATGATGGCGTCATGCGGCCCGGCTGTGGCCGTGCGTACGACGGCGCCGGAAAAGCGCGAGCCGGCGATGCTCTCGAACAGCCGCGTTCGGCCAATCTCGATTTGGCCCTTGGCGTGCATGGCCGCCAGCCGCGCGGTGACGCCGGAGCCGGTCGGCGAACGGTCGACCTCGGCCTCGGCGAAAACGCAGATGTTTTTGGTCGGCATATCGGAGAACGTATCCTGTCCGTCGGTCAGGATGGTGCCGTAGAGAAAGGCGAGATCGGCATGGTCGGGATGCGACAGCGGCAATTCGGCCTTCAGCTTATCAGTCAGCGCGGTCGCTGCATCGACGAAATCGCGGACGCGGCTCCTGCCAAATTCCAGCCCGAACTGGCGGCAGTCGGCCAGTGCATAGAAGGCGCCGCCATAGGCGATGTCGAAGCCGACCGGACCATAGCCCGGCAGCTCGATCCGCTGGTCGCCGGCGAACAGAAACGCCGGCACGCTTTCGAAGGACACCGCGCCGGCCTTGCCATCCCTTACCTCGACCGCAGCCGAAATCAGCCCGCATGGCGCCTCGATGTTGACGGTCGTCATCGGCTCGCGTGGCGCCACCAGCCGCTCGTCGACGGCGTAGCGGCCGAGCGCGACGATGGCGTGGCCGCACATCGTCGAATAGCCCTCATTGTGCATGAACAGCACCGCGAGGTCGGCGCCCGGCAGGTCGGGCTCCACCAGCAGCGCGCCATACATGTCGTAATGTCCGCGCGGCTCGAACATCAGGATCTTTCTGAGATGATCGAGATGGTCGCGCACATAGGCACGCTTTTCGAGGATCGTGCCCTTGGGAATGTCGGGGTAGCCGCCGGTGACGATCCGCAGCGGCTCGCCGCCCGTGTGCATGTCGACGACGGTGAGCGTCATTCGCCGGGCCCGACCTAGGCGGAAGATTTGGCAAACAGCGCCTGCAGCTTGCCGAACGGCATGGCGGCGCGGGTGAAGCCGAAGGTGCCATCCTGCTGGATCTCGCGCGCCGCGGTCTCCAGCATGCCGAAGGCGAAATTGGTCAGCCATGGGCCGAGCGAGATGCGCTTCACCCCCGCCATGGCAAGATCGGCGATGGTGAAGCCGGGCCTGGCCATGACGTTGACCGGCTTAGTCAGCGCCGAGCAGACGGTTCGCACCATCTCGATGTCGCCCAGGCCCGGTGCATAGAGCACGTCGGCACCGGCTTTCTCGAAGGCCTGCAGCCGCTTGATCGTGTCGTCGAGATCGGGCTTGCCCCACAGGAAATTCTCGGCCCGCGCGGTGAAGACGAAATCGCGTTTCAGTGCCCGTGCCGCTTCCGCCGCCGCCGCGACGCGATCGACGGCATGCGAAAAATCATAGATCGGCTTGGCGGGCTCGCCGGTATGGTCCTCGATCGAGCAGCCAGCGAGGCCAGCCGCCTCGGCGGCGAAGATGGTCTCGCCGGCACTTGTCGCGCTGTCGCCCTTGCCCTTTTCGAGGTCCGCCGAAACCGGCAGCCCGGTCGCCGCCGACACTTCACGGCAATGATGGATCATCGCCTCGAACGTCACCGCGCCGTCCGGCAGGCCGCGCGAAAAGGCAAAGCCGGCGCTGGTCGTGGCCAGCGCCTTGAAGCCGAATGAGGCCAAGAGCTTGGTCGTGCCGACGTCCCAGGAATTGGCCATGACGAAGATCGAGGCATGCAGGTCGCGAAAAATCTTGCCCTTGTCCATGGATGCTCCCCTCCAGTGCGGACTATGAAGGAAATTCTAGCCCGGCGGAACGCGCCGGGCAAACAAATGCGGTTGGCTCAGAAGCGTTTGGCGTTCTCTCCTGCCAATCGGTCCAGCGCATCGGAATCCTTGACGTAACGCGAAGCGTTTTTGTCCCAATGATAGGTGACGGAAATGTCGCGCGAAGACGCCTCTGGCGGCGGCTGGCCGTCGCAGCTTTCATCGCCCGGCACTGTCGCGTCGGTCACCGTAACCTTGATGGCTGCATAGGGCTGGCCGTCGGCAATCGCCTGGAAGGCCGCATTCTGCGTCCTTCGGTTGGTGCAGAGGTTTTCGTCGAACGTATTGATCATGTCGATCAGCTCGAACCTGTCGTTGCGGACCATGACCAGCGGCGCGATCACATAGCCCTGGCTCGAATTGAAATGCGTGCTCGTGGTGATGATGACGTCATCGCCGGGCCCGATCGACAGCTTGCCCGGATCGCGAAAGTAGGTGCTGCGGTCGACGGCAACATTGACCGCGTCGAGCAAGGCCGGCTTGCCGGTGATGTCGTAGAGTGCCAGCACGGCATAACCCTCGGCGCTGTCAGGCGAGTCGCCGAGGTCGAGCAGCATCGCCAGCCGGTCCTTGCCGCCGGCCTTGATGTCGAGCACGTCGCCGCTGGAAAGACCCGACGTCGCCGGCGGCGAGCCGTCGTAGTCCGGTCCAGCGATGTGGCGCATCTCGATCGGAATCGAACCCCGGAAAAAGCCGTCCTTGTCCGCGGCCAGATCGGGAATGACCATCCTGGCGAGATCGAGATAGGTGACATCGCCGTGGCCGGGGACGGCGCTGCCGAGCTCCGGGAAGCTGACGGCCTCCGCGCTGGCCGTCGTCCAAAGACAGGGCAGCAGCAGGCAGGCAAAGATGAAACGAAGCAGGGAGAAGGTCATGCGCGCGCTCGTTATGTCGGGCGCGCGCAAGCTAAAGCATTTTGCGGCCAAGAGGAAACACCTGGCGTTGCCTCACTATGTTGGCTTGGCTTGGCTCGCCAGGGTCTGCTGGAAAACCGGCACCAGCTGATCCATGGCGGCTGCGAGCCACGCGCCGAGTTCGTCGGGCAGAGTGTCGTGGATCCAGACCAGGCGGCTCCGGCCCTCGCCCTCGGCAAAGACCTGCATGGAGGTATTATCGTGGGTGACCTCATCGCCGAGCCATCCCCACACGATCCGCCGGCTCTGCTCGTCGCGGGCGATGAGCCGCTCTCGCACGATCTTGCCGTCGGCGAAAGTAAGGGCCCGCACGTCGCCCTCATCCACCCGGCAGTCGACGAAAACGCCTGGGGCTATCCGTTGGGCGCCGCCGGCGAAGTCGCCCACCGTCGCCCATACGCTTTCCGGTGAAGCATCTACGATGATTTCCCTGACTATCGAAGCCATGTTCGCTGGTCCCAGTTAACAGGTAGACCTGTCTGTCTACATGTGGATGTATACAGACCTGTCTGCTATACGGTCAAGGCATGTCCGCAGCCCGAATCAACGATCGTCCCGAAAGTCTTGCGCGCCGACGCATCCTCGATACGGCGACCGCGCTGTTTTCTTTGGAGGGGGTCCGTGCCGTCGGCATCGACCGCATCATCGCCGAGGCCGGCGTTGCCAAGGCGACGTTCTATCATCACTTCGCGGCCAAGGACGATCTCGTCCGCGCCTACATCGAGGAGCTCAGCAAGGAAGGACGGGCAGCGATCGCGAGCCTTGGCCGGCGGCCACCTCGCCAGATGATCCTTGCCGTTTTCGATCTTATTGCCGGCGCGGCGGATCAGCCGGGCTACCGCGGCTGCCCGTTCCAGAACGCCGCTGCCGAATACCCTGATCCCAGCAGCCCGGTTCGCCAGGCGATCGATCAGCATCGTCACTGGAAGTGGGGCATCCTCAGGGATCTGCTGATCGCGGACGCAAATTCCGATCCGGACCGCACCGCAGACGCGCTAACAGTGGCGGCCGACGGCCTCCTTGTCGTCAGTCATCTCGACAGGCCGGCCAATCTGCGCAGTCTCATACGCGACACGGTCGACCGAGTACTTGGAGCCCCGCGCCCGGTCTGAGATCGGGCGCGTGTGCAGCCTGCGCAAAGGCGGTCAGTGGATCGGCACCAGCCCGGCCAGTTCACGCATGTCGTCGAACAGGATGCCGCCGGCTTCGATCAGTCCATCGCGGTCGGAAAGCGGGTCGCCGTGGTAGGAATAGACGCGCATGCCGGCGGCGATGCCGGCTGCCGTGCCGGCGACGCTGTCCTCGATGACGATGCAGTCGGCGGGCGCGAAGCCCATCGTCGCTGCCGCATGCAGGAAGAGGTCGGGGAACGGCTTGCCACGCGAGACCATGGTCGAGCTGAACAGCGCATGCTCGAACAGCGGCAGCAGCCCGGTCTGGCCGAGCGTGATGTGCATTTTCGATACCCGTGCCGACGAGGCGACGCAGGTGGCGATGCCGGCGGCGTGCACGGTTTCGATGAACTCGCGAACGTAGGGGATGGCCTCGACGCCATGCGCGAACAGGTCCGGCAGGCCGGCGTTCCAGCGCTCGACGAAATCGGCGCCGAGGCTGACGCCGGTCGCCTCGACTTCCTTCTGCACCGAGACCATGCTGCGGCCGGAGAAATTCTTGCGGCAATATTCGAAGCTGGCCGGAAAGCCGGCCGCGGTCAGCCATTCGGCGAGGCGCCGATTGGCCAGGTTCTCGGTGTCGACCAGAACCCCGTCGCAATCGAAGATGACGAGCTTGGGTATTTTCATCAGGCCGTGCCGGTCGATCCGAAGCCGCCCGAGCCGCGCGCCGTACCGCCAGCCAATGTGCGCTCCTCGACGGTCGCCTGGGTCACCGGGGCGAAGACGATCTGGGCGATCCGCATGCCGCGCGTCACCGCGAAATCCTCGTCGCCGAGATTGATCAGCAGCACCTTGACCTCGCCGCGATAGTCGCTGTCGATGGTGCCCGGCGTGTTGAGGCAGGTGAGCCCGTGCTTGAAGGCGAGGCCCGAACGCGGCCGGACCTGGCCTTCGACGCCCTCCGGAATTTCCAGGACCAGCCCGGTCGGCACCAGCGCGCGCTTTCCCGGCAGGATCAAAAGCGGCCTGTCGTCCGGGACGGCGGCGCGCAGGTCCATGCCGGCGGCGCCCGAGCTTTCATAGGCCGGAAGCGGCAAGCCCTCGCCATGCGGCAGCCTGACGAAGCCGACAGCCGGACCGATGACGGAGGTGGGATAAAGTGCTGCGCGCATGAGGCTGATCCTATCGTCGCGAACGCCGGTCCAGTCAACTCGGCGGCAATGCTATCAACGGCTTTCTTTCAGCACAGTTCCGCTTCAGCGCAGTTCCATCGGAACGACCGTGGTCTCCTTGATCTCCTCCATGACGAAGGAGGCCGAAACGTCCGATAGTGCCACCTTGGCGATCAGCCGTTGATAGAGCCGGTCATAGGCCTTCACATCGGCGACGCGGGCGCGCAGGACATAGTCGAGATCGCCGGACATGCGGTAAGCGCCGGTGATCTCGGCAAAGCCGGTCACCGCCGCTCGGAATCTTTGCAGCCAGTCCGGATCGTGGTTGGAGGTGCGGATCAGGATGAACACCGAAAGGCCGAGCCCAAGCTTGTCTGCGTCGACCAGCGCCACCCGGCCGGTGATGACGCCGTCTTCCTCCAGCCGCTTCACCCGGCGCCAGCAGGCATTGCGCGACAGCGATATTCTTGCCGAGAGCTGGTCGACGGACAGCTTGCCGTCGCGTTGCAGCTCGGCCAGCAATCTCCGGTCTATTTCGTCGATTTCCGCCATCATTTGGGATATTTGTCCCAAAATTTGGCTTTAGACAAGGACAATTTGAGACCGATGAACCTGATAGCCGTGGCAGGATATTCATCACTGGCTCTTCATGCCGGCAGGAGGGATCGACATGACCGCACGGCTCGCAAGACTTTTCACCTCTCACCCGGCCGCGGTCGGCGAGAGCTATTTCGGCCATATGGCTTTCGCCGCATGGTTCTCGTCGCGATTGTTCATGGCGGCCTTTGCCGCGCTCGTTCATGCTTTCTTGCCGTTTCTGTTCGAGACCACGGCAAGCGGCATCATCCGTGAGCTCTATGAGCGGACGCATAATAGAGGACGGTAGCCGTAGAGGCGCCGAGCGCGGCGAGGCCGCTGGACAGGGCCAACGCTCAACGGATCCCGGCAGCGCAATCCCGATCAAGCGCCGCCATCGTCGAAATGTCGAGCCAGGCTTGAAGCCGCGCCGCAATCCGCCATTTTGAGGATCGCGGCGCGATAGCCCGGAGCATCCACGATGGATATCGTCTTTTCCCCGACGACAGAATTGGCTGCAGCCATTCGCGACCGCAAGATTTCCGCTGTGGAAGCGCTGGACGCGCATCTAACGCAAATTGACAGGCACAGTGAGGCGGTCAACGCAGTCGTAACCCTCGATCGGGAAGGTGCGCGGCAACGCGCCGGCAAGGCCGACGAAGCCCAGGCGCGCGGCGAGGCCCTTGGGCCGCTACACGGCGTGCCGTTCACACTGAAAGACACGCACGAAACAGCGGGCATGAGAACCACCGTCGGCTTCCCGGCTTTCGCCGACTATGCCCCGAGGGCAGACAGTCCGGTCGTTGCCCGGCTGAAGGCGGCAGGCGGCATACTGGTGGGCAAGACGAACGTGGCGACAATGCTCGGTGACTGGCAGTCGAGCAATCCGCTGTTTGGCCGCACCGGCAATCCCTGGAATCTCCAGCGCACCGCCGGCGGCTCCAGTGGCGGTGCGGCGGCGGCGCTCGGCACCGGAATGACGCCGTTCGAGGTCGGCACCGACATGCAGGATTCGATCCGGCTGCCCGCTGCCTTTTGCGGCGTCTACGGCCTCAAGCCGACCGAGCACCGCGTCTCGCTCGCCGGCGCTTTCCCCGATCCAGGCGGGGCGCCGCGCAGCGTGAGGCTGATCTCCTGCCTCGGACCGATGGCGCGCAGCGTCGAGGACCTGGCACTGATCTACGGCCTCATTGCCGGGCCGGATGGAAGCGATACCGACCTTGCGCCGGTACCGGTCGAAACCATGCCGGAGCTGGATCTCAGAAATTTGCGGATTGCCGTCGCGCCGTCCTTTCCGGGCTTTCCGGTGGCCGGCGAGATCAGCGCGGCGGTCGAAAGTCTGGCAAAAGAGCTTCAGGCCGCGGGCGCCATCGTCGAGGAAGCTAAGTTGCCGGAGTTCGACCTGCACGACGACCTAGCACAAGGCGGTGCGCTGATCGGCATGATGCTGGAGGCGGCGCAGCCCGGACCACCGGAGAAGCCGACGCCGGTCTCGCGCTGGTTCGAGGCGCTCGTCCGCCGCGACCGCTCCATCCTGGCGTGGGAACGGTTCTTCGACGGCTGCGACGCCTTGCTGTGCCCGGTCGCCATGGCCACCGCCTTCCCGCATTGCGAGCCAGGAACGTCGATCGAGGTCGACGGCGAGAAGCAAAGCTACTGGATGCTGCCGGCCTATGGCGCGGTGTTCAACTACAGCGGCCATCCCGCCCTGTCGCTGCCCTGCGGGCAGGACAGCAATGGCCTGCCCATCGGACTACAGATTGTTGGCAAACGCTGGTCGGAGTCGCGCCTGCTCGGGATCGCCAGGGCAATCGACCCGCTGGCCGGCGGCTTTCGCCGCCCGCCCGGTTATTGAGTAAACCGCGCCAGCCCGTAGGGATCAAGCAGAGGATCGCGCTCGCCGTCCAGGATTTCGCGGGCGACAAACAGGCCGACGGCCGGTGCCAGCGTGATGCCGGAATGCATGACCGCGACGTAGACGCCGCTCGTGCCTTCGGCGCGGCCAATGATCGGAAAGCCATCGACCGGCGTCGGCCGGTAGCCAATGGTGTGGAAATCGAGTTCCAGCTCATCCGCGCCGCGCAGCATCGCCTTCATCGCCGCAAACAGGTCGCGGGCGGTGGCTGCGGCATCCATGCCGGGATCGGCGCCGCCGAAATCCGAGCCCGCGATGATGCGGCCTTCCGCCGTCTGGCGCATATGCAGGCGGTCGCCGATCACCAGGCCGTTGAGCAGCTTTTCGTAGGGGCGCGAATGCACGATCAGGCCGGGTGGCGTCTCGATCGGCAGTTCTATCCCGGCTGTTGCCGCTAGTGCCGGAGAGCCGGCTCCGGCCGCGATCACCACCTCGTCGGCAGCAATCCGCCCGCCGGATGTATCGACGCCGGCAATCCTGCCGTTGGCTTGCACCAGAGCGGTGACGGTCGTCCCGGCTACAATTCGCGCGCCGCGCCGTTCGGCGTCGGCCAGCAGTGCTTGCGTGGCGGCGACCGGCTCGGCAACGCCTTCCTCGGCGACATAAAGGGCGAAATCGGGAAGCTCGGCCAGATTGGGCTCGATGCGCGCCGCTCCGGCACGGTCGACACGCTCGATGCCGTAGCCCCATGCGGAGTGCTCGGCCGCATAGGCCTCAAGTTCGGGACGTGGCAGGTCCCAGCATAGGCCACCGCACCATTGCAACGGGATGCCGGGCACCTCGTTCGCCAGCCGCGTCCATTCGGCCATCGACCGAATGCGCAGGCGGAAATAGACCTCCGGATTGCCCCAGCTGGCATTGATCCAGGCAAAGGAATTCGGTGTCGCGACGCCGCCGGCGCCGCTGCCGGCAACGACCGTCACCTTTGCTCCGGCCCTGGTCAGGTGCCAGGCGATGGAGGCGCCGATGATGCCGGCGCCGATGACAATCACTTCTTTCGCCGCTGTCATGCTTCCCTCCTCGTTCCAACGCCACCACTGCGATGCCATTGCCCGTGGGTTCTGCCAAGAGCGCGCCGTATCAAATGTGCCTCTTGACTTTAATACGTACGTACGTATTGTACCGGCATGGCTAGACATTCACTTCGCGAAAAACTTCTCGACGCCGGTTTCAAAACCATCTGGAATTCCGGCTATTCGTCCGCCGGCGTACGCGACATCGTCGCCGCGGCCGATGCCCGCCCGGGGTCCTTCACCAATCATTTTGCATCCAAGGAGGCGTTCACCGGCGAGGTGCTGGACCGCTATTTCGCCTATGTGAGCGGTTTGGCGGAGCAGGCCCTTGCTCGGGACGGCACGCCCCCGGTCGGGCGCTTGCGCCGCTATCTCGAAATCATCACGTCGAAGCTGGAGGCGCATGATTGGGCACGGGGCTGCATGATCGGCAATCTCAGCCTCGAGACGGCGGCTCACAGCGAGGCGCTGAGGCTGCAACTCGTCGCCATTTTCGAACGCTGGCGTAAGCCCTTTGCCGAATGCATCGCCGAGGGCCAGGCGGCTGGCGACATCACCGACGCGTTCGATGCCGAGGACCTCGCCGATTTCCTGTTGAGTTCCTGGCAAGGCGCGATGCTGCGCATGAAGGTGGAGCGCAGTCCCGAACCGCTCGAGCGTTTCAAGAATATCGTCTTCAAAACAGTCTTCGCAAAAAAGGAGCTGATCCGATGAACCCGAAACTCGAAAAGCAGCAATCCCGCACAACGGTGCCGCGCTCGCAAGTCGCGGTACTCGATTCCACCATCTCCTATGTCGAGGCAGGTACTGCCGGTCCGACGGTGCTATTCCTGCACGGCAACCCGACGTCGTCCTACATCTGGCGCGACATCATCCCGCATGTGGCGCCGTTCGGCCGCTGCATTGCGCCCGACCTGATCGGCTATGGCCAATCCGGCAAGCCGGACATCGACTATCGCTTCTTCGACCACGTCCGCTATCTCGACGCCTTCATCGAGACGCTTGGCATCACCGACGTGGTGGTCGTCGCGCAGGACTGGGGCACCGCGCTCGCCTTCCATCTCGCGGCCCGGCGGCCGCAGCGGATCCTCGGCCTCGCCTTCATGGAATTCATCCGCCCCTTCGAGAGTTGGGACGATTTTCACCAGCGTCCGCAGGCGCGCGAATTGTTCAAGGCAATGCGCACGCCTGGCGTCGGTGAGAAGCTTGTCCTGGAAGACAACGTCTTCGTCGAAAAGGTGCTGCCGGCTGCGGTGCTGCGCACGATGAGCGATGAGGAAATGGCCTCCTACCGGGCACCGTTCCCGACGCCGCAATCGCGCAAGCCGATCCTGCGGCTGCCGCGCGACCTGCCGATTGAAGGCCAGCCCGCCGATGTCGGTGCCATCAGCGAGCACGACCATCGGGCGCTCCGGCTCTCCTCCTACCCGAAGCTGCTTTTCTCAGGCGATCCGGGGGCCCTCGTCTCGCCGCAGGCGGCACGGGAATTCGCGGCGAGCCTGAAGAGTTGCCGCCTGATCGATCTCGGACCCGGCGCGCATTATCTGCAGGAGGATCATGCCGACAGGATCGGCGCCGCCATTGCCGAGTGGATTCCCGAGATAGCGTTCGAGAGCCATGCGGCCTGACGTCGGGACGTGAACCGGCGGCCGCGGCCGGCGGAGAGGTCGACAGCTTAGCTCTGCCGGTGCCAAGCGATGGAGGCGCCAATGATGCCGTATCCAATGACGATGATGTTCTTGCTCGCGGCCGTGTACCTTCAAACGCCCAGGACTTCTTGCCTTGATTGCCACCATGCTACAGACTTGCCAAGAGCGTTGCCGGGACCGCTCTCGAAGCGGGTCGATGACGATCGCCTCACTGGAAACGTTCAGCTCAATCACATGAGGGTCATTTGCGCCGCTGGATAAAAGGGCTGGTTTTTGCTGCAGCCGGAGCCGCCATTGTCTATGCCGTCTTCTTCGGCCCGCTGCCGATCGTTCGATCTTGGTGGCAGGACGACAACTGGCTGGATCCTTTGCATAAGCGCCATCGCATTGCTGACGGTTTGGTGCTGACCGGGGCGTTGGTTGGGAAATCGCGGGCAGAAGTTGTTGCCATGCTCGGCGAGCCGCCGAAGACGGACTATTTCGAGGACTGGAGTCTGGTTTATATTCTTGGTTCGGAAAGAGGATTTTTTTCGATCGACTCTGAATGGCTGGTTATGCGCCTGGATGACGCTGGCTCGGTCACGCAGGCGGCTATCGTCAGAGACTGAACCTGCTGCCGGGGTATCAGCGGTGTTTCCGTTCGACAGGCCGGAAAAGCGCTGCTAGAAGCCCGCGCCACAGACAGGATTCCATGAAATTGGCTGAAGACATCGAACAAGCGGTATCGCGCCGCCGCACTTTCGCGATCATTGCCCACCCCGACGCCGGCAAGACGACGCTCACCGAAAAACTGCTTTTGTTCGGCGGCGCCATCCAGCTTGCCGGCGAGGTCAAGGCCAAGAAGGACCGCATCCAGACCCGCTCGGACTGGATGAAGATCGAACGCGAGCGCGGCATTTCGGTGGTCACCTCGGTGATGACCTTCGAATACGAGGACACCGTCTTCAACCTGCTCGACACGCCCGGCCACGAGGATTTCGCCGACGACACCTATCGCACGCTGTCGGCGGTCGACAGCGCGGTCATGGTGATCGACGCCGCCAAGGGCATCGAGCCGCGCACGCTGAAACTGTTCGAGGTCTGCCGGCTGCGCGATATCCCGATCATCACCTTCGTCAACAAAATGGACCGCGAAAGCCGAGACCCATTCGACATCCTCGATGAGATCGAGCAGAAGCTGGCACTGGATACAGCGCCGATCACCTGGCCGATCGGCCGCGGCAAGACCTTTTCCGGGACCTACCATCTGGCGCTGAACGCGGTGCGCAAGGGCGACGCCGAAAAGGAGCGCACGCCGGTCAATGGACCCGATTCCAACCGCGTCGCCGGCCTGCTGCCGGAGAACGAGCGGGAGGCCTTCATCGAGGAGCTGGAGTTGGCGCGCGAGGCCTGTCGCCCGCTCGACCTCGATGCCTTCCGCGAGGGCCATTTGACGCCGGTCTATTTCGGTTCGGCGCTGCGCAATTACGGCGTGCGCGACCTGATCGAGGCGCTCGGCGCCTACGGGCCGCCGCCGCGCGCGCAGGAGGCCGACAGCCGCAAGGTCGAGGCGACCGAGGACAAGATGACCTCCTTCGTCTTCAAGATCCAGGCCAATATGGACCCCAACCATCGCGACCGCATCGCTTTCGTCCGCGTCTGCTCCGGCAAGCTCGAGCGCGGCATGAAGGCCAAGCTGGTGCGCACGGGAAAACCGATGAGCCTGTCGGCACCGCAATTCTTCTTCGCCCGCACCCGCGTCACGGCCGACGAGGCGTTCGCCGGCGATGTCGTCGGCATCCCCAACCACGGCACGCTGCGCATCGGCGACACGCTGACCGAAGGCGAGGAGATATTGTTCCGGGGCGTGCCGAATTTCGCGCCTGAAATCCTGCGCCGCGTTCGCCTCGGCGATGCCATGAAAGCCAAGAAGCTCAAGGAAGCGCTGCACCAGATGGCCGAGGAAGGCGTCGTGCAATTGTTCTCGCCGGAGGACGGCTCGCCAGCCATCGTCGGCGTCGTCGGCGCCCTGCAGCTCGACGTCTTGAAGGAGCGGCTAAACTTCGAATACACGCTGCCGGTCGATTTCGAGATGTCGCGGTTTTCCGTCTGCCGCTGGATATCGGCCGACGACAGGGCCGAGCTCCAGCGCTTCATCGAGGCGCATCGCGGCGACATTGCGCGCGACCTCGACAATGATCCGGTGTTCCTCGCCCAGCACGCCTTCTCGCTCAACTACGAGGCCGAGCGCTGGAAGGCGATCCGCTTCACGGCGGTGAAGGACTATCAGGTCCGCGACAGAGCGGCTTGATGCGCCCCTTCCCTTCTCCCCTTGTGAGACCTTTGCATAGAAGCCGATTGGTGATTCTGTGATGATGGTCGAAGCAGGGAGATTCGGGATGGCGGATCGTGTTCTGGGTCAGTTGAGTCTGGCGGACGGGCTGGCGGCGTCGGACGAGACGATTTTCGACCTGGTATCGAAGGAACTGGACTGGGCACCGATCCGAACATTGCTGGGTCAGCGCAGCGGTCCCGGCTCGGGCAACACCAGCTACCCGGCGGAGGCGCTGGTGCGCTGTCTTTTGCTGGGCGTGTGGCACGGGCTGAGCGATCCGGCATTGGAGGCTCAGATCCGTGACCGGCTGTCGTTTCGCCGCTTTGCCGGCTTCAGCCTTTCGGACCGTACGCCCGATCATTCGACACTGTGGCGCTTCCGCGAGGAACTGACGCGCGAGCGGCTGATCGACAAGGTGTTTGAGGAGATCAACCGCCAGCTGGAGACGAAGGGCCTGATCGTCAAGCGCGGCACCTTAGTCGATGCGACGTTCCTGCAGGCCCGTGGGCGGCCGCCCAAGCAGCCGAAGAAGGGCCACCAGGGCCCGGCCAAGCCGTCGGCCGACAAGGACGCGCGCTGGGGCAAGAAGGGCAACAAGAGCACCTTCGGCTACAAGATGCACATCGGCGCCGACCAGGAGCACACCATGATCCGGCGTGTCGAGGTAAGCGACGCCTCGATCACCGACACCGAGGCGGCCGACAATCTGGTTTGCGGCGATGAGAAGGCGGCCTATGGCGATCAGGCCTACTACACCCATGCCAGGCATGATCGGCTGGCCAAGGCCGGGATCAAGGACCGGCTGATGCGGCGGCCCAACAAGCATCATCCCGAGTTGCCGGCGCGCCAGAAGCTGCGTAACCGGTTGATCGCCAAGGTGCGGGCGGCTGTGGAGCGGCCTTTTGCTGTGTTCAAGGAGCGCTACGGCATGCGGCGCCTGCGCTTCTTCAACCTCGCCGCCAACCGCACGCAATGCATACTAGCCGCCTGCGCCTACAATCTGCGGACCATGGTCGGCGCCCTCTATCCACCTGGCGGAAAGCCGGCATGAGGAGGAGTCTGTCTAAAATCGGCCTAAAATCGGCGGATCGGCCGGTCATGCCGGTCGATGCCATACCAAGCCGTCGAAAACTGCTTTCCCGGCCATCAAAAAAGCCCCATTAACTCACCAACCAGGATTTCGCTTCCCCGTGCAAAGCCCTCCTTGTGGGAGAAGGTGTCGCCGAAGGCGACGGATGAGGGGTGTTCCAGGAAACACCAACGTCTCATTCCGTCCAGTACCCCTCAACCGTCTCGGCGCTTCGCGCCGATCCACCTTCTCCCACAGGGGGAGAAGGAAAGATCGCGTTCGTTCACCCTTTCGCTGCCTCTTCGATCTTGGCGATGTCGATCTTGCTCATCTGCATCATCGCCTGCATCACGCGGCCGGCCTTTTCCCTGTCGGGGTCCAACAGCAGCCTGGGCAGCTGCTCGGGAACGACCTGCCAGGAGAGGCCGAATTTGTCCTTCAGCCAGCTGCACTGGCTGGGCTGGCCACCGCCCGCGATGAGCCTGTCCCAGAAATAGTCGACCTCTTCCTGCGTCTTGCAGTCGATGGAGAGCGAGACTGCCTGGGTGAACTTGAATTGCGGGCCGCCGTTGAGCGCGTGGAACTGAACGCCGTCGAGCTCGAATGAGACCATCAGCACCTTGCCCTCATTATCGCCGCTGCCCTTGGGCCAGCGCATCACGCTCAGCACCTTCGAATTCTTGAAGATGGAGATGTAATGGTTCATGGCCTCCTCGGCCTGGTCGTCGAACCACAGGCAAGGGGTGATCTTTTGCATTCTCTTGCTCCTCGGGCTGGTTTTGGCTTGTTTCACTCGCAAAACGGCCGGCTGGCAATTGATGCCCGGTCCCGCCGTCTGCTCAAGGACGCTCGAGCAAAACACGATCCGACAGCACTTCTGACTTTTTTACGGCCTGGACCGGCTGCGTCTTTGGCTGGCCGCTCGTTCCGCACCCTGGCGCAGCGCAAAATTGTGGCCAGACCAGAGTGTGCCGTCTATAAGGCCTGCGGCTCAATTCCGGTTTTCCGCACCTTTGGGCGCGACGCAGACAGCAAGGACAGTTCAATGCCCGCCTACCGTTCCCGCACCACCACCCATGGCCGCAACATGGCCGGCGCCCGCGGCCTGTGGCGCGCTACCGGCATGAAGGATTCGGATTTCGGCAAGCCGATCATTGCCGTGGTCAATTCCTTCACCCAATTCGTGCCGGGCCATGTCCATTTGAAGGATCTCGGCCAGCTGGTTGCCCGCGAGATCGAAAAAGCCGGCGGCGTTGCCAAGGAGTTCAACACCATTGCCGTCGATGACGGCATCGCCATGGGCCATGACGGCATGCTCTATTCGCTGCCGTCGCGCGAATTGATCGCCGACTCGGTCGAATACATGGTCAACGCGCACTGCGCCGACGCGATGGTCTGCATCTCGAATTGCGACAAGATCACGCCCGGCATGCTGATGGCGTCGCTGCGCCTCAACATCCCGACCGTCTTCGTCTCCGGCGGGCCGATGGAGGCCGGCAAGGTGGTGCTCGCCGGCAAGAGCCAGGCGCTTGATCTGGTCGACGCTATGGTCGCGGCCGCCGACGACAAGGTGTCCGACGAGGACGTCAGGACCATCGAACGCTCGGCCTGCCCGACCTGCGGTTCCTGCTCCGGCATGTTCACCGCCAATTCGATGAACTGCCTGACCGAGGCGCTCGGCCTGTCCTTGCCCGGCAATGGTTCGACGCTGGCGACGCATGCCGACCGCAAGCGCCTGTTCGTCGAGGCCGGCCACCTGATCGTCGATCTTGCCCAGCGCTATTACGAGCAGGACGACGACACCGCGCTGCCGCGCAGCATCGCCTCGAAGGGCGCCTTCGAGAACGCCATGACACTCGACATCGCCATGGGCGGCTCGACCAACACCGTGCTGCACATCCTTGCCGCGGCACATGAGGGCGAGGTCGACTTCACCATGGAGGACATCGACCGGCTGTCGCGGCGGGTGCCAGTGCTGTGCAAGGTGGCCCCGGCCAAGGCAGACGTCCATATGGAGGATGTCCACCGCGCCGGCGGCATCATGGCCATCCTCGGCCAGTTGGATAGCGCCGGGCTGATCAACCGCGACCTGCCGACGGTGCACACCGCAAGCCTCGGCGAAGCGCTCGATCATTGGGATATTTCGCGCACCACCAGCCAGAATGTCCGCGATTTCTTCCTGGCGGCACCCGGCGGCGTGCCGACGCAAGTCGCGTTCAGCCAGGACCGCCGCTGGGACGATCTCGATCTCGACCGCGAGAAGGGCGTCATCCGCTCGGCCGAACATCCTTTCTCCAGGGATGGCGGCCTTGCCGTGCTGAAAGGCAATCTGGCACTCGATGGCTGCATCGTGAAGACGGCGGGCGTCGATGAATCGATCCTGAAATTCACCGGTCCGGCAAGAGTGTTCGAAAGCCAGGACGCCAGCGTCAAGGCGATCCTGTCGAACGAGATCAAGGCCGGCGATGTCGTCGTCATTCGCTATGAAGGGCCACGCGGCGGACCCGGCATGCAGGAAATGCTCTACCCGACCAGCTATTTGAAGTCGAAAAGCCTCGGCAAAGCCTGCGCACTGATCACCGACGGTCGTTTTTCCGGCGGCACCTCCGGCCTGTCGATCGGCCATGTCTCGCCGGAAGCCGCGGAAGGCGGTCTGATCGGGCTGGTCAGGGAAGGCGACACGATCGAGATCGATATCCCCAACCGCACCATCAGGCTTGCTGTCGACGACGCCGAACTCATCGCCCGTCGCGCCGCGATGGAGGCCAGGGGAACGGCTGCCTGGAAGCCCGAAGAAAAGCGCAAGCGCAAGGTGACGACGGCCTTGCGCGCCTATGCGGCGATGGCGACAAGTGCCGCCAAGGGGGCGGTGCGGTACGTGCCGGAATAGTGGCTTTTCCTTCTCCCCTTGTGGGAGAAGGTGGATTGGCGCGCAGCGCCAAGACGGTTGAGGGGTGCTGGACGGAGTGTCGTCGGCGCCAAGCTGGAACACCCCTCATCCGGCCGCTTCGCGGCTACCTTCTCCCACAAGGGGAGAAGGGAAGGGCCGCGCCTGAAGGTTCCGCCTTGCGGCAGCACGCTGCATGGGAAGAAACGGCTTTTTTGAACGAGGTGGCGCTAGATGGATTTTGACCTTGTGGTGCGCGGCGGGACGCTGCCCGACGGCAGGATCGCCGATATCGGCATCGTCGGCGAAACGATCGCAGCGATAGAGCCCGAGCTGAACGTCAGCGCCGGCACGGCGATCGATGCCCATGGCAATCTGGTCTCGCCGCCCTTCGTCGATCCGCATTTCCATATGGACGCCACGCTTTCGCTCGGCATTCCGCGCATCAATGTCTCGGGCACGCTGCTCGAAGGCATCTCGCTTTGGGGCGAGTTGAAGCCGCTTCTGACCCACGAAGCGGTGCGCGACCGTGCGCTCGCCTATTGCGACTGGGCGGTGTCGATGGGCCTGCTCGCCATCCGCACCCATGTCGATGTTTGCGACGACCGCCTGCTGGCGGTCGAGGCGCTGCTCGACGTGAAGAAGACGGTTGGCCCCTATATCGACCTGCAGCTGGTCGCCTTCCCGCAGGACGGGTTTTACCGCTCGCCGACGGCGCGCGACAACACCATCCGGGCGCTCGACATAGGCGTCGATGTCGTCGGCGGCATTCCGCATTTCGAGCGCACAATGGCCGACGGCACGCGCTCCGTCACCGAGCTCTGCGAAATCGCGGCGAAGCGCGGCCTGATGGTCGACTTGCATTGCGACGAGACCGACGATCCGCTGTCGCGCCACATCGAGCAGCTTGCTTATGAGACGCAGCGGCTCGGGTTGCAGGGCAGAGTGGCCGGCTCGCACCTGACATCGATGCATTCGATGGATAATTACTACGTTTCGAAGCTATTGCCGCTGATTGCCGAGGCCGGCGTTTCGGCGATCCCCAATCCGCTGATCAACATCATGCTGCAGGGCCGCCACGACACCTTTCCCAAGCGCCGCGGACTGACGCGGGTCAAGGAGATGCTGGCGCAAGGCATCCGCGTCGGCTGGGGCCAGGATTGCGTGCTCGACCCCTGGTATTCGCTGGGCACCGCAGACATGCTCGACGTCGCCTTCATGGGCCTGCATGTCGCGCAGATGTCGAGCCCGGCCGAGATGGCGCGCTGCTTCGACATGGTCACCAACGTCAATGCCGCCATCATGGGCCTCGACCACCTTGGCCTGGCGGTCGGCAAGCGCGCCAGCCTGGTCGTTCTCGATGCCGGCAACCCAGTCGAGGCGCTGCGCCTGCGCCCAGAGCGTCTCTGCGTCATCGCCAGGGGCAAGGTGGTGGCCGAGCGCAGCCGGCAGGACACGCGGCTTTCGATCGCCGGAAGGCCGGGCACGGTGAACCGGCGCCACGCTTAGTCCAGCCGATTTCCGGCGCTGGTCTTACCGAATTCTCGATTTTCGCCTCGTCATGGCTGCAGCTTGCGACTACGACGCGGGTCACCGTACCCCACGGCGAGGAACCGGTAACGGAATGGCGCGGCCCGCAGCCCAGTACTCAACGATCATGAACGTGCTGCTGGCCGGCATCCTGCTGATGCTCGCCGGCGACTTCCTGTTTGCGCTGAACGACGCGATGGGCAAGTGGCTGGTCGCCAGTTTTTCCGTCGGCCAGGTCGTGCTGATCCGCTCGATCGGCGCGTTTTTCATACTCGGGCCGATGATTGCACATCAGGGCCCGGCCAAGCTGTTTCGCATGGAGCGGCCGGAGCTGCAGCTGCTGCGCGTGGTGATGACGACGCTCGACACGGCGCTGTTCTACGCGGCGGTCGTCTATCTGCCGCTCGCCGATGTGATGAGCTTTTACATGGCCGGGCCGATCTACGTGGCGGCGCTGTCGCATTTCCTGCTCGGCGAAAGGGTCGGCTGGCGCCGCTGGGCGGCGATCCTGGTCGGCTTCTGCGGCGTGCTGATCATGCTGAAGCCATCCTCGGCCGCGTTCTCGCTGTCCTCGATGTTCGCGCTCGCCGGCAGCATTTCATTTGCCTTCGCCATCATCCTCAACCGGCGGCTGCGCGGCACCAGCGACACTTCGCTGGTCACCTGGCAGAGCATCGGCACGCTGCTGGTCGGCGCTGCGTTGACCATAGGCAGTTGGAAGACGCCGTCATCGCTCGATTTCGGCGCCATGCTGCTTCTTGGCGTCG
Source organism: Mesorhizobium sp. M0598 (assembly GCF_040320865.1). Classification (NCBI taxonomy): domain Bacteria; kingdom Pseudomonadati; phylum Pseudomonadota; class Alphaproteobacteria; order Hyphomicrobiales; family Phyllobacteriaceae; genus Mesorhizobium; species Mesorhizobium sp. M0598. Next base: position 81,838 of record NZ_JAMYQL010000004.1, on the reverse strand, counting down.
TCTCCTGCGGCGCGCACCTGATGATCACCCGGGCGTTGGAAGCTTGCCCCTGCCTCGACCTTGGCGCCGCTGCATTACAGCCTGCTTTTGTGGGCAGTGGTCTTCGGCCTGGCCTTCTTCGGCGATGTGCCTGGGCCGCGTATCCTGGTCGGCTCGGCCATCGTCGTGCTGGCCGGCCTGTTCATCTTCCACCGCCAGAAGGTGGTCGACACGGTACCGCCCGAAAACGTGCCAAAGGGCGTGAACTAACCCCGGCGCATCGCCGCAAGATGCCGCGAAAATTCCGGCGTCTCCATCAGCGCCTTGCAGCGCGCAAACCGGCCGTCGGCATAGGCGCGAAAGTCGTCGGCCGGATTTTTGTTGGCAAGCTGGATCAGTCCCCACAGCGTCCACAGCAGGTCGCACATCGCCTTATAAATGACGATGCGGGCGCGCTCCGCCGGTCTCGGCTCGCCGCCGAAATAGGCCAGCGTCATCTCCTCGTCCTGCGCGGCGTCGAATTGCCCTTCGACGCTGAGGTCGCCGATATCCCAGAGCGGATCGTTCATGCCGGAATATTCCCAGTCGACGATCCACATCCTGTCCCCAGTATCGAGAAAGTTTTCGCATAGCGGGTCGCAGTGGCAGGCGACGATCGGCAGAGGTTGAGCCGCAAGTGCTGAGCGCACTGCCTCCGCCTCGCGGACCACATCGTGGTAGCCGGCAGGCAGGGCGACGTCCTTGGTCGACAGCACTTTCAGATAATCGTCGGTCATCGCAAACAGCTCGAAGCGGAAGGGGAACACCGCGCCGGATGTGTGCAGTTTGCGAAAGGCCTTGCCGGCGCGTGCCGGACTGCCCGGCCGAGTCTTGAACTTTTCCGGTGACATCGTCTCGGCACCGGCAACGAAGCGGGTCACCAACACGCCGGTCTCGGCATCGACATGCAGCACATCGGGACTGACGCCGGCCTTCGCCGCTTCCCGCGCCGCCACTGCCTCGTTGGCGCGGTTGATGTATTCCTCGGTACCCTTGCCGGGGATACGCAGGCAGAAATCTCCCGCTCTGAAGACGAGATTGGTGAGGCCGCCAAGCCGTTCCAGCGGCCCCTCGTAGCCGGCCAGCACCGGAATAGCCGCAAGTGCGGCGCGCGCCCGGTCGTCCGCCATGGATTTCGCTCCTTTCCCCGTGTTATTGGGACGACGACGGTTCCACAGTTTTCGCCGTTTGGCTATGATCGCGTTGCGGATCGATACCAGGCGACGGAAAGCGATGACGGACAGCAATCAGCAGAGCGCACTCGCCGCAGCCTATGCGGCGAAGCGGCCGGAAGACGTCGCGGCGCTCTACGACAGTTGGGCAGGCACCTATGACGCCGACATGTCGGCGGCTGGCTATCGCCATCCCACCATCTGCCTTGCCTTGCTGGCCCGCCATCTGCCGCGCGGCGCCGCACCTCTCCTCGATGCCGGGGCAGGCACCGGGCTTATCGGCGAATGGCTTGCCATCACCGGTTATCCGCAGGTCGAGGCGCTCGACATCTCGGAAGGCATGCTGGCCCAGGCGGCGCGCAAGGGCGTCTATTCGGCGCTTCACTGCCTGGCGCTTGGCGGACCGCTGCCGTTCGTGGACGATGCCTATGCCGGGATCATCTCCGCCGGCGTCTTCACTTCGGGCCATGTCGGAGCCGAGGGGCTGGACGAGCTGATCCGCATCTGCCGGCCGGGTGGGGTGATCGTGCTGACGGTGAAGAACACGCTGTGGGATGCCGGGTTTGCCGCGCGGATCGCCGAGCTCGAGGCGCAAGCCACCGTCACGCGCGCCGAAGAGACGCTGCCCTATGTTTCGATGCCAGGCGAGGCCGATACCGTGCCGAGCCGGGGGCTGGTGCTCATCGTGAACTGAGGCTGAAACCGGAAGGCTCTACGCCTTCACCTTTGCTCCTGCCGGATCGTAAAGCGGCTCGAGGTGTATCTTAGCCGGCGTCCGTTCCATTGCCACCACCAGCTCGTAGTTGCCGGAAGTGAGGAAATCATCGTTGACGCCATCGGCATTGCGCACATAGCCGTAGCCGATGTTCTTGCCGATGGTGTAGCCATAGCCGCCGCTGGTGAGATAACCGACCGCCTCGCCGTTGCGCAGGATGGTCTCGCGCCCGAGCAGGACGATGTCCGGATCGTCGACCGTGAAGCCGGCAAAACGTTTCCTGGGCGGCGAACCGTCGACCTTCTCCAAGGCCCGCCGGCCGAGGAAATCGGTGTTTTTTCTGAGCTTCACCGCCCAGCCGAGGCCGGCCTCCTGCGGCGTGTCGTTGGGCGTGATGTCGGAGCCCCAGGCGCGGTAGCCTTTTTCCAGCCGCAGTGATTCCAGCGCCCGGTAGCCGACCGGGCGGATGTCGTAGGTCTCGCCCGCCGCCATCAGCGCATCGAAAACCTCGCCCGTCGCCGCGATCGGCGCATGCAATTCCCAGCCGAGCTCACCGACATAGGTGACGCGCAGTGCCCGCACGATGTGGCCGGCAATGGCGATCTCGCGAACATGGCCGAACGGGAAAGCTGTATTCGACACATCCGCGTCGGTCACATCGGACAGCACGTCGCGGGCGCGCGGCCCCATCAGCGACAGCGTGCCAAAATCCTCCGTGACGTCGGTCAGCGTCACGTCGAACTCCCTGCCGATATGATCGGCAATCCAGGAGAAATCATGCGTGCGGAACCCGGTGCCGGTGACGATGTAGAATTTCTCCTCACCGAGCCGCGCCACGGTCAAATCGGCCGCGATGCCGCCGCGCGTGTTGAGGAGCTGCGTGTAGGTCAGCCGGCCGACCGGTTTGGCGACGTCATTGGCGCAGATCCAGTCCAGCGCCTTCAGCGCGTCCGCGCCCGTCATTTCGTATTTGGCGAAGGATGACTGGTCGAAGATGCCGATCTTTTCGCGCACGTGGCGGTGTTCGTCGCCGACCGGCGAAAACCAGTTCTGCCGGCCCATCGAATAGACGTCTTTAGGCTCGAACCCTTCCGGCGCGAACCAGTTCGGCCGCTCCCAGCCGAGCTTCGAGCCGAACACGGCGCGATGTTCTTTCAGCCGTTCATAGAGTGGAGAAACGATGCGCGGCCGGCCGCTGACATATTCCTCATGCGGAAAGCCGATCGTGTAGTGCTTGCCATAGGCTTCAAGCGTGCGGTCGCGGACCCATTGCCGGTCGCGGTGCAGATTGGAGAAGCGGCGGATGTCGACCACCCACAAATCGAGCGGCGCCTCGCCGTCGACCACCCATTGCGCCAGCACCCAGCCGGCGCCGCCGCCGGATGCAATGCCGAAGGCGTTGAAACCGGCGCCGACGAACATATTCGGGCATTCCGGCGCCACGCCGAGGATGAAATTGCCGTCCGGCGTGAAGCTCTCCGGTCCATTGATCATCTGCTTGACGCCGACATTGGCGAGCGCCGGGACACGCTCGATCGCCTGGCCCATATGCTGCTCGAAATGATCGTAATCATCGTCGAACAGCCGGAACTCCCAATCGTCCGGCACATCACCACCGGGCAGATCGGTCGTCCAGGCCTGCGGGTTCGGCTCATAGCCTCCCATCACCAACCCGCCGACCTCCTCCTTGAAATAGGTGCGGCGGTCGGGGTCGCGGATCGTCGGCGCGTCACCCGCCAAGCCGTCGATCCTTTCGGTGATGATGTATTGGTGCTTCACGGGCTGCAGCGGCACGTTGATGCCGGCCAGCGCACCCACCTGCCGCGCCCATTGCCCGGCGCAGTTCACCACCTTGTCGCAGGCGATATCGCCCTTGTTCGTCCTTACCTTGACGATCCGGCCGTTCGTCATTTCGAAGCCGGTGACCCGCACCTCCTCGAACAATTTTGCGCCATGCATGCGCGCGCCCTTGGCCAGCGACTGGGTGATATCGGAAGGGCTTGCCTGACCGTCGCTCGGCAGCCAGGAAGCGCCGACGAGGTCGCCGGTTTCCAGCAGCGGCCACATTTCCTTGACCTCGGCCGGCGACAGCAAATGCATATCCATGCCGAAGCTCTTTGCCGTCGTCGCCAGCCTCTTATACTCGGTCCAGCGGTCGGCCTTGGTGGCGAGGCGCAGGCAGCCTGTCATCTTCCAGCCGGTGGCCAGGCCGGTTTCGGCTTCCAGCCCCTTGTAGAGATCGACCGAATATTTGAGCACGCGCGTGATCGACGCCGACGAGCGTAGCTGGCCGACCAGCCCGGCAGCATGCCAGGTCGAACCCGAGGTCAGTTTGCCCTGTTCGAGCAGCACGATTTCGGCCTTGTGGTCGCGCGCCAGATGATAGGCCGTCGAACAGCCGATGATGCCACCGCCGATGACGACGATGCCGGCCTGGGCGGGCAAGGTCATGTCCGCGTCCCGTATTTTGTCCTGTAGTTTTCCAGGGCGGCTTCGAGCCGCGCCAGGTTTTCGTCGGCGTAGGCGGCGTAGTCGACACCGGGCGCGTCGAGGTAAAGCTCGGAAACCATGCCCCACATCGCCTCACGCAGCAGCGACGCGCATTGCATGGCGGCATGCGAGCGCCGTATCGCCGGGTCCGGCTCCTTCATGAAATAGGCGGTCAGGAAGGCGAAGGACTCCTCGTCGCTCATGCCTGCATTCGACGCCGCGCCGGCAAGGTCGAACATCGCGGTGTTGAAGCCTGCATATTCGAAATCGATGAGCCACAGCCTGTGACCGTCGTCGATTATGTTAGCCGGCAAGAGGTCATTATGGCCGAAGACGATCGGCAGCAGCTTTTGCGCGCGCTCGAGCTCGTTCGCCAGCGTCAGCAGGCGCGGCAGTTCGCCCAGCTTGCGGCTGCGGCCTTCCTCCAGCGTGCGCGCATAGTCGCGAATGACATGGAATACCCAGAACATGAAGCCGGCGCCGGAGACATGACCGGGCATCTCCCGGTGGAAACCGCGCAGCAACGCGGCAACGCGGCCGAGATCGGCGCGCACGTCCTGCGCGACATAGGCCTTGGCGCCGAGATACTCCGTCACCATGACGCCGGGTCCAGTGTAGTGGACGGCCGGAGCGAAGCCTGCCGCGTGCGCTGCCCGCGCCGTCATCATCTCGCGCTCGCGAAAGACATGGTGGAACGGATAGTCCTGGCCGAGCCGCACGACGTGCCGCCCGGCCGCGTCCTTGACCAAATAATTGGCATTGCTCAGCCCGCCCGGCAGCGGCGCGATGTCGATGCTGCCGGTCCAGCAAGGCAGCGCACGGATGCGGTCTTCGACAGTCACGATCTCGTCCAACATTGGGTCAATTTTCCACGCATGTCACGGCTGGCCAGCGATGACAATCGGACGGAGGAATGGAGGCAACGCGAAGATCTCGTCGGTGCAGATCTCGGGATCGGTATCCCGCACCGCACCGACGAGCCCCTTTGTGCCGGGTTCTTCGACGCCGGCATCCGCCCCCGCGGATCCTGAATTTCGGTACCCTTGCACCCGACGATCTCCCGGGCGTTCGGGCAAGCGATTTTTCGTGCGGCTCAGCCGTCGTCCTCCGTTCCGAGCCTGTCACAGCGATAATGTCGCGCCACGCTGGAGGTGTTGTCAACGCGAAATTGTGGTATTTTCTGGTTTTTTGCCCGAATTTTGCTAAATTCCTTGGAGTTAGTGGCATTTATGCCGTAGAAACGGTCAGCGGTGCAACAATCCGACCGGATGGAACCGATGGTCCACTCGAAGCGGCATGGCGAAATCCTGCGCCTCCTCAAGGAGGAAGGCACCGTGACCATTGCGAGCCTGGCCGACCGGCTGGGCGTCTCGCTGGAGACAGTACGCCGCGACGTCAAGCCACTGACCAGCGACGGTTCCATCCTCAAGATGCACGGCGCCGTCGGCCTGCCGTCGATTGCCGGCGAAGCGCCGTTCGAGCGGCGCATGCGCGAGAACGCCGATGCCAAGCGGGCAATAGCGCGCATGGTCGCCGCCACCATCCGCGACGGCGAATCGATCATGCTCGACACCGGCACCACCACCTCTTTCCTGGCCCGGGAACTGCTCGGCCACCGGCGGCTGACGGTCGTCACCAACTCCTCCGACATCGCCCGCACATTGGCCACCGTCAACGGCAATAAGGTCTACATGGCCGGCGGCGAGCTGCGCAGCGATTCCGGTGCTGCCTTCGGCGTCTCGGCCATCGAATTCGTCAGCCGCTTTTCCGTCAGCCATGCAGTGATATCGACCGGTGCGGTCGATGCCGTCACCGGCGTCATGGACTATGATCTGGAAGAGGCCGAATTCGCCCGCATGGTGCTGTCGCGCGGCCAGCGTTCGCTTGTCGTCACCGACCATAGCAAATTCGGCCGCCAGGGCCTTGTTCAGGTCTGCGGCTTCGGCGGCTTTTCCGAACTCGCGACCGACCGTCCGCCGCCGCACGACATCGCCGCCGCCCTTGCCCAGGCCGGCGCACGGCTCAGCATTGCCGATGGCGGAAGCGAGGGCTGAGCTCTATCGGGAGCTCTATCGGGAGCTCTATCGGGAGATCTGCGCCAGCACCCACTTCCCAGCGCCGCCTCTGCCGTGTTTAGTCCGGCCATGGCTTTCACCATCCGCCAATTGCAGTTCTTCATCGCCGTCGCCGAGCAGGGCACAGTGTCGGGCGCCGCCCAGAACCTGTCGATCTCGCAATCCTCGGTCACCGAGGCGATCAAGGAGCTGGAGCACGATCTCGGCGTCGAGCTGTTCGAGCGCCACCCGCGCGGCTTGAACATCACCCACAAAGGCCACCAGTTCCTGCGCCATGCGAGAAAGATCCTGGCCGACGTTTCCGATGCGCGCCGCGCCTTCTTCGGCGAACAGGCCGCGGCAAGCGGGCGGCTGCAACTTGGCGTCACCTCGCTGGTCGCCGGCTATGTGCTTTCCGATCTTCTTGCCCGCTACCGCCGCGCCTATCCGGGTGTCGAGGTCTCGGCGATCGAGGACAATGGCGACTATCTCGAGCACCTGTTAATTGGCGGCAAGCTCGACATTGCCGTCATGGTCACCTCGAACCTGCGCGACCGCACGGCACTGCAGTCCGAAATCCTCGAAGTCTCGGCCTACCGGCTGTGGCTGCCGCTCGGCCATCCCTTGGCCGGTGCCGACATCATCGGCATCGGCGACATCGCCTCGGAACCGCTGATCATGCTGACCGTCGACGAGATCGAGGAGAATACCGGAAAGCTGCTGACGGCAATCGGCGCCAAGCCGCATGTCGCCTTCCGCACCCGCTCGGTCGAAGCGGTGCGCAGCCTCGTCGCTACCGGCGCCGGCGTGGCGCTGCTGCCCGACCTCGTCTACCGGCCATGGTCGCTGGAAGGCGACCGCATCGAATCGCGCGATATTTCGGGGTCGTTACCAGTCGTCCAGGTCGGCATGGTCTGGCGGCGCGGCTCCGGCCTGCCGCAGGCGGCTCGCGACTTCATCGGACTTGCCCAGTCGCAGCGCATGGTGCGCCAACGGCCCGAGAAGATCGGCCGCTGATGTATCGGAAAAATCGATATCGGGTTTCTGATAAATGAATTTGCGAAACCGGAAATTTCGCAGCACTTTTCGGTCAGGGAACAAAGCTGCTGTTAGAGCGACGTGCATCCAATTGGACGCACATAGTACGCTCTAAGACTTTCAATTTTCGCATCGGGCTTTCCGAAAATCGATTCCGATTTTCGGGCCGATGCGAGGAGCACGGCCCTTCAGAGCCGCGCATCCAACGTTTTGAACGGGCGCATGATCTTCTTCCGGTTTCGAGGTCATGCAAAAAATGGGAGATCGACGATGAATTCATTGCTGAAATCATGCACTGCCTTGACGGTCGCGCTGAGCTTCTCCGGCCAGGCCATCGCCCAGGTCAAGGAGCTCGGCAAAGGCGAAGGCGAGGTCAATATCGTCGCCTGGCCGGGCTATATCGAGCGCGGCGAAACCGACAAGGGCTATGATTGGGTCACGTCCTTCGAGAAGGAAACCGGCTGCAAGGTCAACGTCAAGACCGCTAACACCTCCGACGAGATGGTCTCGCTGATGAACGAGGGCGGTTTCGACCTGGTCACCGCCTCGGGCGATGCCTCGCTGCGTCTGGTCGCCGGCAAGCGCGTCCAGCCGATCAACACCGACCTCATCCCGAGCTGGAAGACGGTCGACGACCGGCTGAAGGATGCGCCCTGGTTCACCGTCGGCGGAGTCCATTACGGCGTCCCCTATCAGTGGGGGCCGAACGTGCTGATGTACAACACCGAAGTGTTCAAGGAGGCGCCGAAGAGCTGGAACGTGGTCTTCGAGGAATTGAAGCTTCCCGACGGCAAGTCGAACAAGGGCCGCGTCCAGGCCTATGACGGGCCGATCCACATCGCCGACGCCGCCAATTACCTGATGGCTCACAAGCCGGAGCTCGGCATCAAGGATCCGTACGAACTGACCGAGGATCAGTACAAGGCGGCGCTCGACCTGTTGCGGGTCCAGCGTACGCTGGTCGGACGCTATTGGCACGACGCCGCCATCCAGGTCGACGATTTCCAGAACGAAGGCGTCGTCGCCTCCGGTTCTTGGCCCTACCAGGTCAACACGCTGATCGCGGCCAAGAAGCCGGTCGCCTCGACTATCCCCGAGGAGGGCGTCACCGGCTGGGCCGATACCACGATGATGGAGGCCGATGCTGCCCACCCGAACTGCGCCTACATGTGGATGGAGCATTCGCTGTCGCCAAAAGTGCAGGGCGACGTCTCCGCCTGGTTCGGCTCGCTGCCGGTGGTGCCCGCCGCCTGCAAGGGCAACGAACTGCTCGGCGAAGAAGGGTGCAAGACCAACGGGTACGACAATTTCGACAAGATCAAGTTCTGGAAGACGCCGGTCTCGAAATGCGCCACCCAGAACGACCAGTGCGTGCCCTATTACCGCTGGGTGTCGGACTATATCGGCGTCATCGGCGGGCGGTGAGTTCGCCTCACCTACGAAGCTCGGCGCTGCCCCTCACCCTTACCCTCTCCTCGTGAAGAACGGGGGGTCGCCAGCGTTGGAGCGCCTCCCTTCTCCCCGTCCACTATACGAGGAGAAGGTGCCGGCAGGCGGATGAGAGGCAGCGCTACCGCCTGAAATTTGATGAGCCTGACAGATCAGGACAGCCCCATGACCTCCGCCGTTTCCTTCCAAAACGTCTCTCGCCATTTCGGCAGCGTGCGTGCCGTCGACGCGGTCGATCTCGACATCGTGCCGGGCGAGTTCTTCGCCATGCTCGGGCCTTCCGGCTCGGGCAAGACGACGTGCCTGCGCCTCATCGCCGGTTTCGAGCAGCCGACGGCGGGCTCGATCTCGATCTTCGGCGAACGCGCCGAGGGCGTGCCGCCCTATCGCCGCAACGTCAACACCGTGTTCCAGGATTATGCGCTGTTCCCGCATCTCAACGTGCTCGACAACGTCGCCTATGGGCTGATGGTCAAGGGCGTCGGCAGACCGGAGCGGCAAAAGGCGGCGGAAGAAGCGCTGGCGCTGGTGCGGCTTCCCGGCTACGGCGCCCGTCGCCCTGGCCAGCTTTCCGGCGGCCAGCGCCAGCGCGTCGCGCTCGCCCGTGCGCTGGTCAACCAGCCCAAGGTGCTGTTGCTCGACGAGCCGCTCGGCGCCCTCGACCTCAAGCTTCGCGAAAACATGCAGGAGGAGTTGAAATCGCTGCAGAAGGCGCTCGGCATCACCTTCGTGTTCGTCACCCACGACCAGGGCGAAGCGCTGTCGATGGCCGACCGCGTGGCCGTCTTCAATGACGGCAAGATCATGCAGATCGGCACGCCGGAAGACATCTACCAGCGCCCCAAGACCCGCTTCGTCGCCGATTTCGTCGGCTCGTCCAACGTGCTGCCGCCGGATTTCGTCCAGCGCTATGCCGGCCAGCGTCGCTGGGGCAGCCTGCGGCCCGAATCCATCCGTATTGGCCGGGCCAACGGCGAAGGGGTTGCCGCCCGCCTGGTCTCGACCAACTATCTCGGCGCCACGACAAGACTTGCTCTCGATGCAGAGGGCTTGCGGCTGCATGCCATTGTGCCGGCGGGTGCTGCCTTGCCCCGGGAAGGCGAGGCGGTGGTGCTCACCTTCAACCGCGAGCATTTGCATCTGATGGACGAGCTAGGATGAGCCTGGACGCTGCCATGCCGCGGGCCACGGCCCCCGCCATCCTGCCGGGTAGTGGCGGCGTACGCGGCGGGCTCTCCGATCTCTTCTGGCGCCGGCCGCAATTCTTGCTGCTCCTGATGCTGCTACCCCCGGTTCTTTGGCTCGGCATCGTCTATATCGGCTCGCTGTTTGCGCTGCTTTTGCAGAGCTTCTTTTCGATCGATGAGTTCTCCGGCCTCATCAACCGCGAGTTCACGCTGAAGACTTATGGCGACCTGCTGCAGGCCGCCAATCTCGACATCATCCTGCGCACGGTGACGATGGCGGCGCTGGTGACGCTGGCTGCGGCGGTCATCGCCTTTCCCATCGCCTATTACGCGGCGCGCTATGCGCGCGGCCGTTGGAAGGCGCTGTTTTATCTCGGCGTCATGCTGCCGCTGTGGTCGAGCTACCTGGTCAAGATCTATGCCTGGAAGCTGATCCTGGCCAAGGAAGGCATCCTGACATGGCTGCTGGCCAAATTGCATCTTCTCTGGCTGCTTGATGCCTGGCTATCGCTGCCGATCGTCGGCGGCAACTCATTGTCGGTCTCCTCAACCGGCACCTTCATCGTCTTCGTCTATGTCTGGCTGCCATTCATGATCCTGCCGGTGCAGGCCGCACTCGAGCGCGTGCCGGGCAATTTGGTCGAGGCTTCGTCCGATCTCGGCGCCTCGCCCGGCCAGACCTTCGGCAACGTGCTGTTCCCACTGGCGCTGCCCGGCATCGTTGCCGGCTCGATCTTCACCTTCTCGCTGACGCTCGGCGACTACATCATTCCTCAGATCATCGGCACCTCGCGGCTGTTCATCGGCCAGGCCGTCTATTCGCAGCAAGGCACCGCCGGCAACATCCCGCTCGCCGCCGCCTTTACCGTGGTGCCCATCGTTATCATGGGCTTCTATCTCTGGGGCGCCAAGCGCATGGGGGCTTTCGATGCGCTCTGACCGTGGCCCATCCGCGCCGATCGGCCTGAAGCTCGCTGCCACCGGCGGCCTGCTCTTTCTGCACCTGCCGATCCTGCTGATCTTCGTCTATGCCTTCACCACCGAGGAGAAGAGCTTCGTCTGGCCGCCGCCGGGCTTGACCACGCAATGGTTCGCCGTCACCTGGAACCGCCCCGACGTCTGGCAGGCGCTGTCATTGTCTGTGCGGGTCGCGGCGATCTCGACTGCCATCGCTCTGATCCTCGGCACGCTGTGCGCAGCCGCCGTGTCCCGCACAAAATTCTTCGGCCGCGAAACCATCTCGCTGCTGGTCATCCTGCCGATCGCGCTGCCCGGCATCATCACCGGCATCGCGCTGCGCTCGGCCTTCGCGCTGGCCGAAATCCCGTTCTCGTTCTGGACGATCGTGCTCGGCCACGCCACTTTCTGCGTGGTCGTCGTCTACAACAATGCGGTCGCCCGTTTCCGCCGCACGTCCGGCTCGATGATCGAGGCGTCGATGGATCTCGGCGCCGATGGTTTCCAGACCTTTCGGCATGTCGTGCTGCCCAACATCGCAACCGCGCTGCTGGCCGGCGGCATGCTTGCCTTTGCGCTGTCCTTCGACGAGGTCATCGTCACCACCTTCACCGCCGGCCAGCAGCAGACGGTGCCGATCTGGATGCTCGAAGAATTGATCCGTCCGCGCCAGCGTCCGGTCACCAATGTCGTGGCGATGGTGGTAGTGCTGGTGACGCTGCTCCCCATCCTCGCTGCCTATTACCTGACCCGCGACGGCGACCAGATCGCCGGTTCGGGCAAATGATCTCGTTCATAAGGGAGAGACTTCCATGGACACGCAGATGCTGATCGGCTCGAAATTCGAAAAAGGCACCGAGACCGAGGAGCCGATCCTCAACCCGAAGACCGGGGCGACCATCCTCAATCTGCCTGAGGCCAGCCCAGCGCAGATCGAGGCGGCCGTGCTTGCTGCCGAAAAAGCCTTCGTCACCTGGTCCCGCACAACACCGGCGCAGCGCGCCGGCTATCTCCTGAAGATCGCCGATCGCATCGAGGCTGCTGCACAGGATTTCGCGGCGCTCGAGGCGCTGAACTGTGGCAAGCCGATCAATGCCGTGCTCAATGACGAGATCCCGGCGATCGTCGACTGCTACCGTTTCTTTGCCGGCGCGGTCCGCTCGATGCCCGGCCAGGTCGCCGGCGAATACATTCCCGGCCACACCTCGATGGTCCGCCGCGACGCCATCGGCGTTGTCGCGTCGATCGCGCCGTGGAACTATCCGCTGATGATGATGGCCTGGAAGCTGGCGCCGGCGATTGCCGGCGGCAACACCGTCGTCTTCAAGCCGTCGGAACAGACGCCGCTGACCGCGCTGAAGCTGGCGAAAATCCTTGCCGAGATCCTGCCGGAAGGCGTCGTCAACGTCGTGCTCGGTCGCGGCGACAGCGTCGGCAACACGCTGATCAACCACCCGAAGGTCAACATGATCTCGATCACCGGCGACGTCGCCACCGGCAAGAAGGTGCTGCAGGCTGCCGCCAAATCGGTCAAGCGCACGCATCTCGAGCTCGGCGGCAAGGCGCCGGTCATCGTCTTCGACGACGCCGATCTCGGCGCGGTGGTCAACGGCCTGCGCGCCTTCGGCTATTACAATGCCGGCCAGGACTGCACCGCCGCCTGCCGCATCTACGCTGGCAAGAAGATCTACGACAAGCTCGTCGCCGACCTCTCCGCTGCCGTCTCGACCATCAAGTATGATCGTCCTGACGATACCGAAAACGAGATCGGCCCGCTGATCTCGCGTCGCCAGCGCGACCGCGTCTCGAGCTTCGTCGAGCGCGCCTCTGAGCTCAAGCACATCGAGATCACCACGGGCGGCAAGCCGGGCGAGGGCTCCGGCTTCTTCTACCAGCCGACCGTCGTCGCCGGCGCGCTGCAGGAGGACGAGATCGTGCGCCGCGAAGTGTTCGGTCCGGTGGTCTCGGTCACCCGCTTTTCCGAAGTCGACGAAGCGGTGGACTGGGCCAATGACTCTGACTATGGCCTGGCGTCGTCGGTGTGGACCAAGGATGTTTCGCGCGCCATGGCGACGGCGGCCCGGCTGCAATATGGCTGCACCTGGATCAATACCCATTTCATGCTGACCAACGAGATGCCGCATGGCGGGTTGAAACAATCCGGCTACGGCAAGGACATGTCGCTCTACGCGCTGGAGGACTATACGGCCGTCCGCCACGTCATGGTCGCTCACGGGTAGCGCCCGCGAGGAGACGCCTATTCTTCCGCCTCCTCCGCCTCGCCTCCGGCCGGCGCCACCAGCAGCACAGCGGCGCCTAGGAGCGCGGCGATAAAGGAGCCAGCGAGGATGCCGACCTTGACCGCGTCCTGCAGGGCGGCGTCGCTGGCGAAGGCGAGCAGGCCGATGAACAGGCTCATGGTAAAACCGATGCCACAGAGCAGCGAAATGCCGACCATGTGCAGCCAGCCGGCATTGACCGGCAGATCGGCGAAGCCAAGCCGGATGGCAAGCGCGGAAGACCCGAACACGCCGACCAGCTTGCCCAAGACGAGGCCGGCGGCGACGCCGAGCGTCAGCGGCTCGGCCAGGGCGGCAGCGCTGAGACCGGCGAGCGAGACGCCGGCGTTGGCAAAGCCGAAAATCGGGATGACGAAAAAGGCGACGACTTTGTGCAGGCCGTGTTCGAGCCGGTGCAGCGGCGAATGGTCGAGATCATGGCCGCTGCCCGGCGATATCTTCAGCGGTATGGTGAGGGCCAGCGCGACGCCGGCGAGCGTCGCATGGACGCCCGATTTGAGCACCAAAACCCACAGAACGATGCCGAGCAAGATGTACGGCAGCAGCGTCAGCACCCGCATGCGGTTGAGCACCACCAGCAGCGCGATCACGGCGAAGGCGGCGCCGAGATAGGCGAGCGAGAGGCCGCTGGTATAGAACACCGCGATGATGAGCACCGCGCCGAGATCGTCGATGATGGCGAGCGCGGTGAGGAATATCTTCAGCGAGCCCGGGACGCGCCTGCCGAGCAGCGACAGCACGCCGAGCGCAAAGGCGATATCGGTGGCGGTTGGGATCGCCCAGCCAGACAGAGCGGCTGGATTGTTGTGGTTGATGGCGACGTAGACCAGTGCCGGCGCTGCCATGCCGCCGGCGGCGGCGATGCCGGGCAGCACGCGGCGCGGCCAGGTCGACAGCTGGCCGTCAAGCATTTCGCGCTTGATCTCGAGGCCGACCAGCAGGAAGAACACCGCCATCAGGCCGTCATTGATCCAGTGCGAGACGCTGAGCGGTCCGAGATAGGCATGGAGGGCGGAGAAATAAGCCTCGCCCAGCGGCGAATTGGCGACGATCAGGGCCAAGGCCGCCGCAGCCATCAGGACGAGGCCGCCGGCCGCCTCGCTGTCGAGGAATTCGCGCAGCATGGAGACCAGCCGCTTTTCGTCCTGCATGTCGCCTCCGTCGTATCAGTAGCAAGGTCCGACACCGCCAAGCGATGATGCGCAAACAGCGCTGGCCGGGCAAGCCTGTAATGAGAGCCCTTTAGCGCGGCGCGCGCTTGGCGAGGATGCGTTGCAGCGTGCGGCGATGCATGTTCAGGCGGCGTGCGGTTTCCGAGACGTTGCGGTCGCACATTTCGTAGACGCGCTGGATGTGTTCCCAGCGCACGCGATCGGCCGACATCGGATTTTCTGGCGGCGCTGCGCGTTCGCCCGCGGTGCGGGTCAGGGCGGCAAAAATATCGTCGGCATCGGCCGGCTTCGACAGATAGTCGATGGCGCCGAGCTTCACCGCCGTCACCGCAGTGGCGATGTTGCCGTAGCCGGTGAGGATGATGGCGCGGGCATCGTCGCGCTTCTCGCGAATCGCGGCGACGACGTCGAGGCCGTTGCCGTCGGCCAGCCGCATGTCGACCACCGCATAGGCCGGCGGATTGGCGCGCGCTTTGGCAACCGCCTCCTCGACGCTCTCCGCCGTCTCGACCACGAAACCCCTGGTTTCCATGGCGCGGGCAAGCCGCGTCAGGAACGGCTTGTCGTCGTCTACGATCAGCAGCGAGGTATCCTCGCCTTCGACCATTGCGCCAATCGTTTCGTCAGTACTCATCGTGCTGAAAATCCTGCTGCCTGATTTTTACGCAAATATAGTTTCGCAACGCTATTGTCCAATTTAGGCCGTGTCGAACATGGTGGCCGAAGCCTGCTCGGGATTGAGGAAGACGCTGCGCGGCCACGATATCTGCACGATAGCGCCCTCGCCGGGCTCGCTTGAATTGCGGAAATCGAGCGTCGCGCCGGAGCGTTCGAGCAAGGTCTTGGCGATGAATAGGCCGAGGCCGAGGCCGCCGCCGGCTTCGGTGCCTTGTCGTGTCGACATATAGGGTTCGCCGATACGGTCGATGATCTCCGGTGGAAAGCCCGGCCCGTCGTCGATGATCGAGAAGCTGACGGCGGCTTCATTCCAGTTCCAGCGCACTGTCACGCTGTTGCGGGCGAAGTCGACCGCGTTCTCGACCAGATTGCCGAGGCCGTAAATGACGCCGGGATTGCGCCGGCCCACCGGTTCCGGGCCGATGCGCTCGCCCGGCCGAAGCTTGATCGAAATGCCGAAATCGCGGTGCGGCGCCGTCACCTCCTCGACCAGCGAGGTCAGCGGCAGGCGCGAGAGGTGCACCTCGCTCTCGGAGGACAGGCTGGTCAGGCGCTTCAGGATTTCGCGGCAGCGCTCGCTCTGCGAACGCAGCAGCTTCACGTCCTCGCCGTATTTCGGATCTTCGCCAAGCGCCTTCTCCATTTCCTTGGCGACCAGTGTGATGGTGGCGAGCGGTGTGCCGAGCTCGTGCGCGGCGGCCGCGGCGAGGCCGTCGAGGGCAGAGAGATGCTGCTCTCGCTGCAACACCAATTCCGTGGCGGCAAGCGCGTTGGCAAGCAGCCGCGCCTCCTCGGCCACCCGGAAGGCATAGATCGCGGTAAAGGCGATGGAGCAGAACACCGCCATCCACATGCCTGCGACATAGATGAACGGCATCGCCAATGGCGCGCCCTCATGCCATGGCAGCGGCAGGTGGTAAAAGACCAGCAGCGTCGCCGCCACGATCACCAGCGCGCCGAGCATGGCGGTCAGCCGCAGCGGCAGCGACGTCGCCGAGACGACGACGGGCACGGTCATCAGCAGCGAAAACGGATTGGTGAGTCCGCCGGTCATGTAGAGCAGGCCGGCAAGCTGCAGGCTGTCGAAGGTCAGGATGGCGAAGGCCGAGAACGGGGTAAGCCGATGCGCCGCCGGATAGCGGAAGGTCAGCAAAAGGTTCATCCAGGCCGAACAGGCGATCAGCGCAAAACACATGCTGACCGGCAGCGGAAATTTCAGCCCGTAAGCGACGACAAGCACGGTCAGGCTCTGGCCGACGATGGCAAGCCAGCGCAACCTGATCAGCGTGTTGAGGCGCAGCCGCTGGCTTTGCTGGAAGTCGGGTGCGTGCAGGATGTTTATCATGGCAAGTGATTATAGAGGGGAAACAGCCGGAGGTCTTTTCCGAAAACCGCCGAAGCCGGCCCTCGGTTCGGAATGACAGTCTGGAAGCATCAGGTACCGCGCGGCTTGGCGCGGCTGGTGGCGGCGGCGAGAAGCGGGTTCTCCGGCCAGACATGCCTGGGATAGCGGCCGCGCATCTCTGCCCGCACATCGGCCCAGGAGCCGCGCCAGAAGCCGGGCAGGTCGCGCGTCGTCTGGATCGGCCGGTGAGCCGGCGACAGCAATTCGAGCGTCAGCGGCACAGTGCCGTTGGCGATCGCCGGATGCCGGTCGAAGCCGAACAGTTCCTGCACGCGGATCGCCAGCACCGGCCATTCGCCGTCATAGCGGATCGGCAGCCGGCTGCCCGACGGCGCGTCGAAATGGGTCGGCGCCAATGTGTCGATCTTGCGCTGCAATTCGTGCGGCACCAGCGTCATCAGGCCTTGCGAAAGCACGCTGGGATCGATTGCCGCAAAGGATGCCGCGCCGGAAAGGAACGGCAGCAGCCAGTCGTCGAGGCGCTCGACGAGCGCGGCGTCGGAGACATCGGGCCATGGCGCGCCGAGGCCGCGATGCAGCCAGCCGAGCCGCTGCCGCAACGTCTCCGCCTCCCTGTTCCACGGCAACAGGGCTAGGCCGTGTTCGCGCAAGGCGTCGAGGATGGCGCGATCCGCGTCGGCACCGGTCGGCGCCGGCAGCATGCGTTCGGACAGCGTGATGGCGCCGAGGCGAACCGTTTCGCGCACCCGCACCGCGCGCCTGTCGCGGTCGAAGCTCACCTCGCGGCGGGTCTCGATCTTTTCCGCCAGGGCAGTGCGGATGTCGGCCTCATCGATGGCTGCCGCTGCGGTGATGCGGGCGTTCTGCGCCTTGCCCTGCAGGTCGGCGACGACGAGCCAGGTCTCGCCGGCCAGCGGATCGGAGGGGTCGAGCATGGCGCCCGAGCCGTTGGCAAGCACGAAGCGGCCACGCTCGCCGCGCGCTTTGGCGACCCGATCCGGCCAGGCATGGATGAGGAGAGCGCCGGCTGTGCTGCCCTCCCCCTTGAGGGGGTCGGAAGGACGGGCGAGACCCGTGGCTCGCCCCGGCGCGTCGATCCGCGTGGCGGATCGGGGTGGGGTCGGTTCGGGCACGCCATCGACGACCCCGCCCCGTCTCCCTCGTCTCGCTGCGCTCGGCTCGCTCGCCGACCCTCCCCTCAAGGGGGAGGGTGAAGCCTGCTTTGCCAGCCTCTCAGCCAGCTGCCGGGCGGCGGTGGCGCGCGGCGATCTTTCGGCGCGAAAGCGCAGCAGCCGCCGTTCGAGATCGGCACCATCGCCGCCAAGGCCACGCTCGGTCAATAATACGGCGAGCATCGCCGCCTCGAGCGCCTCTCCGGTCCTTGCCGCCTCGGCGACCATGTGGGCGAGCCGCACCGGTAGCGCCAGCCTGCGCATCGCGGCACCGGCATCCGTCAGGCGTCCTGCCGCATCGACAGCATCGAGCGCACGTAGCAGTACCCTCGCCTCGGTGAGCGCCGAAGCCGGCGGGGGGTCGAGGAAGGACAGGCTGGTCGGATCGGCGACGCCGAACGCCGCGCTATCGAGCAACAGGCCGGAAAGATCGGCCTCGAGGATTTCCGGCGGCGTGAAGGCCGGCAGGGCCGCCGTCTGCTCGGCCCGCCACAACCGGATGGCGACGCCCGGCTGCGTGCGCCCGGCACGGCCGGCGCGCTGGTCGGCGGAAGCGCGGGAAGCACGTACCGTCTCCAGCCGCGTCAGGCCGCTCGCTGGCTCATAGCGCGGCAGCCGCGACAGGCCGGAATCGATGACGACGCGCACGCCGTCGATGGTGATGGAGGTTTCGGCGATCGACGTCGCCAGCACGACCTTGCGGCGGCCGAACGGCGCCGGCTTGATCGCCGCGTCCTGCGCCTTGTTGTCGAGCATACCATAGAGCGGGACGATGTCGGTATCGGCGCCGACCTTGCCCGCCAGCCGCTCGGCGGTGCGCTCGATCTCGCGCTGGCCGGGCAGGAAAGCGAGCACGCTGCCCTCCTCCCCGGCAAGCGCCGAGCGGATCGCCTTGGCCATGGCGTCCTCGATGGTGACGCCGGCCGGCCGCTCGTCATAGCGGATGTCGACCGGGAAGGCGCGGCCTGCGCTCTCGATCACCGGCGCGCCGGACAGCAATTTTGCGACACGCGCGCCGTCGAGCGTTGCCGACATCACCAGCAATCTGAGTTCGGGCCTCAGCGCACCCTGCACGTCGAGCGCCAGCGCCAACCCGAAATCGCCGTCGAGCGAGCGTTCGTGGAACTCGTCGAATAGCACCGCCGCGACACCAGGCAGTTCCGGGTCGTCGAGGATCATGCGGGACAGCACGCCTTCGGTGACGACGAGAATCCTGGTCTTTGCGGAACTGCGGTTTTCCATGCGCATGGCATAGCCGACGGTTTCGCCGGGCTCTTGGCCGAGCAATTCGGCCATGCGGCGGGCGGCAGCGCGGGCGGCGAGGCGGCGAGGCTCGAGCAGGATGATCTTTCCGCCGCCGAGCCATTCAGCGTCGAGCAGCGCCAGTGGAACCAGCGTCGTCTTGCCGGCACCGGGCGGCGCCACCAGCACGGCGCTGTTACCATGGCTCAGCGTTTCATTGAGCGCCGGCAAGACAACGGAGACCGGCAGGTCCGGCAAGGGTTTTGTCGTCATTGTGCTATGCTGTGCAGCCAGTTGGCAGCGACCGCATATCAGCGGTGGCGGTCGCGGCGCAACCTCGGCGCCGACTCAAAGCCTGGTCCGCAAAAACGGGTTCCAGCGCACCGTGCCGAGCCGCACCTCCTCGCGCACCATCGTTAGCAGGCCGGAACCGCCGACCACGGCCAAGCCGACCAGCGACAGAAAATCCGGATATTCCCTGAAGAACAGCGCACCTAGAACCACCGCCCAGACGATCTGCGAGTAATGCGTCGGCGCGATGCGGTTGGCCGGCGCGTGTTTGACCGCCAGCAGATGCAGCAGCTGGCCGCCGGCGGTAAAGGCGCCGGCCAGCACCAGCCAGGCCCATTGCCTGCCATCCGGCAGCGAGAACGAGGTAGCCGCCGCACCGACGCCGTTGAAGAGCAGGCCGTAGCCGATCAGCACGCCGAGCATCGTTGTGCGCTTTTCCTGCGCGGCGAGCGAACGCATCAGGATGACATTGGTGGCGGCCAGGAAGGCGATGATGAACGCCGCCAGATGGCCAAGCTGCAACTCGCGAAAACCAGGCCTGACGACCAGCATGACTCCGGCAAAGCCGGCGACGACCGCCAGCCACCGCCATGGGCCGACCTTTTCCTTGAGGACCAGCGTGGCCAGGATAGTGACGAACAGCGGCGCCAGAAAGATGAGCGCATAGACTTCCGCCAGCGGGATGGTGGTGAAGGCATAGACGCTGAGCACGCCCGAGGCGATGCCGGCCCAGGCCCGGGCCTGTACCGCCCAGGGCCGGTTGGTGCGCCAGAAATCGAGCCAGCGCTCGCCTGCCGGCCTGGTAAAGAGCAGAAAGCAGCCGGCAAACAATGTCGAGAAGAAGCCGATCTCGAAGACGTTGAACTGCCCGCCCAGGCTTTTGACAACAGCGTCGCTGCACGAATAGCTTGCATAGGCGATGAGCGCGAGCAGAATTCCGTTGGGCACGTTTTTCCATTTCCGGGAGAGATGAGAGTGAAGATATTGGCGCTTGGCGCGCATTCGGACGACATCGAGATCTTCATGTTCGGTACGATGGCGGCCTATGCCGCGCAAGGCGCAGAACTCTTTTTTGCCATAGCCACGGATGGCACCAGGGGCGGCTATGGCGATCCGGCCGCACTTGCCCGCACGCGCCGCAAGGAGGCGACGGCGGCGGCCGGCCTGCTTGGCGTGACGCCGCGCTTCCTCGACTTTCCCGATGGCGGGCTGGTCGCGGATGCCGCGCTGATCGGGGCGCTCAAAGCACTGATCGGCGAGATAGGGCCGGATCTGGTGATAACGCATGCGCCGAACGACTATCATGGCGACCACCGCGCGCTGTCGGATGGCGTGCGCATCGCAGCGTCATTCTCGGTGCCGGTGCTACATGCCGACACGTTCGGCGGCACCGGGTTTTCGCCAACGCACTACGTCGATACCTCCAGGCATTTCGATCTCAAGGCGGAGGCGATCCGGGCGCACCAGTCGCAGGATCCCGAGCGTTTCGTCGACGCGGCGCGCACGCAGAACGCCTTTCGCGCCGGCCAGTGCAACGGCCCAGCCGGATCGTTCGCCGAGGCCTTCCGCTTCGAGCCAGTCTTCCCCTTCGCCGATATCCGCGCGCTGCTGCCGCCGGCCCCAGTGATCCGTCCGGTGGCCGTCAGCAACAAGACGGTGACCTAGGCAGGTCGCCGCAACTTCTCACGTTGCTTTCCTATCCAGCATGCTGCGATGCAGCAACGAATTCGCTTGCCTTGTTTAGTAAAAATTGCATCACTAAACAAATTACTAAACATCCGGTGCGGCGCCGCGTCGTTGTGTTTAGGCCCCCGAGGAGGGGTTTAGCGGGCTCTTGAAACCGTCATCCGGACGCGTTTCGCAAATGGGAGGAAGGCATGAAATCGACCTTGAAATTGGCGTTGGGACTGGCATCGACACTCTTTGCGTCGACAGCCGTTTCGAATGTCGCGCAGGCAGAAGATCTGACGCTTTGCTGGGCAGCCTGGGACCCGGCCAACGCGCTTGTGGAATTGTCCAAGGACTTCACCAAGGAAACCGGCATCGGCATGAAATTCGAATTCGTGCCGTGGACCAACTATGCCGATCGCTTTCTCAACGAGCTGAATTCGCACGGCAAGCTGTGCGACCTCATCATCGGCGACAGCCAGTGGATCGGCGGTGCCGCCGAGAACGGCCATTACGTCAAGCTGAACGACTTCTTCGACAAGGAGAAGATCAGCATGGACGATTTCGTGCCGGCGACCGTCGTCGGCTATTCGGAATGGCCGAAGAACTCGCCGAATTACTGGGCGCTGCCGGCCATGGGTGACGTCGTCGGTTGGACTTACCGCAAGGACTGGTTCTCCAAGCCGGAGCTGCAGAAGGAATTCAAGGAAAAGTACGGCTGGGATCTCGGCCCGCCGACGACCTTCGACCAATTGAAGCAGATCGCCGAATTCTTCCAGAAGCGCGACATCGACGGCAAGACCGTCTATGGCGCGTCGATCTACACCGAGCGCGGCTCGGAAGGCATCACCATGGGCGCCATGGACGTGCTCTACAGCTTCGGCTTCCAGTACGAAAACCCGAAAAAGCCCTACGAGATGGAAGGCTTCGTCAACTCCGATAAATCGGTGAAGGGCCTGGAGTTCTACAAAGCCCTCTACGATTGCTGCACCCCTCCCGGCGCCTCGAACAGCTACATGGGCGAAGGCGTCGATGCGTTCAAATCCGGCCAGGTGGCGATGCACATGAACTTCGCCTTCACCTGGCCAGGCCTGCAGAAGGACGAGAATGTCGGCGGCGACAAGATCGGCTATTTCGTCAATCCCAAAGGTCCGGACGGGGACCAGTTCGCCCAGCTCGGCGGCCAGGGCATCTCGGTGGTCTCCTATTCCGACAAGCAGGAAGCCGCGCTCAAATACATCAAATGGTTCGCCAACAAGGACGTGCAGTCCAAATGGTGGTCGCTCGGCGGCTATTCCTGCCTCAACGCGGTCGTCAAGGACCCGGCCATCTCGGCCAGCCAGCCCTACGCGCAGACCTTCCTCGACTCGATGGCCATCGTGAAGGACTTCTGGGCCGAGCCGAGCTATGCCCCGCTGTTGCAGGCATCGCAGAAGCGCTTCCACGACTATGTCGTTGCCGGGCAAGGCTCGGCCAAGGATGCGCTCGACGGCCTCGTCAAGGACTGGACCGAGGTCTTCCAGGACGATGGCAAGATGTAAACGGCTCCTCCCGAGCCCATGACCGAACCGTCCCGTGCCACTTGGCACGGGACACAGTTCAGATAAATTCCATTGTCGAGACGAGCAAGTGACCGAAGCAGGACTGACCATGCTCAATCGGACGGCGGACAGCGTTGCCCGGGCTACGCCCGAGCCGTTGGCCCGCAAGGTCCGGGGCATCAGCGACAAGGGCCTCGCCTGGCTGTTCATCTCGCCGACGATCCTGTTGCTTTTAGCTATCAACATCTTTCCGCTGTTCTGGGCAATCTATCTGTCCTTCACCAATTTTCGCGCCAATCGGCCCAACGAGGTTGTGAAGAACCTTGGGCTGGCAAACTACAAGCGCATCCTCGCCGACCAGGACATCTGGATCGCCATGCAGACGACGGCGCATTTCGTGTTCTGGACCATCCTGCTGCAGACGCTGATCGGCTTCACGCTGGCTTGGCTGATCGACCGCAAGTTTCGCGGCCACGCCTTCTGGACGACAATCATCCTGGTGCCGATGATGCTGTCGCCGGCGGTGGTCGGTAATTTCTGGCGCTTCCTCTACGAGCCGCAGATCGGGCTGTTCGCCTACGCCGTTTCGTTCGTCACCGGCATTCCGGCAACCGAAATCAGCATGCTCTCCAACGTGTCACTGGCGCCATGGTCGATCATCATCGTCGACACCTGGATGTGGACGCCTTACGTGATGCTGATCTGCCTCGCCGGCCTGCGCTCGATCCCCGAATACATCTACGAAGCGGCCGAGGTCGACCGCGCCTCCAACTGGCGGCAGTTCTGGTCGATCACGCTGCCGATGGCGCTGCCCTTCATCATGCTGGCGGTGCTGTTTCGCGGCATCGAGAACTTCAAGATGTTCGACATGGTCAATTTGCTCACCGGCGGCGGGCCGGGATCGACCACCGAAGTGGCCTCGATCACGCTGAAGCGGCAGGCCTTCGAAAGCTGGCGGACGGGCTATTCCTCGGCCTTCGCCATCATCCTGTTCGTCGCAGTGTTTGGCCTCGCAAACATCTACGTCAAGGCGCTCAACAAGGTGAAGCAGAGATGAGCCTGACGTCAGCCCATTCCGTTGTCGCGCCGTCGGCCACGTCGAAGCGCGTCGCCGGCACGATCATCGTCGCCTACGCGCTGATCTCGATCGTGCCGCTGCTGTGGATCTTCGCCACAAGCTTCAAGACGCCGCCGGATTCGATCGCCTATCCGCCGAAGATCCTGTTCCAGCCCAGCCTCGAGGGCTACTGCAACCTGTTCTCGACCCGGACTCGGCAAACACCGGAATACATCAACTCGCTGGGACCGGCGACGGGCCTGTGCGACGAGACGGTGCGCAAGCGCAACATGGTGATCGCCGGCCCGTCCAACTTCATGCCGCGCTTCGTCAATTCGCTGATCATCGCGTTCGGCTCGACGTTTTGCGCGGTGTTCCTCGGCACGCTGTCGGCCTATGGTTTTTCGCGCTTCAAGGTGCCGCTCGCCGACGACCTTCTGTTCTTCATCCTGTCGACGCGGATGATGCCGCCGATCGCCGTCGCCATCCCGATCTACCTGATGTACCGGGAGCTTGGCCTGTCGGACACGGCTCTCGGCATGATCCTGCTTTATACGGCGGTCAACGTGTCCTTGGCGGTGTGGCTGCTGAAAGGCTTCATCGACGAGATCCCGCGCGAATATGAAGAAGCGGCGATGATCGACGGCTACACCAGGCTGCAGGCGTTCTGGCGCACGGTACTGCCGCAGGCGACCACCGGTATTGCCGCAACCGCCATCTTCTGCCTGATCTTTGCCTGGAACGAATATGCCTTCGCTGCGCTACTGACCTCGGGCACGGCGCAGACCGCGCCGCCCTTCATCCCGACCATCATCGGCGAAGGCGGTCAGGACTGGCCGGCGGTCGCGGCCGGCACGACGATCTTCCTGGTGCCGATCCTGGTCTTCACCATCCTGCTTCGCAAGCAATTGCTGCGCGGCATCACCTTTGGCGCGGTGCGTAAATGAGCATGACCGCAAAACGCAAATCGCGCTGGCCCGTCTGGGCCAGGCGCGGGCTGATGGAAAACGTCGCCACCGCGATCATCGCCATCGGCTTCCTGATGCTGTTCCAGCCCTTCGCACTGGTGCTCTACACCTATTCCTTCATCACCATGCTTGCGGGCACGGCGATGTTCATCATCGTCTCGAAATTTCCGGAGTAGACGATGGCCGAGATCAGGGTCGAACATCTGAGGAAGGCATTCGGCGATTTCGTCGCCGTGCAGGATTCCAACTTCGTCGTCGAGGACGGCGAATTCTTCGTCATGCTGGGGCCGTCCGGCTGCGGCAAGACGACGACGTTGCGCATGATCGCCGGGCTCGAACTACCGACCGGCGGCAAGATCCTGCTTGGCGGCGAGGACGTCACCATGCGGCGTGCCCGCGAGCGCGACATCGCCTTCGTCTTCCAGCTGTTCGCGCTCTATCCGCACATGAATGTGCGGAAGAACATCGGCTTTCCACTGCTGGCGCAAGGCATGCCAGGCGCTGAAATCCGGAGCCGAGTGGAGGAGACGGCGAAGCTTTTGCGGATCGACCATCTGCTCAACAAATCGGTCTCCGGGCTTGCCGGCGGCGATCGCCAGCGCGTGGCGCTCGGCCGCGCCATCGTACGGCGGCCAAAATGTTTCCTGATGGATGAGCCGCTCGGCACGCTCGACACCGAATTCCGCGACCTGATGGTCCATGAATTGCGAGAACTGCACAACCGCATCCACGCCACCACCGTCTATGTCACGCATGACCAGATGGAAGCGATGTCGATGGCCGACAAGATCGCGGTGATGAACCACGGCGTCATCGAGCAGTTCGGCACGCCGCGCGAGATCTACGACCGGCCGGCGACGATGTTCGTCGCCGACTTCATCGGCTCGCCGCCGATGAATTTCCTCGGCTTCGGCGGCGGGCTTTCAAAGGGCGCCAGGGAAATTGTTGTGCAAGGCGCGAAGGTGGCCGTGCCGGAGATCCGCGAGGACGTCGCGCCGGCCGAGATGGCGCTTGGCATCCGACCGGAGCACATCCGCTTCGACGACGCTTCGAAGCTGCGCGGTGCTATTTACGGCACGGAATATCTCGGCACCACTCAGATCGTGGCGGTGGAGACAGCAGACGGCATCATCAAGGCCAGGGTGCCGGCCGAAATCCGGCTCAATCCGGGCGATCATGTGGGCCTGGCGCTGAGCAGCGCGCGGCTGTCGCTGTTCGCAAAAGGATCCGGCCGTGCGGTGCGCACCGAAATCCATGACTCGGCCTCCCAGGGGCGAGCACATCATGGCTGACGTTCACATCAAAAGCGTGACCAAGGCTTTTGGCGAGCATGTCGCCGTCGACAATCTCGACCTGCATATCGCCGACGGGGAATTCGTCGTGCTGCTCGGGCCGACCGGCGCCGGCAAGACGACGACGCTCAGGCTGATCGCCGGGCTGGAGCGTCCGGAAGCGGGCTCGATCCATATTGCCGGCCACGACACGACGACGCTGTCGCCGGCCGAGCGGGACACCGCTTTCGTGTTCCAGCAATATTCGCTCTATCCGCATCTGTCGGTTTACGACAACCTCGCCTTTCCGCTGCGCTCGCCAGCACGGAAAATGCCGGAGGATCAGATCCGCCGCCGCGTCGAGGACGTGGCCAAGATGGTGCGCATCCACCACAAGCTGAATAATCGCTCGACCAAACTCTCTGGCGGCGAGATGCAGCGCGTCGCCATCGGCCGCGCTTTGGTGCGCAAGCCGTCGATCTACCTGATGGACGAGCCGCTGTCGTCGCTCGACGCCAAGCTGCGCGCTGATCTCAGGCTCGAGCTGAAGCGCATCCAGGCGGAACTCGGCGCCACAATGCTCTACGTCACGCACGACCAGATCGAAGCGATGACCATGGCCGACCGCATCGGCATTCTCGCCGACGGCGTGCTGGTGCAGATCGGTTCCCCGCGCACGATCTATTCTGAGCCGGCAAACCTTCACGTCGCCGCAAGGCTCGGCCAACCGGCAATCAATTTGTTGCCGGTCGGACTGCTGCCGGATGGTGGCGCGCCGGCGGGAACAAAGACGATCGGTGCTCGTACCGAACATCTTTCGATCGAGAAGGCGGCGAACGGCCATGCCGACGGCGTCGTCGATTGGGTCGAGCATCTCGGCGACCAGAACCATCTGCATGTGACGGTGGGGACCAGGAAGCTGGTGACGCTAACCGACCCCGACACCGACCTGGCGCAGGGCGACAAGATCATGATCCGCTATCGCTCGCCGCTGTATTTCGGCCCCGATGGGCGACGGCTGATGTGAGCGCTGCGCGAGTGTTTTCCTGGCACCTTTCAACCGGCAATTTCGGGCACCGGACTGGACCAATTCGATGAAGCATTTTTTCAATCGCAGGGATACGATCGTAACTGAGGCCCTGGACGGCTTCCTCGGTACGACCGGCGCCGGCGATCTCGCTCGCCTCGACGGCTATCCCCAGATCAAGGTCATTCTCCGCGCGGACTGGGATAAGACCAAGGTCGCGGTCATTTCCGGCGGCGGGGCCGGGCACGAACCTGCCCATGCCGGCTTTGTCGGCATTGGCATGCTGACGGCGGCGGTTTCGGGCGATATCTTTGCTTCGCCGAGCGTGGAAGCGGTATTGGCCGCCATCCGCGCGGTGACCGGTCCCACCGGGTGCCTGCTGATCGTCAAGAACTATACCGGCGATCGCCTCAACTTCGGCTTGGCCGCCGAGAAGGCGCGCGCCGAAGGCTTCCGCGTCGAGATGGTGATCGTCGCGGACGACATTGCCCTGCCTGATATTGCCCAGCCGCGTGGCGTTGCCGGCACCTTGTTCGTGCACAAGATCGCCGGCCACCTGTCGGAAGCCGGCAACGATCTGGCGACGGTTGCCGCTGCGGCGCGGGCGGCCGCGGCGGATATCATTTCACTCGGCATATCGCTGTCATCGTGCTCGATCCCCGGCCAGAGCCATGACGAAAGATTTGGCGCCAACGACGCTGAACTCGGCCTCGGCATCCATGGCGAACCGGGCGTTGAGCGGATTGCGGTGCAAAGTGCCGAAAGGCTGGTTGCGATCATGTCGGAGCGCCTTGCCGCGCGGCTCGATCCGGTCAGCGACTACGCCTTGCTGATCAATAATCTCGGTTCGGTGCCACCGCTGGAAATGTTGCTTGTCGCCAATGCGGTATTGGCTTCACCGCTGGCACAAAAGGTGACGCTGACAATCGGGCCCGGGCAGCTTATGACCGCGCTCAACATGAACGGCTTTTCCCTGTCGCTGATCCGGCTCGATGCGTCGCGCGAAGCGGCGTTGCGGGCGCCGGTAGGCCCTCACGCCTGGCTGCCGGCAAGAGCCGTTCGCCAAGCCAGCGTCGTGCCGATGGCCAAAGCCGCCGGCCCGAACAACGCGTCGAAAGCCAGCCAGGACGCACGCACCGACCGGTTGGTTGTCGCGGTCTGCGAACGGCTGATCTCGCTTGAAGGCGCGTTGAACGGACTGGATGCCAAGGCGGGAGACGGTGACACCGGATCGACTGTGGCGGCCGGTGCGCGCAGCGTGCTTGGCCGCATTGCGACACTGCCGCTCGCTGACCCTGCCGCAACGCTCGCCGCCGTCGGCGACATCCTGAGCGCCAGCA
The DNA here is from genome assembly GCF_040320865.1 of Mesorhizobium sp. M0598. Classification (NCBI taxonomy): domain Bacteria; kingdom Pseudomonadati; phylum Pseudomonadota; class Alphaproteobacteria; order Hyphomicrobiales; family Phyllobacteriaceae; genus Mesorhizobium; species Mesorhizobium sp. M0598. The sequence goes on along the minus strand of NZ_JAMYQL010000004.1, from coordinate 53,665 downwards.
TGGGCGGCTCTAGCGGCGTGCTGTTGTCGATCTTCTTCACCGCCGCCGCGCAGGCGCTGGAGTCTGGCGAAACGCTTCCCAAGGCGCTTCTCGCCGGCCTCGATCGGATGTCCTTCTATGGTGGAGCGAGGGTCGGCGATCGCACGATGATCGATGCCCTGGAACCCGCCTTGAGGGCGCTGGATAGGGGGAGTCTGGAAGATGCGGCAGTCGCGGCGCAACGCGGAGCCGAGGCCACCGCTGCCATGCGCAAGGCCAAGGCCGGGCGGTCCGCCTATATTGGCAGCCAGCTCGACGGCGTGGTCGACCCCGGCGCCTTTGCCGTCGCCGAGGTCTTCACTGCCCTCGCTGCGTTGCTCGAACCCGCTTGACTGGGGAAAAGAATGCTTCAATTGCCGGATATGCAATTTTCTCGTACTGCCGGCAGCGCAGGGGCCAGGAGCATGGGTGATATGGCGGCAGCGGATATTTCCAGGCTGATCGAGGCGGCGGCAAACGCGATCGCCGCACATGCCGAAGAGCTGACCAGTCTCGACCAGGCCATCGGCGACGGCGACCATGGGCTCAACATGAAACGCGGCTTCGAGGCAGTGCGGGCCGAGGCCGGCGCGTTTGCGGCAAAGCCGTTGCCCGAGGCGCTGAAGGCGATCGGCACCAAACTGGTGATGACCGTCGGCGGAGCCTCCGGTCCCTTGTTCGGCACGCTGTTCATGGCGCTCGGCAAGGAGATTTCCGCCGCGCCGGGTCGCGCCGACCTGGCGGCGGCCTTCGGCAAGGCGATCGAAGCGGTTGCCGCTAGAGGCAAGTCGCAGGCCGGGCAAAAAACCATGCTCGACGTGCTGCAGCCGGTGCATGAGGCCCTGCTGCAGGGAAAGACGGCAGCGGACATCGTCGAGATCGCCGACAACGCGGCCGACGCGACCGTGCCGATGAAGGCGCTGCGTGGGCGCGCCTCATTCCTTGGCGACCGTTCGGTCGGTCATATGGATGCCGGCGCACGCTCGACTGCGCTTCTGGTGCGGGCCGTAGCCGAGGCAATCGAGAGGCGCGCATGAGCAATGTCGGCATCGTCATCGTATCGCATTCGCCGCTGGTCGCCGAAGGCACCGCCGACATGGTGCGGCAGATGGTCGGCAACGAAGTGCCGCTTGCATGGTGCGGCGGAAACGGCCATGGCGGGCTGGGAACCAATGTCGAGGCGATCATGGGCGCCATCGACAAGGCCTGGTCGGAGGCGGGGGTCGCGATCCTCGTCGATCTCGGCGGTGCCGAGACCAATAGCGAGATAGCGGTCGAGATGATCGGCGAACCACGCGCCCAGAAGATCATCGTCTGCAATGCGCCGATCGTCGAAGGCGCGGTGATGGCGGCGACCGAGGCTTCCGGCGGCGCCTCGCTCAGGGAAGTGGTGGCGACGGCGCACGAATTGTCGCCGTCGTGAACGAACGGGAATTTTGACAAGCATGTCCGCAGCAGCCGAAGCCAGCGTCCTGATCACCCATGAGGTGGGACTGCATGCGCGTCCTTCGGTGAAGTTCACCAAGCTTGCCAAGACGTTTTCGGCCGACGTCGAGATTGCGCTCGCCGCCAACGGGCCATGGTTCGACGCCAAGAGCATCGTCAAGGTGATGGCGGCGAAAGCGCCGAAAGGCACTGTCCTGCATATCAGAGCCAAAGGGGACGGCGCCGGCGAGGCGGTCGGCGCACTGGTCGAGCTGGTGCGGCGCGATTTCGACGAAGGCAAGGACCATGCCCGAACCGCTTAGGCTGCAGGGCATTTCGGCATCGGCCGGCTATGCCGAGGGGCCGCTGTTCGATCTGGGCCAGGCTGCTGTGCGTTATGTCCGCAAGGCGACTGCCGCGGACGAGAAGGCGGCGCTTGAGGCCGCCATCTCCATTGCCGCAGGCCGGCTCGCGACATTGATCGAAACCAGCGACAGCGAGGCGGCCGGGATCCTCGAATTCCAGCTCGCCATGCTGGAGGACGACGCGCTGACCGGCCCGGCCTTTGCGCGAATTGCCGAGGGCATGGCTGCTGATGTGGCTTGGCGAAAAGGGCTCGACGCCGAGATAGCCGGCTATGAAACATCCGAGCAGGACTATTTCCGGGCGCGCGCGGCCGACATGCGCGACATACGCGACCAGGTGCTACGCGCGCTTGCCGGGGGCGGCGACATTGCCGCGCCGGCAGGTGCGATCTTCTACGGCGAGGATATCGCACCGACGCGCTTCCTCGAAACCGACTGGAGTGCCGGCGGCGGCATAGCACTTACGGCCGGAAGTGCCGCAAGTCATGTCGCAATGCTGGCACGCTCACGCGGCGTGCCAATGGTGGTGGGGTTGGGGCTCGTAGCGCGTGGGGTAGCCGGGCCCGGTGCTTCGCCGGCTCAGCTTGTCGGAATCGCACTGCTCGATGCCGAACATGGCGGCATCGTGTTGGCGCCTTCGAAAGCGGAGATCGAGGCATTCCGGCGATCGTCGTCGTCTTTCGCGGCGCATCGCGACAATGCGGCAGCCTATTTGACAAGGCCGGCAGCAACGAAGACCGGCATAGCGGTCCACGTGCAGGTGAATATTGCCGATCCGTCCGATGTCGACCGCATCGATGCTGCGGCGTGCGACGGTGTCGGGCTGATGCGGACCGAATTCCTGTTCGGCAAGACGCTGCCGGACGAGGAGACGCAATATCGCGCCTACCGTACGGTGCTGGAATGGGCAGGCGACAGGCCGGTGACGATCCGTACTGTCGATGCGGGCGGCGATAAACCTGTGCCGGGCCTGACCGTCGAGGAAGGTAATCCATTCCTTGGCCTGCGCGGGATCAGGCTGTCACTGATGCGTCCGGCGGTCTTTCGTGTGCAGATCCGCGCTTTGCTACGTGCTGCCATGCACGGCAATCTGAAGGTGATGTTCCCGATGATCGCCGTTCCGGAAGAGTATGAACACGCCACCGCGCTGTTCGCTGAGGAGCAGGCTGACCTTTTGGCGCGCGGCATCGCGCACAAAATGCCGCCGCTTGGCATCATGGTCGAGGTGCCGTCGGTGGCCATCGCACCGGAGGCATTCGCCAAGGCCGCCTTCTTCTCGATCGGCTCGAATGATTTGACCCAATACGTGATGGCCGCCGCGCGCGACAATGCGTCGGTCGCACATCTGAATTCCGTCAGGCACCCAGCCGTGCTCCGGCTGATCGCCTCGGTTGCCGCCTTCGGCCGCGAGCATAATATCCCGGTCAGCCTGTGTGGCGATGCCGGCGGCGACCCCGCCTCGATCCCGGCGCTGCTCGAAACCGGCCTGCGTGACCTCTCCGTCGCTCCCGCCCAACTCGCGATGGCCAAGGCGGCCATCGCGGACGTTTCGATCTAGGCCCCGGTATGGCAGACAAGGCGTCGCAATCCGGCCCCGAAGAGGCGATCCGCGCCTACAAGACGATCCTGTCGCAGGTGATCGACCAGCGCCCGTCCGGCATGCGCCAGCGCCTCGCTGATGCGCTGGGCAAGCATCGCAGCTTCGTCACGCAGATTTCCAGCCCGGCCTATTCGACGCCGATCCCGTCGAAGCATTTGCCGGCTATCTTCTCCGTCTGCCATTTCAGCCCGGCCGAACGCGATCATTTCCTTGAGGCCTACCATCGGGCGCATCCGGGAAAGATGTCGCTGGCCGCAGGCTTGCGCAAGACACGCCATGTCTCGCTGATCGTTCCCGATTTCGGCGACGACAAGCAGAACGCGGCGCTCGACCGGGCGGTCAACGATTTCATCCAGAAGATCACCAGCATCGCCGGCAAGGGCAGCTGACGCTGGGCTATTTCGGGAGGACGGCCATGAAGAAATTTTTGAATTCGGTCGATACGGTGCTGACCGAGAGCCTCGACGGCTTCGTTGCCGCGCATGCCGATATCCTGGCGCTTGGCGAGGAACACAAATTTGTCCGCCGCAAGCTGCTCACACCGGGCAAGGTGGCGCTGATCTCCGGCGGCGGCTCGGGTCACGAGCCGCTACATGGCGGGTTCGTCGGGCACGGCATGCTGGATGCGGCCTGCCCCGGCCAGGTATTCACCTCGCCAACGCCTGACCAGATGATGGCGGCGGCCGAAGTCGTCAATACGGGCGCCGGCTGCCTGTTCATCGTCAAGAACTACGAGGGCGACGTGATGAATTTCGACATGGCCGCTGAAATGTCGGAAGGCGTGATGCAAATCGTGACCAATGACGACGTTGCGGTCGAAAACTCGTCCTACACCACCGGCCGGCGCGGCGTCGCCGGCACGCTGGTGGTCGAGAAAATCGTCGGCGCGGCGGCCGAACAAGGCATGGCACTGGAGCCGTTGAAGGCGCTCGGCGAGCGCGTCAACGGCGCGACGCGCTCGATGGGCGTGGCGCTGACCAGTTGCACCGTGCCGGCGGCGGGCAAGCCGACCTTCGATATCGGCGACGGCGAGATGGAGTTCGGGGTCGGCATCCACGGCGAGCCTGGGAGGCGGCGCGACACATTGAAAAGCGCCGATGCTATCGCCGAGGAGATCTGTACCGCAATCCTGGGTGACCTGGGCGACGGTGCCAGAGGCCAGGCGCTACTCTTCGTCAACGGCTTTGGCGGCACACCGTTGATGGAGCTTTATCTGATGTACAACAGCGCCCGCAAAATCTTCGAGAAGCACGGCGTGACGGTGATCCGGTCGCTGGTCGGGTCCTATGTGACCTCGCTCGACATGGCCGGCTGTTCGATCACGCTGAGCATGCTCGACGACGAGGCGGCTGTTTGGTGGGATGCACCGGTACATACGGCCGCGCTGCGCTGGGGCATGTAGCAGCGGAGAATGCCCCAGAAATAGTCGGTGACAAGACCGGTATCGGCAACGCCGCGCATCGCCAGACAGTTGCCCTCCTCACCCTGCGCAAGATAAAGAATCTGCGGGTTTGGGGAGTTCGAGCATGCGTTACAATTGGGATCGGGCGCCGACGGGTTTCGAGCGCCATGGAAAGGTGCTGGCAGCCGCCTTGCTGATCGTCGGCGGGGTCGGACTTATGCTCGCTGCCCTCCCGCTTTAGGGACAACAAACTCGGGTAGCGGACTACGTCTCACGCGTTGCCTCAGTGCGCCTGGCCAGTCACGGCGATGAAACGGCGGTCGCGCCCTTCAAATCCCTGGCTGAAGCGCTGCACGAGCACCGCAAGCACGCCCGGTTTTCCATCCGGGGTGAATGCGTAAGATTCCGACAGGCTGTAGGAAGTCGGGCAATTCCTCGAACCGGGCACCGCCTTGTCCTCATGCAGCAGCTTGATCGGCTTGCCATCCTGACCCCGCAGCGTCAGGCGAAAGCCGAGCGCCTTGCCGGTCGTTTCGCCTTGCTGCGTCGCGTCGAAACTCGCTGAACAATCCGCCGTGCTGTCGGCACGGATCTGCTCGAGCTGGATGGTGCCAAGCTCGTCATAGGCCGGCGAAAGCCATTTTTGCGAAACCTGCTCGAGGCGCGCAATGTCATTGTAGGCGACCATGTCGTCGGGAAAGGTGAACCTGTCCAAGGCAGTCCGCTCGCCGCGCGGCGCGATGGCATATTTGGCCAGCAAGGGCGCCGCCAGTTCGGCGGCCTGTGCCCTCGCCTGCGCAAGCGTCAATGTCGAATCCTCCGTCTCGTCGGCGATGACGATCGGCTTGCCGCCGACGAACTCATCGGTCCGCGTGTCGATGATGTCGATCTCCGACCAGCCCGAATCCGAAGCACCGGCATCGAGCGTGCCGTACTGTTCGAAGGCGAAGTAGTTGCCGTCTGGCGAAAAGCCGATGACGCGCCGGGCCGCCGCGTCGCCTGCCTGAGCAGCTGAAGCGAGCACCACCGCCAGCGTCGCAACCGCGGCAAACCCAAGCTCATATCGCAATTTCATCTCGCCCTGCCCCTAATGCCGAAAATTCGAACGATACCGGCCCCCAGACCACCATGACCCGCACTTGCGGCCAAGTTAGAACGACAGCAAACGAAACGCACAAATACATGGTTACACAAACCAGCATACGCTATTTCAAGGACAGCAAACATTCCTGGGGAGGAAGCTGGATGGCGTCACGCTACCACGAGGTCTATGACGGCTGGAAACGCGACCCGGAAAAATTCTGGGCCGATGCCGCCGGCGCAATCGACTGGTTCTCGCCCTTCGAGACGGTGTTCGACGCCAATGCCGGCGTCTATGGCAGGTGGTTCATTGGCGCCTCGTGCAACACCTGCTTCAATGCCGTCGATCGTCATGTGGCGGGCGGCCGTGCCGACCAGATCGCGTTGATCCATGACAGCGCGATTTCGGGCACAATCAGGAAATTCACGTATGCCGAGTTGAAGCGCGAGGTGGTCGCGCTGACCTCGGTGCTCAAGAATCGTGGCATCCAAAAAGGCGATCGCGTCATCATCTACATGCCGATGGTACCGGAAGCAGCCTTCGCCATGCTTGCCTGTGCGCGGATCGGCGCCGTGCATTCGGTGGTCTTCGGCGGCTTTGCCTCGCATGAGCTCGCCACCCGCATCGACGACGCCAAGCCGAAGCTGATCATCTCCGCTTCCTGCGGCCTGGAGCCAGGGCGCGTGGTTGCCTATAAGCCGCTGCTCGACAAGGCGATCGAGATGTCGCGGCACAAGCCGGAAAGCTGCCTTATCCTGCAGCGCGACCAACTGCGCTGCGAACTCAGGGAAAACCACGATATCGACTATGCCGACGCCGTGGCGCGGGAGCGGGCCGCGGGTGCCAATGTCGACTGTGTTCCGGTGCTTGCCACCGATCCGCTCTACATCATCTACACGTCGGGCACGACCGGCCAGCCGAAGGGAATCGTGCGTGACAATGGCGGCCATATGGTCGCGCTGAAATGGTCGATGGAAAACGAGTTCGGCGTCAAACCGGGCGAAGTGTTCTGGGCGGCTTCCGACGTCGGCTGGGTGGTCGGCCATTCCTATATCGTCTACGGCCCGCTGCTGCATGGCTGCACAACGATCCTGTTCGAGGGCAAGCCGGTCGGCACGCCCGATGCCGGCACCTATTGGCGTGTGATCGCCGAGCATGGCGTCGTCGCGCTGTTCACCGCGCCAACCGCCTTTCGCGCCATCAAAGGACAGGACCCGAAGGGCGAATTCGTCCCGAAATACGACCTGTCCAAATTCCGGACGCTGTTCCTCGCCGGCGAGCGCGCCGATCCGGAAACCATCAAATGGGCGGAGCAGAAATTGACCGTGCCGGTGATCGACCATTGGTGGCAGACCGAGACCGGCTCGCCGATGACCATCAACCCCGCCGGACTGGGCCTGCTGCCGGTCAAATACGGCTCGCCCGGCGTGCCGATGCCCGGTTATGACATCCGCGTGCTCGACGATGCCGGGCATGAGGTCAAGCGTGGTACACTTGGCAATGTCGTGGTGAGATTGCCGTTGCCCCCCGGCTGCCTGCCGACGCTGTGGAATGCCGACGAGCGGTTTCGCCAAGCCTATCTCGACGAGTTCCCCGGCTTCTACAAAACCGCGGATGCCGGTATGATGGACGAGGACGGCTATCTCTATGTCATGGCTCGAACCGACGACATCATCAATGTCGCCGGCCACCGGCTATCGACCGGCGCCATGGAGGAGGTTCTGGCCGCGCATCCCGACGTCGCCGAATGCGCCGTCGTCGGTATTGCCGATGCTATGAAAGGCCAGGTTCCACTCGGCTTCGTCGTGCTGAATGCCGGCGTCGACCGCGACGCCGGCATCATCGAAAATGAGGTTGTCACCCTGGTGCGCGAACGGATCGGCCCGGTCGCTGCCTTCAAGACTGTGGTGACGATCAAGCGCCTGCCGAAGACGCGCTCCGGCAAGATCCTGCGCGGCACCATGCAGAAGATCGCCGACAAGGAGGAATGGGCCATGCCGGCAACGATCGACGACCCGGCCATCCTCGACGAGATCACCGCCGCGCTGAACCGGCGCGGCATCGGCCTGTAAGGGGCGCCGAAGCCGAGTTGCGTCCGAAGCTCCGGTATGGAACGACCGGCGCCGGACGTGGTATCCACGCGCGGTGTCGTCATGTTGTTTCGGAATCGAGACGCACCCACAGCCATGCGAGACGCCATACGTGACCCTGTTCCAGCGATCGAGAAAGCCCCAGGCCGCGGCACGCCAGCGGCTGGAGATCGATATGCGGGGCGCAGTCGTCTATGCGATCGGCGACGTGCATGGCTGCTACAAGGAACTCCGCGCCCTGGAGCAGAAGATCCTGCTCGATTCGGCGCCCTTCGAAGGGCGCAAGCTCATAATCATGCTTGGCGACTACGTCGATCGTGGCCCCCAGTCGGCGCGCGTGCTCGATCATCTGCTGGCGCCGCCACTCCAAGGCTTCCAGCGCATCTGCCTTGCCGGTAACCACGAAGTCGTGATGCTGAACTATCTCGACGGGATCATTTCGAGAGAGTCGTGGCTGGCAATAGGCGGCCTGCAAACGCTGTTTTCCTACGGCGTCGACCCGGAGCGCATGGCCGATCTCTACGGTTCAAACGAGGAGGTCGACAGGCGCATTCGGGAGATCATCCCCGCCGACCACGTCAGTTTCATGCGTGCGCTGCCGGTCATGGTCTGTTCGGCGAAATTCGTATTCGTTCATGCCGGCATCAGGCCGGGCATCGACCTAGCCGCACAAGACGAGGACGACCTGCTCAACATCCGCTCGGAGTTCTTCGAAGCAGCGCATCTTCTCGACCGCTATGTCGTGCACGGACATACGCCGGTCGACACTCCGAAGCTCGAGGGACGCCGGCTTGGCATAGACACCGGCGCCTTCCAAACCGGCCAGCTGACCGCCCTCAGGATCGTCGACAACCGCGCCAGGTTGATATTTTCCTGAGCGCGATGTCGTCGCTCAGGCGGCTGCCTTGGTGCGCGCTTCCGATTTTTCCAGATAGTAGCTCGAATATTTGTCGAAGAATTTTTCCGAGCCGCCGATCGCGCCATATTTGGCCAGCTTCTTCAGTTCGACCTTGTTCAGCACCGCGCCAATGATCTTCTTGGCGATGTAGGGCTCCGAGCTGAGCATGGATTGCACCATCGCACGCGGCGTGCGTCCCCACTCGGTGACCAGCACGAAGCCGTCGACAAGCGGAGCGAAGGCCTTGGCGTCGACGACAGGCCCGAGCGGCGGCAGATCGACGATGATGTATTCGAAGGTTTCCTTGGCGTTATCGATGAAACGCCGCATGCCGGCTGAAGACAGAAGCTCGCTGGTATGCGAAAACTGGCCACGCAGGACGGCCGGGATGATAGCCAGCTTGGTCTGCCGGTCGATCTTGCCGACCGACTGCCATGTCTGCCCGCTCACCACAGCTTCCATCAGGCCCTGCTCGGCCTCCATACCGAGGCTGCGGCTGAGGCCGGGATTGCGCAGGTCGCCATCGATCAGCAGCGTTTTCGATCCGTTGACGGCAAGCAGCCCGGCAAGATTGGCCGCCACGGTCGACTTGCCCTCGCCGGGAAGCACCGAGACCACGCCGATGACCCGGCTGCCCTGGCCTTCCATCACGACGTCGAAGGCGATCTTGGCGTTGCGCAGCGTCTCGGAGAACATCGATGCCGGGGCATCGACGGTTACCCGCATCCGCGCACGTTTTTCGGCTGCCGACAATGTTCTGGAGGGCTGGGATTTGGAGGACTTGGCGGTCTTGGATTCAACGACTTTGACGTCAGGCTGACCGCCATTGCGCTGGTCATCCTTGCCAGCCTTGCCGATGACCGGCAGGTAGCCGAGGAATTTGAGGCCCACACGGTCGCGGACATCCTCGCCGGTCCTGAAGAAGCGTTCCCTGAATTCATTCAGGCCACCAACCCCTGCCCCCAGCATCATGCCAAGCGCCAGCGAAAGCCCCAGCACGATGGCTGTGCGCGGGGTTGCGGCCGACTGCGGCATCGTCGCGTCCGAGATGACCCGGATCTTGCCGACCGGGAAGGATTGCTGCTGGGCGGCCTCCTCATAGCGGTTCAGGAACGTCTGGTAGAGCGTCGACAGCGCCGTCGCCTTTTGGTCCAGCTCACGCAGCTTGACCTGCGACTGGTTGTCGATGGAGCTCTTGCCAGCCGCCAAGGCGACATTTGCGCGGAGCGCGGTTTCGCGCGCCAGAGCGACCTCGTATTCGTTGCGGTAGCTTTCGGTCAGTTGCTTCAGCTCGCCGAAAATCTGCGCCGATATGTCGACCTTCTCCTTGGCGAGCGCGACGGCCTGCGGATGTTGCGGGCCGAAATTGGCTTCGACATCCTGCTGCCGCTTGGATACGGTGAGATAGCGGTTCTTCAGCGTCGTGATGACCGAGCTGCTCGGTTGGTCGTTCGATATCGCAGCGTCCTTGAACGCATTGTCCGAGCCGCTTTCGACGATCGACTTGTACTGCTGATAGCGGGCGCCGGCACGTGCGGTATCGGCCTGCGCGACGATCAGCTGGGTGTTGAGATCGGACAATTGCTTGTCGCTGATCAGCTGGCCGTCATTGACGGCCAATCCGTGTTCGGCCCTGAACTTTTCGACCGCCAGTGCAGCCGCCTGGGAGCTCTCACGAAGCTCGGTCAGCCGGCCTTGCAGCCAGACCGCCGCCCGCTCGGTCGCGTCGAAGCTGGCATCAAGTTGATCGGCTAGATAGGCATCGGCATAGGCCTTGGTGATGGCGGTCGCAAGCGCCGGATCGGTCGCCTGAAAGGAGATGCTGATGACAAAGCTCCGGCCGATCCGCTCGGCATCGAGTTGGGTCTGCAGTTTGAAGATTGCGTAGTCACGGGGCGATGAGGATGCGGTGATCGCGTCACGCGTCGCAGCATCAAGCTGAGTGACATCGGTTGTGCTAGCGGCGCGCTTGGGGCGGACAGACTGGACGATACCGCGCACAAAGCCAGCAACCTTCGACAGGGCCGATGTCGGAGGGTTCATGAAAGCGTCGTTCTGATCGAGCTTCAGCTTGTCGACGACCACCCCAGCCAGCCTGGCCGACTGTAGTATTTCGATCTGGCTCAGAACGGCGGAGTCGGTCTGCATGCTGACCGACGCCGCCGAAATGTCGTCGACGACCTTGTTCAATCCTTCGTCGATCAGCACGCTGCTCGTCGCCACATAGGTAGGAGGCGTCGTCTGCAAATAGAGCACGCCGAGAAAGAGACCGATGACGGCGCAGGCGGCAACCACTTTCGCCTGCCGCGCGGCCATGCCAAGCAGGCGCTCGATGTCGATGAAATCTTCGGCGTTTGCCGCATTAGAAGCCGGCAATGGCGTCCTCTTGTCGACAGGAAAATTGGCATAGTTCATCTTCGGTCCAATTCTAGTTTGCAGGCGCTACCGCCTCGAAGGTCGGGACATAGGGTGCAAACCTTGCGCCGGACAGTGCGCGTCGCGCGCGGCGCAACGGCCTGTCCTGCGTCATCAGCCGCACCCACAATGCCTCGAAAAAATGGACATTATGCGGCTTCTTCCCGACGCTGATGCGACCGGACGAATTCCTGCAGCATCTCGAAGATCGGGCCCTTCATGTCCTCCCGCGCCAGCGCGAAAGCGACATTGGCCTGAATGAAGCCCTCCTTCGAACCGCAGTCGAACATGCGGCCGTCGAAAGGCTGGGCGAAGAAGGCCTGGGTCTGTGCGAGACGCACCATTGCGTCGGTCAGTTGTATCTCGTTGCCGGCGCCGCGCTGCTGGCTGGCCAGCAACGAGAATATCTCGGGCTGCAGGATGTAGCGGCCGTTGATGTAGAAGTTCGATGGCGCGTTGGCAGGAGCCGGCTTTTCGACCATGGCCGTCACCTCGAAGCCCGTGCCGACATCAGCGCCGCGCCCGACAATGCCGTATTTGCTGGTCTCGGTCGGATCGCAACGCTCGACGGCGATAACGTTTGCGCCAGTCTGCGCATAAAGATCGGCGACCTCGGCGAGACACCCGCGCCCGCCGAAGGACACCATGTCCGGCAAAAGCAATGCGAAGGGCTCGTCACCGATGACTTCGCGCGCGCACCAGACGGCATGGCCGAGGCCTTGCGGCGACTGCTGGCGGATGAAGCTCGTCGCGCCGGCGACGGGAAGCAGGCTTTCAAGCGATTCGAGTTGCGCCTTCTTGCCGCTCTGCTCCAGGGTTCCGGTCAGTTCAGGATGTAGGTCGAAATAGTCCTCGATCACCGCCTTGTTGCGGCCGGTGACGAAGACGATGTGCTCGATGCCGGCCTCGAACGCCTCGTCAACCGCATATTGCACGACAGGCCTGTCGACCACCGGCAGCATTTCCTTCGGCATGGACTTGGTCGCCGGCAGGAACCGCGTTCCGAGCCCCGCCACCGGTATGACTGCCTTCCTGACTTTTTTCATTGCATGTTCCTTCTGAGGAGATCGATTTCAACCCTGTCGCAGGCGGCGAAACTGTCTTCATTCACCTGCAGCCCTTCACCTCCCCGCCACCACGGCAAACTGTGCCGCTACCCTTCGCAGCCGGACGGCGATCGGCATGCTCATATGCCGAACCGCCGCCGGATCGCTGAGCGCCGTCCATATCGCCTTGAGCGGGGATCGCGCCTTGATGTGCTGGACCAGCGACAGGAATGATGCCGCCCGGCGCAGGCTGCGAGCGCGCCTGGCGAACGCCGCCTCGGCCGCAGCATCCATGGAATGGGTCGCGGCGAAGGTGGCATCGGCCCTGCGCATCGCCTCGACGTGATGAAGTTCGAGCACCCGGGAGATGGAGCCGGTGCGAATGTGGTAGATATAGCCCGTCGTCGGCTCGACCACGCATTTGCCCCCCTTGGCCAGAGCACTGGCCAGGAGGATATAGTCTTCGCCAATGATCAGGCTTTCATCGTAACGCAGCCCGTTCTCGTTCAGGAACCGGCGCTCGAAGATCGGCTTGAGGTAGCCGAGATTGAACCTCGATTCGAAGAGGACATTGCCGCCGATGAAATCCGCCAGCGAGATTGAACCGAGCCCTTCCAGATAGTCGGCCGGGAACATCGTCTCTTCGGCAACGCCATCCTCGCGAACGACCTGCAGATTATCGACCGCGATCTCGGCGCCCGCTTTCTCCGCGCGTTCGATCATGGTGCAGATTCGCCCGGGATAGACCGCGTCGTCCGAATCTAGGACCGCGACCCACCTGCCGCGGGCAAGCTCAAGGCCCGCATTCCTGGCGCCGCCGGGGCCACGGTTTTGCTCGAGCGCGACAACGCGTACGATGTCTTCGGGGTAGGATCTCGCCAGGTCGAGCGTCCGGTCGCGCGACTTGTCGTCGACGACGATGACCTCGACGCTGATATTGCGCTGGGCGACGGCGCTGGCAATCGCCCGATCGATGGTCGCCTCGGCATTGTAGGCGGCAATCACGAAGCTCACGTCAGGCTGCACGCTTGCCCCCTTGCTGCGGCGAAGACAGGCCGTATTGGCGGATTTCACGAATCCCGACGAGGCCGCTGACGACGCCGACATGCATAATGCCGCGAAGCAGGCTGCGGTTCCGGCGTACGGGGTCGATGGCGACCGGAATTGCCGACAGGAAACTGTAGGCGGCCTTTGCCGCGGCAATGCCGACCTGCTTGAGCCGGGCAAGGCCGTGTGCGTTGCGCCCCAGAAGATGACCGTGCGTCTGCCCAACGCGGAACCGGCGGCGGCCGAGCCAGTCGAATGCCGCCCTGGCAGGTGGCACCGCTTCGTCGACCCAAGCCTCCGGCGAAAAGGCGATGCGGCCGCCGGCCTTGACCATCTGGTCGAAGAATTCCGTATCTTCGCCGCCGGTCTGGCCACGTGCCAGGCTGAAGCGCCGGCCGCGCAGGCTCTCAGCGCCAATCCTGAGCAGGAGGTTGCAGGTGTAGCCGGTGCGGATTTCGCCGCTCACCCAGACCGGCAAGGTCGAGTGGAAATCGCCTTTGCGCATCCAGGCGGGCGCATCCGGCAGGTAACGGGCTTGCACCGGCCCAAGCACCGTCGCAGCACCTGTTGCTTCCGCCGTCGCCACCAGTTCGGCAAGCCAGCCAGCGGTGGCCGTCTCGTCGTCGTCGATAAAGGCGACGAAATCCGCCGCACTGGTATCGAGGCAAGCGTTGCGCGCGATCGAGATGTTGCGGGCCGGGGCGTGCCGGTAGGTCACCGGCAGCTTCAACTCCCCCGCCAGCTTGGCGACCAGCGTTCCGGCCGTCGGCGTATCGTCGTTGTCGGCGATGACGATACCGACGTCGAACCCCGCGGGCATGTCCATGGCCGCTATGGAGCGAAGCGTGTCGGCAAGCTCCGGCCGGCGGAATGTGCAGACGCAGATATCGATGCTCCGATTTTTCCTGAGGGGGTCCATCACGCCACCCCGCGCTGCGGTCGCGGTGCGAGCAGTTGCAGCCAGAAACCGACCGACCAGCCGAAATGCATGACCATTGCCGAGACCCCGGCAAGCGCAATGTCGGCTTTGCGCTGGCTGACGGCGGTCCAAAAGCCGTAGCCGAGGCAGACCGACGCCCATAGCAAAAGCGGCACGGCCGCCAGCCAGTGGACGAAGGAAAAGGCGGCGAGAAGAACCACGGGGAACACCAGAAGCGGCACCATCTGCCGGATCTTCGGGATCATGCGGTGCTTGAGAACGTTCTTTGCCCGGCCACGGCCATAGCCGAGATATTGAAAATAGAGGCCCTTCAGCGAGGAGCGCGGGTAGTAGACCATTTGCGTCTTGCCGGTCATCCAGATGCGGTAGCCGGCCTGGCGGAGCCGATAGTCGAGTTCGGCATCCTCATTGTGGCTGAAGGTTTCGTCATAGCCGCCGACCGCGGTGAAGGCCGATATCCGTATCAGTGCGTGGTGGCCATGATCGACCCATTCCCCCGCCGAAAGATGCCGGTGCTTGGAGCCGCCGGTGCCGAGCCTGGAGTTCTGCGCCGCTGCCGCTGCTTTCTGAACCATGCCGCTGCCACTGGTCAGCATCGAGACGACGACCGAATCCGCACCGGTGGCCTGCGCTTCTTCGACCAGCCGGTCGCAATAATCCGTAGGATAGCCGCCATGCGCGTCGATGCGAATGAGATAGTCGACGCCTTCCCCGAACCTGGCGACGGCGAGATTGATTGCCGCGCTCTGCAAGCGCTTTTCATTGTGCAGCAGGATCACCCGCCGATCTTTTGCGGCGATGTCCGCGACGATCGTCCTGGTGCCGTCCGTGCTGCCGCCATCGGCAACGATGATCACGGCGCCCAGCCTCTCGGCCGCAGGGCGGAGCTCTCGAAGCAACGCGCCGATATGGGCCGCTTCGTTCAGGCACGGAACCACGATCATGCAGGATGGAATTTCGGTTTGCGTCATCGGCAGTCCTTCTATGCCAATGCTTCGGCAGCATATGGACCGGGAGCCGCGGTCAGCCCGCGGAGCTTTTCGACGAGCGCCCGGCAATCGGCGCGGTCGTAGCTCCATATGCGCGGATCGCGGGCGAGAACACGCGCCCTCAATGTCTCGAACCGATTCTGCTCCATCGTGCCGACGGCGGCTTCGAGCGCCTCGGGCGTGGCTTCTGGCAAAGGAACCCCTATGCCTTGCCGGTCGAGAAACCGGCCGGTTTCGGTGGCTCCCATCGAAATCGGCACGGCTCCGAAGCGGCAGCCCTCATAGAGCCGATTGGGCAGCAGCCATTCGGAGTTCAGGCCCTGCTCAAAAAAGTCGATGGCCCAGGAAAAGTGGACCTCGCGATAGATCGCCGCCATATCCTCGGGATTGCGGTAGGGCCCGCCAAACGAGAGCCAGGGTTCCGATTCGACGAAACCGTGGAAATCGGGAAATTCGGACAGCGCCGGGCGGCCCCTGAGGACGATTTCAAAGTGGCCGTCGAGGCGGCGCGAAAATTCGGCCAGAAGCTCCAGGGAGCGACGGCAGCGAAGCGCCCCGAACCAGCCGATCCGCCAAGGCGGCGCAACGGGGTTCTCCGGCGCCGCGCGGTCATCCAGCGAGGCCGCGGCTGGCTCGAAATACTTATTTTCGAGCAGTTCGACCGGGGCGGCAATCTGTCCGAACGGCTTGAAATAGTTGGCGATGAAGGCCGGAGAGCTGGTCACCAGAAGCTTCACATCCCTGGCCAGGAAGCGTTCTGCGCCGCGCATCGCCCAGCCCAGCGGATCGTCGCGAAGCAGCAGGCGATGGATATCCAGGCACTCGTAGACGATCGGCACCGTTGCCTGGAAAGCCGACCTGGCGCGGCGGGCAAGCGCCAGCATTTCCAGATTGCGCGCGATAATGAGGTCGGGCCGTGGCATTGAGCCCAGCTTCGAGCCGGTCGAGACGACTGCCTTCATGATCGCGGCCAGACGTTGGGCGAATCGGCCATCACGAGTCGGGCCGAGATCGATCGGCTGCAAGCCCTCGACATCAGCAACTGCGCTTGCCGTACGACGAAAGCCCGCCAGCGTAACCTGGGCGCCGCCTGCCTTGAGCATTATGATCCGCCGGCGCACTGCCGGGTCGGAGACGTCGTGTACCAAGTACAAGACATGCAGCATGAAAACTCGACCGCTGTTGGCCCGCCCGCGACAATGCTAGTACAGCTCTTGCTGCATCGCAACATTTTTGGTTGCAGCGTAGCAAAGATCCCCGTTTTTTGTTGCACTGCAAAATCGATGGGTTAATCTCGCTCTGCTTGGGCCACATGGACCGCGCGTTGGCCTGCCATCGGGCTGCGCGCCAATAATCACGACGCGAGGACCATCCTTGGCGTGCAGCATTTTCGGCCAACCCGCCTGCAATCCGCCCCTTCGCACCCGTCGATGGAAGCACGGGACTACTCACGAAATGAGGTCATTCCATGAAGATCGCGGTTGAAAACACCGTCTGCCTGAATACCGGGGATGCAGCGATTCTCCTGGCGATCCGCCATGTTTTCAAGACGATCGTGCAAGACGATATCCAGTTCTACGTCTTCGACAGCCAGCCGGAGGTGGCGGCGGGGCTCTACACGAAGAAAGAGTATCCTGATCTCGAATTCCACAAGCTGCTGTCGGAATCGCTGTTCCGCTACAAATACGGCAGCGGGCTGAAGAACCTGTTCAAGCCGATCTACAATCGGCTCGTCCTCAATGCCCTGCGGCGGTTCGGCATCCGCGGCGTTCTCGGGCGTTTGTTCAGCTCAAGCAATCGCCGTGGTCTCGAGATCTACAAAGACGCCGACCTCGTGGTCACGACAGGCGGAACCTATCTTGTCGAGACTTACAATCTGGAACGGCGACTCAATCAATTCCGGATCGACGCGATTCTGGGCAAGGACCCCGTGTTCTTCACGCAATCGCTCGGCCCGTTCAACAAAAGTTACAATCGCCAGGAGTTGAGCCCAATCTTCGATCGGAGCCCGCTCATCCTGCTGCGCGACGAACGTTCGCGAGGCCACATTGTGGACATGGTGAAAGACCCCGGCAAATGCCGCGTCGTGGCCGACGCCGTCTTTGCCCTGGCCGACACCGACAGGATCGGAAAAATTCTGGCCTCCGGCCAGTCGGCGACCGTCACCGGCCGCGTCGCCATTTCCGTCCGTCACTGGAACTATGTCAGCGACGGCGAGGGCGGCATGCGCCGCTACATCGACTCGATCCGCGCGATCGCGACCATCCTGGTCAGGGACCACGCCAAGGAGGTCACCTTCGTCTCCACCTGCCAGGGCGTGCCGGAATACGCCCATGATGATTCCAAGACGGCGCGGGCTATCGTTGCCGAACTCGATCCGGAGATCGCCAGGCACGTAAGCGTGGACGCTTCGTTCCACACGCCGGAGCAACTGATGGCACTGGTGAAAGGCTTCGACTTCGTTGTCGCAACGCGCATGCACATGATGATCATGTCGCTCTGCGTCGGCACGCCGGTGCTGCCGATCGCCTATGAATTCAAGACCAAGGAACTTGCCAAGCGAATCGGCGTCGCCGACCTGCTGCTCGACATCGACACGGTGACGCCCGAGGAAGCGAGCGAGAAGCTCGGCAGACTTACCGCCAATCTCGACCTCTATCGCAGGACGAGCCTTCAGGCAGTGCTTGAGGAGCATGCGTCGGCGATGTCGGCAGGTGAGCTTTTGAGCCCGGTGATTGCCGGCCTAGCGGGCGTTGCGCATGGCGCTCGAAAGCGTGGTGAACAGGGCGCTGCGAGACTGGCGAAGGGCAAGCATGAGGACCAGGCCGATCAAATAATTGAGGGCAACCGCCAGGACCACCGCGAGCAGGTCTGACTGGCCGGTCAGCGATGCCGGCAACTCGCGGTACACGGACCAGGCAAGCAGCGACGACGCGATGAAAAGTCCCTGCATGACCAGGAAGTCGGCTGCGGTCACCGGGCCGACCCGGTGGACAAGAACGGCAAGCACCGGGACGCGCAGCACATAGCCGCTGATCGCATAGGCCGCCGCGACACCGACGGCGCCCCAGTGCAGGCCGATGATGAAGGCGGCGACCGTCGTCAGCGACGAGTAGATGCCCCAGTGGAACATGGTCTTGGTCTTGCCCTGGCAGATGAAGATCCAGCCGGTGGTGCTCGAGACGGACTGGATCAGGCTGGCGATGCCGAGCCAGGCGAAGATCGGCGCCACCGCTGTCCAGCGCTCGCCGAAGAGAAGCCCGACGACCTGGTCCGACGTCAGCGTCAGCGCCGCGATGCCGGGCATAGTGATGGCCGCCAGCATCCAATTGGTTCGCACATAGATGTCGCGAAACCGCGCCTTGTCCTCATGGATGCGGCTCAGCAGCGGCACCATCACGCGTGTCAGCGGCTGGTTGATGTTCTGCAGCGGAAACAGCAGGAGCTTGTAGGCGCGGTCATAATAGCCGAGCTCGATCGCGCCCGAATATTTTCCGATCAGGATGTTGTCGAGATTGCGCGAGAAGAAGTTGGCCAGATTGAAGCCGGTCAGATTGGCGCCGAAGGACAATATGTCGGTATCGACCTTCAGGTCCGGCCGCGACGGCGTCCAGCGCGCCACCTGCCATGCCGCGGCCAGCGCGACAACAGCCGATACCGCAGGGCCGATGACCAGCGACCAGTAGCCCAGTCCCGCATAGGCGGCGATTGCGGTAGTCGCAAGTCCGGCAGCAGCGGTTATCACGTCGTTCAGCGCGAGCTGGCCAAAGCGCAAGTGACGGTTCATCAGCGCCAGCGGCACCGCGGCGAGGCTGCCAAGCAGCAGCGGCAAGGCAGAGCCGATGGTGATTCCGACCATGCGTTGATCGCCATAGAAGGCAGCGATGGCGGGCGCCAGGCATGCAACCACCACGGCACTGCCCATCCCCACCAGCGCACTGATCCAGAATACCTGGTTGAGCTGCTCGGTGCTGATGTCCTTGCGCTGGACCACAGCCTGTTGCAGGCCAAGATTTTGAAGCAGCCCGACAAAGGCCACGATCGGCCCGACGGAAGCCACCAGGCCGAAATCCTCGGGCACGAGCAGACGGGCAAGCACGATGACCGAGAGAAACTGGATCGCCATCTTGAAGCCTTGCGCGCCGATCGTCACCATGCCGCCGCGCAGGGCGACGCGACCGAACTGAGGGGGCGGGTTGGCGTTCATGCCGGGTGCCTGGCTTCGGCCAGCTGGGCAACGATCTGCGCAAAACGTTCGTTGAGTACGTCCGCGTTGAAATCCTGCTCGATCTTGCGGCGCGCCGCACATGCGATGCGCTCGCATTTGTCCGGGTTCTCGGCCACCCAGACAAGCTTGCGGGCCAACGCCGCAACGTCTCGCTCCGGTGCGAGGAAGCCTGTCTCCTGATCCTCTATCAGTTCGGGAATGCCCGAGTGATAGGTGCTGACGACGATCAGCCCGGCGGCCATAGCCTCCATCAGCGCCACCGGAATACCCTCGAGATCGCCGTCTCGCGCGGCAACGCTAGGCAGCAGGAATACGTGGGCATTGCGCAGGCGCTGCTTGACCTCGGCGTGCGGACGCGGCCCGAGGAAAGTCACCCGGTCGGCAATGCCGAGATTTGCGGCGAGCTTCTTCAACTCTTCCAGCAATTCGCCGCCGCCAATCACCGAATAGACCCAGTCGCGCCGCGGCAGGCTGGCGAGCGCCCCAAGGGCGAATTCGATGCCCTTCTTTTCGGTCAGCCGGCAGACCGAGATGAAGGACAGCGTGTCCCGGTCCCAGGAACGCCAATGGTAGCCGATCTCACCGGGCCGCACGCCCATATGGTGAACCATGACTTGCGCCGGGGGTGCTCCGACGCCGATCAGGGCATCGCGGAAAAACGCGTTCACCGGGAGCTGGAGAACGCCCTTGTCGAACACAACCTTGTAGCGCGTGAGCGTGTTGTCATGCAGCGGTTCGCCGACATCGCGGCCGTGGAATATGGTCACCAGCGGAGCGGAAATCCGGCCTCGTTTCATGGCGCGGGCGACGCGCATGCCGTTATTGCCGAAATGCGCGACGATCACATCGGCGTTCTGCAATTTGCGCGCAAAAGCGATGTCGACAGCGGTCGAGAGCTTATCCCAGAACCTGCCCGACCATTTCCTGAGCGTCGGGCGAAAGCGCCCCAGCCCGCCCCACCAGCAGACGACCTTGCCAGGGAGAGCCTGCCAGCGGCGATCGTCGATGTTGCTGTCCTTGCCGAAGGACGTCTCGTTGCAGACGACGCCGACTTGCATGCCGCGCTCGAGGCACCCTTCTATCTGGTCGAGGACGAAGGTCTCCGACAAAGAGGGGAACTTATCAACTACGAAGCAAATCTTCATCGAATGGACGATCTTTCGAGGCCGGTCGGCGATCTGCTCGCGCGGACGAGGGATGACGCCCGTCGCCGCCGTGCGAGGCGCCTCAAGCGTCTGGTGTTGTGCGTGTCGTTGTCCCAAAGCCGCTCGCACCCCTGGGTCAGGCGCAAAGGCAGGCTTTTGAACGACGTGCATGGTTTTGGACGAATTGCATCAGGCGGCACGCTCCAGCGCGCCTTGCCTGGCGCGGTCGAGAACGCCGAGAAAAGTCGCGAACTGGCTGTCGGGGTTCATTTGCGGCCGCTCCGAAAACAGCTGCGCCGCCGCCGACAGCCGATCGTACTCGGCCTTGTCGCTCCATAGTCGCCTGACCGCGGCGACCCAGTCGTCGAGCGGTGCGTCATAGTCGAGCACCACGCCGCCGGCGCCAATCGCTTCCGGCAGGCCGCCGCGACGGGACCCGACGACTGGAATGCCGCTGCAATGGGCCTCGGATGCCACCCGCCCCCAAGCTTCTTCCCATTTGCTGGGCGCCAGCAGGATCTTGGTGCGGCCATAGACGGTCTTCATGTCGCTGGTGCGGCTTTCCAGCCTGACGTTGCGCAGCGGCGCGATGATCCGTTCGATCTGTGCCCGGTGGTCGTCGTCGAGCTTCCAGCTTTCGACGAACAGGAACGGAATTTCGGGGCATTGGCCGGCGATGCGCACGGCGAGTTCGAACCCTTTTTCATTGTAAGGATTGATCAGCGTGACGAATTCACCGGTGGTCGGCGTGCTGTAGAGCCCGGGATTGATGGTCGGCGGGATCACGGTCGAATCGATGCCGAACCTTTCCTTATAGGTGCGCGCAGTGAATTCGGAGTTGGCGATATAAAGCGCCGAATGCAATTCGCGCAGGTCGCCGGCCAGTTCGTGGAATTCGACGTTCCGCAGATAGACCACCAGCGGCACGCCGAGCGCCTGCAGCGCCTTACCGATCGGCACCGATTTGTGGCACTGCACGACGGCGACATCGGGATCGAGCCGTTCGACCGCGAAGCGCGCCGCCTCCCAGGGAAACCATGCCCGCACGACCGGATAGCCGGGATAGCTGTCGATGACCGCTCGCTGACGAAGCAGCTTCATCTTGGCGCGCGCCTTGAAGCCGAACATGCCGTCACCGAACAGCGCCGCCAGAACCGAGGCGTCATGACCGTGCTCGCGCAGCTGCTCGACCAGATGATGCGTGCTCGACTGAACGCCACCGCTGAACTGCGGCGTGTAGCCGTTGCCGCCCGCAAACAGAACTTTCATGGACCTGGCTCCTTGCTGGACCGCCCTAGCGTCACGCCGCCATTCTGCCGATGCTGTGGTATTCGATGCCGTGGCGGGCGATGACCTTGGGGTCGTAGAGATTGCGTCCGTCGAAGATAACGGGCGTGGTCAGCGCGTTCTTCAGCGCATCGAAAGACGGCGCGCTGAAGCTTTTCCACTCGGTCACGATCAAGAGCGCATCGGCGCCTCGCAGCGCGGCCTCCTTGGTGCCGCACAGTTGCAGGTCGTCGCGCAGCCCGTAGATCGCCTGGCATTCCTGCATCGCCTCCGGATCATAGGCCTGCACATTGGCACCGGCGGCCCAGAGCGCTTCCATCAGCGTGCGGGCCGGGGCCTCGCGCATGTCGTCGGTATTGGGTTTGAAGGCCAAGCCCCACAGCGCAAATGTCTTGCCTTTGAGATTGCCCTTGAAATAGCGGTCCACCTTCTCGAACAGGACCGACTTCTGCTGGTTGTTGCGCTCCTCGACGGCACGCAGCAGCTTGGCGTCGAACTTGACGGCCTCGGCGGTCTTGATCAGGGCACGCACATCCTTCGGGAAGCACGAGCCGCCATAGCCGAGGCCCGGATAGATGAAGTGGTAGCCGATCCGCGGGTCGCTGCCGATGCCCTTGCGGACCTCCTCGATGTCGGCACCCAGTTGCTCGGCCAGGTTGGCCATTTCGTTCATGAAGCTGATCTTGGTCGCCAGCATGCAATTGGCCGCGTATTTGGTGAACTCGGCACTGCGCACGTCCATCACGATCATCTTTTCGTGGTTGCGGTTGAACGGCGCGTAGAGCTCGCGCATCACCGCCTCGGTGTCCTCGTTGCTGGTGCCGACGATGATCCGGTCGGGCTTCATGCAGTCGCTCACAGCGGACCCTTCCTTGAGGAATTCCGGATTGGAGGCGACGTCGAAAGCCAGATCCTCGCGCCCGCGCGCCTTCAGCGTTGCGGCGATCCTGGCCTTTATCCTTTCGCAGGTGCCGACGGGCACGGTCGACTTGCCGACGACGATCTTGGGCTCGTCCATCTCACGACCGACGGCCTCGGCGACGGCCAGCACATATTTGAGGTCGGCCGAACCATCCTCGCCCGGCGGCGTGCCGACGGCGATCATCTGGATCTGGCCATGCTTGATCGCCGCGGCGGCGTCGGTGGTGAACTTGATGCGGCCGGCGGCATGGTTCTCCTTGACCATGTTTTCGAGTCCAGGCTCGAAGATCGGGACATGACCCTGGTTGAGCCGCTCGACCTTTTTTGCATCGATGTCGACGCAGACCACCTGATGGCCGACTTCGGCAAGCACCGCCGCCTGTACAAGACCGACATAGCCGATTCCAAAGACAGTCAAATTCATTCGGTTTCATTCCTGTTCAAGGTTTCGGGCCTTTTCGAGCTTCGGGTTTCCGACCACCTTCGGCCCGGCCGGTTCAGATGCGCTTCTAGTTGGTGTTGCATGCCAGCGATTCGGGGAATTGGCAGGGCTGGCCAAGTGCGGTGAATGCAACGCGATCCACCTGCATGGTGAGCTTGCGGCCCGGATCCGAGAACGGCCCCATCCAGCCCTTCATCGTATCGCTACCCCACAGGCTGAAATAAATCCTTTGCGAATGGGTGGGCAGCTTCGCCGGATCGGTGATCTCGTGGACAAGCTTGCCGTTGACGTACCAGCGCAGCCGGTCCTTTTCCCAGACGAAGGCGTAGTCGTTGAAGGCCTTGTCGGTGCCGCCGGCGACGTCGACCAGTTTCTCGTTCTTGCCTTTGCCGGCTATGTAGGCGTTGACCTGAACCTTGGACGTGTCCTTGGTCAGCACCTCGAAGTCGATTTCATCATGCGGCTGCTTGTCGGCATCGCCGACGAAGCTGAAGAATGCCGCGTTGACGCCGGAGCCCGTGTCGGTCTTCATCCGCGCCTCGTAAGTGCCGTAGCCGAAGCGCTGCTTGGTCTGGATCTCGGCGCAGGCGAATTCGCGATCCTTCAGCTTGCGCTTCTCCAAACCGAGCGTCAGCATGCCGTCGGAAAGCCCGATCAGGCTTTTGGACCAGGTACAGTTTTGATGCTTGCCGTTCGTCCAGCCGTCGGAAATGTACCAGCGCGCGCGACTGAGGCTGGTGAAATCATCGACAAAGGACGGCGCGGTTGGGAGATCCTGGGCGCGCACGGGGACCAGGCCCGCAACCATGCTGCCGAGAATGACCAGCAGTAACGCGCCGTCTGAACGGAGCCGCCGCAGCTTGCCTGGGATCGGGCGCGTGAACGGGGTGCCTCGGGTTGCCGGGGCGGGCGTGCTTTTAAGATCTGCGTTCATATCAAACTCACCTTGTGCTGTGCGCCCCCAAAGCGATCGTTCGAACCGTGACGAAACAACCTGATCTTGACCTCTGTCGCTCCCAAGCTCCGTGTTGTGCCTAAAACCATTGCGCCGACCCGGGTGTTCGCTCAGCCTGTGCCGGAACCGGCGGCCCTCACAAAATCGGTCCTTATGTCGGGACCGTTCTGCCGCTTCTCCTCGAAGATTTCATCCAGCGAACGACGGAGATCCTTCATCATCTGCATCTGGCGCGACAGCGCTGCGATGCGCCGCTCGCAATTCAGGATCGACCTGGTCAGTTCGCCGACTTCGGAAGACCTGCGAGAGGAGACCGCTCCGTTCTCCATGGCCTCGACCAGGAAGGCGGCATTGGTAGCCGTCGTCCTGTAGCGGTTCTCAACGCCGCTCTTCTCCGCCTCGACTTCGGCCGAGATCTGGTCCAGCAGCTTTGCCAACCGATCGAGGCGCGAGGTGTCGGTCTGCGTGTCGCGCGCCGGATCTCTCGATCGGAAGCCAAAGATCGAGGCCATGCAGTCAGCGCCCCATCATCGTCGAGCTGGTGAACGGCCTTAGTGCCCGTCCACATTCAAAAGACATTTCTTGCATCGTCCAGCTCCTCCGACAGGGTATGTCTCGGGCCAGTTCGGTTGGCCGTCCAAAATTGCTGCACCGCAACATAGATTGCCATTCCCTGCGCGGATAGGCAACCACCTAGATCGTAAACTCATGAATCTCGTTGAAACGGTCCGAGCCGACCGAAGGGTAAGGAAGTAGCTACCGCCGTCGCACGTTGACGGGCCTAGCTTTCGCCGGCCGTGCTGGTTCCGGCCATGAGGAAGCGCAGCGGCGGCACATGCTGACGCTTCGCGGCGAGGCCGGCGCGGCGAAACAGCGCATCCAGCTTATCGGAGGCGACGCCGCGGACGACGGCTGTGAGGTTGGACGAGCCGGCCAAGGCGTAGGCCGCGGCCGGCGCCAGCCCGCGCTCAGCCTTCACGTCTAAAAACTTCCGCAACCGGTATTTGTCGCGGATGTGCCGCTCGTGCCTTCTCAGCGCAGCCTTCGATGCCTCCGGCAAACTGTCGATCGCAAGCAGTGCCAGGTCGGCATCGGCCAGATGCTTCAGGTCCTGGGTCTTGTGCCGTCCGCTCAGCGAATCGGCGCGCACGATCGCGCCGTAGCCACAGGATTTGATGACCTTGAAGCGCGCGCCATGGGCAACCGCGCGCGCATAGAGTTCATAGTCTTCACCCAGGCGCAGCTTCTCGTCGTAGCGCAGCCCATGCCGATCGAGAAAGGCGCGGCTGATCACTGGCTTGAGGAAGCCCAGTTCCCCGCGTTGCACACGGCGCCTGGAGATGTTGGCGTCGATGAAACCCTCGAAATCGAGGAATTCCGGCTCGGGCGAGAACGGTGGAGCAACGATTTTCGAAACGTCGGTTGCCGCGTCATCCCTGACAAGCATGATATTGTCTGCGGCGAAATCCCAATCGGTGCTGGCGAACAGTCTGTGAAACCTGCCTTCGAAAAAGAAATCATCAGCGTCCAGAATGCTGATGAACGGCGACCTGGAACCGGCTATCGCGGCGTTGCGTGCAAAGGATGGGCCGCGATTGACGTCGAAGCGGATGACGGAAAGGCGGCCCGTGCCGTCGCCGGCCGCGTGGGCGACTTTCGCGGTATCGTCGGTGGACGCGTCGTCGACGACGACAACTTCCGCAACCTCAGGCTCGCCTAATGCCGACGCAATGGCAGCCGGGATTGTCCGCGCCGCATTGCGGGCGGCGATGATCACGCAGACCTGGAATGGTGTCATGGACATGCCTCTCGATTGCAGAAGTCGTTGCGGATTTCCTCGCCCCGTCCGCTCAATGCCCCACCGCCCATTCTGAAATGCATCGGCCCAAACGCCTATGCTGCAAGTGCGAAGCAAGCATCGCCAAAATCATCGGCGCCGTCCAGTTTTTCATTTTGCTGGGTGTCATGGCCCGGTTGGGCAGGCGGCGAGCCTCAATCGGGATGGCTCCAGAAATGCGCCGCTTGGCAGAGCCGTTCCTACACGCTCCGTCAGAGCGCTGGACTGGCAGAAACCAGTTGCTGATCCTCGCCGACCGGACGGCGGCGGGGCGGAGCGAGCGCGTCGAGGCCCGCAGTGTCAAGGAATTGAAAGAACAGGAATGCCGACTGCCGGTGTTGTTGAGGCGAGCAATTCGTCAGAGGACCGGCGAGCTTAACCACAGGTCACATGGACATCGCAGACCGCGGCCAGGCCCGAAATCAGTGAAGGCCTCTCCTGGCGCTGAGTTTCTCGCCTTCGGCCGCTTCGTTCGAACTCAGCTTTCGTTCAGCGTCGCGAATTTTGTCGGCCGGGGTCGGGGCATTTCTGGCGACCATGGCAAAGACCAGCAGAAAATAACCCAGTTGGATGACTATGGCACAGCCGATGACGCGAAACAGCGTCGTACCGAGCGAGGCGCCGCCCAAATAGGACCAGACGATCACGATCGCCAGCGCAAAACACATTCCGATAATGAACTTTGGCAGTGACATACCCGATAGCCCATCAACCGGCTCGGGAAAAAATGTCGACAAGCCCACCCCGAGCACCTCCCTTAAACTCTGCGAGCTTATTTAGGTTGCCCGCGTCTGGCCGGTTGCTTCCGGCCTAGCCCAATCTGTCCATAGTCCGACAGAAACAATTTACAACTCTATTGAGCCGCGCAATAGGCGGCAAGGGCAGCTGCGGAATAATTTTGAACGAATCCTCGGGATCGACTCTGCCATGGTGCAATGCACACATTGGCATCACCACTGATTGCCGGATATCGACCAGCTCCAGTAGCATTTACAATATTAACTAGTAATTTGTCATAACATCAGTCGTTTTTTGAAATTCTAAATGACGGCGAAGCTCCATTGCAGGGTATAAAGAGCGATTCGCCTAAAATCAGCCTCAAAATTGGACTAGCTTTTCCAAAATTGCCCATAATCTGTCTCTTTTGTGACATAAAGGCGAAATTTTGTGCAGGACGAGTTTATTATTTAGTCAGTTCATGACGCGACTATTACAGCCGTCTGGGAAATTGTGTGTTGCGCTGCAACATTTTTTCGGTATCGTGCGGTAAACCATCCGTTCAACGTATGGAGTTTACGCATGAGGGACGTAGCCAAGCCGGCCGACGCGGATTTTTCGCAGGCCGGCGTCGATTTTCCGCCACCGATTGGCGGCCTGCTCAAACGCAGCTTCGATATTGCCGGTTCGCTGATCGGCCTGGTCGCTCTCAGCCCGCTGTTCGTAATGATAGCGCTGCTTGTCAGGTTTTCCGATGGCGGGCCGATTTTCTATGGTCACAGCCGAATCGGCCGCGGAGGACGGATTTTTCCGTGCCTCAAGTTCCGCACCATGGTTCCAGACGGCGAGCGGGTGCTTGCTGCCTATCTCGCCGCGAATCCGGAGGCCAACGCCGAATGGATAGCGACCCGCAAGTTGAAGAACGACCCGCGGATCACGCGCGTCGGAGCGGTGCTGAGGAAGCTCAGCCTCGATGAGTTGCCGCAGATCATCAACATCCTGCAGGGGGATATGAGCCTGGTCGGGCCTCGTCCCGTGGTGCGCGATGAGCTGGAGATATATGGCAATTCGGCCGTCTATTACCTGAAATCGCGCCCCGGCCTCACCGGGCTTTGGCAGGTCAGCGGACGCAACGATGTTTCGTATGACAGCCGCGTCGCATTCGACAGGCACTATGTCGAGAACTGGTCGATGTTCGAAGACATTCGCATCATCATCAAGACCGTACCTGCGGTCTGGATGTCGCGAGGCTGCTACTGACGGCCGCTTGCTGGCCGTGCATCGAGGAGCGACTGTCCAGAATTCGGGCCCGGAACTCAGGCCCCTAACTCAGGCATCGGCAGCTCATCGGGCGGGGCAAACCAGATCGGAAACGCTCAGTTGAAAGCAGATATAATCGATATCTTTTGCACCGGCATTCTCTCCAGACGCATGCGGCGAGTACGGCTTTTGACGACTTGCCTTACAATGGCGACCGGCCTGACCCTGTCGCTAGCCTTGCCACAGTTTGCCTTCGCCGACGACTATCGGCTTGGAGCACAGGACAAGCTGACCATCCGCGTGGCGGAATGGCAGACCGTCGAAGGCACGTTCCGTGACTGGTCGGCCATCAATGGAGAATACACGGTCGGCCCCGCTGGAACCTTGTCGGTTCCCTTCGTCGGCGAGATGCCCGCATCCGGCAAGACGACTTCGGAGATCGCGGCATCGCTCGGTGAGGCGCTGCAGCGCAAGCTCGCTCTGGCCGACAAGCCGGAGGCTTCCGTCGAAATGGCGCAGTACCGGCCATTCTACATCTCTGGCGAGGTGCAATCGCCCGGCCAGTATCCTTGTGTGCCTGGGTTGTCCGTGCTGAAAGCGATGAGCATTGCCGGCGGAGCCCGGCGGAACCCGGAGAGCGGACAGCGCTACGACCGCGACCTGATCAATGCCAAGGGCAATTTCGACGTACTACAAGACCAATTGGTCAGGCTGACCGTCAAGCGCGCCCGCATCGAAGCAGAACTAGCGGACAAGCCGACATTCGCGGTGCCGAAAGAGGTGGCCGACGATCCGAAGCTGCCCAGCATCGTTGCCGATGAGACGGCGATCCTGGCGGCCGACCAGAAGAAACTCAAGCTGCGCTTGCAGGCGCTCGACGATTTGAAGGCACTGCTGCAAAGCGAGATCGATTCGCTGCAGAAAAAGATCGTCAACCAGCAGAAGCAGGTCGATCTGGCGAAAGAGCAGCTCAACGGCATCGGCTCGCTGGCGCAAAAGGGCCTGGTCGTCAACACGCGGGTTTTGAACTCGCAGCAAACCATCGCCGACCTCGAGGGCCAGATCCTGGATTACGAAACGGCGATTCTCACGGCCAAGCAGTCGATCAGCAAGGCCACCCAGGACGCCATCGATCTGGAGAACACCCAGAACTCCAGCCTCGCGACCGACCGGCAACAGACGGAAGCCGATCTCAACGAGGTGACGCTGAAGCTGAATATGGAAAAGGCCTTGATGTCCGAAGCCTTGTCGGGCAGCCCCATGCCGCAATTCTACGGCAACAACGAACCAGCGGCCTTGTCATTTTCCCTGGTGCGGGTTGTCGACGGCAAGACCAGCGAAATCACCGCCGATGAAGACACGCCGGTGCTGCCAGGGGACGTGATCAAGGTCAAACCGGCGCCCCTGGCCATCCAGTAGCTTCTTTCCACCGGAGCAAAGCACCAACCCCGCAGGCAGCGGTCTGCGGGGTTTTTGCGTTTGGGATCTTATGGATCAGAAAACAAGCCGGCCTTCGGGCAACGAACCGCCTGGATCCGCCCGCTCTAGCCTCGCACGGCGTCCGGTTCCTCTAGATGGTTCACGGCGCTCCACCGGGAAGGAGCGACGGCCGGCACCCTCAGCAGCTTGAAGTAGCTGTAGTACAGCAGAAACGATCCCATGATGTAGGGATTGAGGGTCTCGACCTCGACGAAGGATCGGATGAACAGAAGCACCATGACGCCGGCAAGAATCACGGACTCGGCTTGCCATGTCCTGAATATCAGCGCCGAGACGTGGCCCCAGAGCGTGCGCAGGATGATCAGCGAAAGCAGTGTCGCGCCGACGAAGCCGAGTTCCACCAAGGTCTCGATGTAGGTGTTGTGGAAGTGGAAGCCGCTTCGCGCGGCGATATAGAATTCGTTCCACAGCCGCTCGGCCTCGGAGAAGCCCTGCACCCAATAAGCCGCGTAGCCGACGCCGAGGATGGGCGATTGCTGCGCGGCATTCCAGCCCTGTTGCCAGAGGTAGGTTCGTCCGGTGAGCGTCGAATCCTTGCCGAAAAGGCCAAGGACAAAGTCCATCAGCCCGAGATTCAGCGCAATCACGGTGCAGGCGACCAGCCCGCCCGCACCGATTATGAAAATCACCCGGCGATGGCGGAGCGAAAGCAGCTTGCCGATGGAAAGCAGGGCGACCAGAGCGAGAACCGCGGGGGTCGACGCCATCGAAGTGGCCGAATGCGACACCACCAGCAGATAGCCCGACAGAAGGACGATCGGTACAATCAACAAAAAGCTTATGCGTCCGCGCCTGAGAAAGGCCAGGTAGACAACGCAGAAATAGATGCCGAGCGATGCGACAAAGCCGATCTGGTTCTTGGAGCTGAAAGCGCCGACGAAATTGTATGTCCCGTCGAGAACGTCGTAGGAATAACTTGCGACCTTGAGCGAGTAGAGCAGGACGACGAAAATCCCGATCAGGGCGCCTATGGTCAAGGTCCGGACGCTGACGGTGCGCGCGGCAATGTAGGCGCAGGCGATATGGGAGCAATATTGGACGGCCGTTCTTGCCGTGGTGCCGGGAGCCGCCGACCAGAACACCGAGAAGCAGACATAGGTTGCAAAGGCCAGCGGAAGCCAGGCGCTGGAAGCGTGCCTTAATATCTTGCGATAGTCGACCAGGATGAGCGGTAGCCAGACCGCATAATAAGCCAGGATCATGGCCTGGCCGAAAATGGTCGAGTAGGAGAACGCCCAGATCGAGACGGCAACGGCAAAGCTGCCATAGACCGTGTTCTTGTCCGGATCGATCAACAGAGATTTTGGAATCTTCATCTCGATAGCGGTTTTCCGTCCTTGCAGCTCAATGCCGATTTCATGGGCCGCTCGTGGGCCGATTCGTCGGATCGATGGGAGCCTCGCCTGCAGGCGCTCGCATTGTGCAGTGCAATATAACCCATCCGGCGCCGCCTGTCACCCGGATGCCAACCGGGCGCGTCGTTCCAGCCGTTCTCTCCATACCGGGCGAGACGATTTGGCCAGAAGGCAGTGCCGTACAATTGACCGGTGCTGGCCCATCATAAGCTGTTCTGAGGTTGCAAGTCCGCGCTTGAACTTGTCCGCCGTTGACTTCACATTCGCCGCCCATTGGGAGGAAGACCACATGCCGATGAGTTTCGCGGGACGATTTGCCGGACGATCTGCTGTTATCACCGGCGGCGCCTCAGGCATCGGCCTGGCCGTCGCGCAAAGGATCACTGACGAAGGCGGGCGTGTTTCGGTCTGGGATCGCGATGCCGCCCAGATCGAGCAGGCCAAGGCCATTGTTCCAGGCCTGCACAGCGTCACCTTAGACGTCGCCGACCCCATAGCGGTCGAAGCCGCCGCCGGAGAGACGATCGAAGGGCTTGGCGCGGTCGATATCCTTGTCACCAGCGCTGCCATCACCGGACCGAACATGACGACCTGGGAGTATTCCGTCGAGGATTGGCGCCGGGTCATCGACATCAACATCAACGGCGTCTTCTTCTGCAACAAGGCGCTGGTCCCGCATATGCTCGAACGCAATTACGGCAGGATCATCAACATCGCCTCGATTGCCGGCAAGGAAGGTAACCCGAACGCCTCGGCCTACAGCACCGCCAAGGCGGCGGTGATCGGCATGACCAAATCGCTCGGCAAGGAACTGGCCAAGACCAAAGTAACGGTGAACTGCGTCACGCCGGCGGCCGTGCGCACCGCGATCTTCCAGCAGATGAGCCAGCAACACATCGACTTCATGCTGTCCAAAATACCGATGGCGCGGTTTGGCGAGGTAGAGGAGGTAGCGGCGCTGATTTGCTGGATCGCGTCCGAGGAATGCTCGTTCACGACGGCTGCGGTCTTCGACGTCTCCGGCGGCCGGGCGACCTACTGAGCGAGCGGTAAGGCAAGCGGCTCCCGGACGCGGCGCCTCAGTCGTGAAGCTCCCGCGAGATCGGCGGGCCGATCGAAAAGTCGCTGAATGTCACTTCGAAACCCTCGCGCTGCGGCGAACAGCACATCATGCCGACATCGACCGTTTTCGACGGGGGAAAATAGGCAAGCCGCACCGGTTTCCAGTGCTTGTCAGATGCGTCGCGATACTGGACGCGGATCGTCTCGGCATGGCGGGTCAGGCGGATCCTGACCCCGTCCGGATCGGCCGGAATGCTGGCCAGCGACCAGTCGGAGGCATCGTTGGTGACGACGACGGAAAAATACATCAGCCCGTCGGTGTATTCGATGCCGGCCTTGATCCAGTGAGTCTCGCTCAGGCGGACCATAAGCCCGGCCTGATCGTAAAGCACCTCATAGTGCCCCTTGACCGTGACTTCGGCGCTGAAATCGCCGTCGACCTCACGATAGAGGAAATGGCCATTGTCGCGCCAGAAGCCGTAGAACGTCTCGCGCCAGAAGTCGGTCTCCTCGCCGGTCCGTACATGCACCGTATTGTTGCCGAAGGCGTGGTGCGGCGGCGGATTGAGCCAGGTCAGGTCCGTATTCTCAGATGCCATCGACTGCTCGCTGCCTGGCTGGTCTGCCGCCTTTTCTTAGCCGGCAAACGTGTAAGCGGTTTTCACCGTGGTGTAGAACTCTGCGGCATAGCGGCCCTGCTCGCGCGGGCCGTAGCTCGATCCCTTGCGCCCGCCGAAAGGCACGTGGAAGTCGACGCCCGCCGTCGGCAGATTGACCATGACCATGCCGGCTTCCGAATTGCGCTTGAAGTGCGTGGCATGCTTGAGGCTCGAGGTGCAGATGCCGGACGTCAGCCCGAACGGCGTGTCGTTGGCCACCGCCAGCGCCTCGTCATAATCCTTGACGCGGATGACGTTGGCGACCGGGCCGAAAATCTCCTCGCGCGAGATGCGCATGGCGTTGGTGGTTTCGGTGAACAGCGCAGGCTGCAAATAGAAGCCGCGGGTTTCGCGATCGAGCCGCTCGCCGCCGAAGGCAAGGTCCGCGCCTTCCTGACGGCCGATGGCGATATAGTCTTCGTCCTGTTTCAACTGGCTCTGGTCGACAACCGGTCCGATCTGGGTCTTCGCATCGAGAGCATCGCCGACGACCAGCTTGGCCATGCGGTCCTTGAGCGCCTCGACGAAGCGGTCGTGGATGCCGTCCGTCACCACCAGCCGGGACGACGCCGTGCAGCGCTGGCCGGTCGAGAAGTAGGCACCGTTGATGGCGCAGTCGACGGCCACGGCAAGGTCGGCATCGTCGAGCATGACAAGCGGGTTCTTGCCGCCCATTTCGAGTTGGAACTTGCGCATGTGCTCGACACTGGCGGCGGCGACGCGCTTGCCGGTGCCGACCGACCCGGTGAAGGTGATGGCGTTGAGGTCGGGGCTATCGAGCATCGCCTGGCCGACCACCGAACCTTTGCCCATGACCAGGTTGAGCACGCCCTTGGGCAGGCCGGCGCGGTGCAGGATGTCGACAATGGTCCAGGCGCTCTCCGGAACGAGTTCCGCCGGCTTGAAGACGATGGTGTTGCCGTAAGCCAGCGCCGGAGCGATTTTCCAAGCCGGGATGGCGATCGGGAAATTCCACGGCGTGATGATGCCGACGACTCCGACCGCTTCGCGGGTGATCTCGACGCCGACGCCGGGCCGCACGCTCGGCACCAGCTCGCCCGACAGGCGCAACGTCTCGCCGGCGAAAAAATCGAATATCTGGGCGGCCCGCACAGTCTCGCCGATGCCCTCGACCAGCGTCTTGCCTTCTTCGCGCGCCAACGCCCGGCCTATTTCATCTTTCCGCGCGGTGATCTCGTCCGACGTCTTCCTCAGCACCGCATGGCGTGCCAGCAGGCCCGATCGAGACCATGCCGGAAATGCCGCTTTCGCTGCCGCGATGGCCTGCCGAGCATGCTCCGCGCCCCCCGATGCATATTCGCCGACCACGTCGTCGAGATTGGACGGGTTGATGTTGCGGGAGCCGGCATCGCCTACCCACTCGCCATCGATGAGGTTCTTTCGAAACGGGATCATGTTGCTGTCGTCCTTGTCGTCCTTCGATCGCCGTCTATCTGGACCACCGACCGCCGCACCGCAAGGCCGAAGAAGGCAAACTTCTCCTTCTCGACAGGCATGTGATAGGTGTCGGGGGCGGGAAAAGACGATTCTAGTGTGGTGCGACGCGGATCGCACGGGAGGTGAAGTATCATGTCCGACAGCGCCTTGCCGCTGGTGATCAGCGCACCCGAACCGCGCACGCTCGACCTGATCTTCACGCCGGCTGCGCTGGCGAAATTTCGATCGAAATACCGCATCGTCGAAACATCGCCCGAAGGGGTGGCGATGCTGCCGGCCGATATCCTTGCCGAGGCGAGCTACATCGTCGGCCAGCCGCCGATCGCGCCGGAGACACTGGAAAAAATGAAGGCGCTGCGCTGCATCTTCAATGTCGAGAGCAACCTCATCAACAACATGCCGTATGAGACGCTGTTTTCACGCGGCATCCATGTCGTCACCACCGGGCTGGTGTTTGCCGAACCGGTGGCCGAGCTCGGCCTTGCCATGGCGCTCAACCTCGCCCGCGGCATCGTCGACGCCGATCTCGCATTTCGTCAGGGCAAGGAGCTGTGGGGCGGCGACGGCAACCGGACGGCGCGGCTTCTTTCCGGTTCGGATGTCGGCATTATCGGCTTCGGCGATCTTGGCCGTGCACTCAACCGGCTGCTGTCAGGCTTTCGCACGCGGACAAAAGTCTTCGACCCGTGGCTGCCGCCGTCGATCCTGATCGAAAACGGCGTCGAGCCGGCCTCTCTCGACGACATTCTGTCGAACAGCGATTTCATCTTCGTCGTCGCTTCGGTGACCAGCGAAAACCAGGGTTTCCTTGGTGCCGAGGCGTTTGCCAGGATGCGCAAGGGAGCCGCTTTCATCCTGCTCAGCCGAGCCGGCGTGGTCGATTTCCCGGCACTGATGGACGCCGTCCGCAGCGGCCATATCGTCGCCGCCAGCGATGTTTTTCCTGAGGAGCCTCTGGCCCAGGATTACCCGGTCCGTACATTGCCGGGGTTCCTGCGCTCCGCCCACCGGGCCGGCGCGCTTGACATCGCCTTCAAGCGGATGGGCGACATGGTGCTGGAAGACATGGACCTGATCGACCGCGGCCTGCCGCCGATGCGTTCGAAGCGGGCCGAGCGTGAGACCGTTTCGCGAATGCGTTCGAAGCCGGTCGACAAGAATTAAGCCGCCTGCCGACGGTCGCACATGCTCAGACGGTGAAGGACCAAAACAGGCAGGCCAGTGTCGCTGCGGCGAAGACGACGAAGAACAGGCTTCTCAACAAGATGTTGCGGCGCAGCTCGTTGATGAACAGATGGCATCCGACGACGGCTGCGACAAACAGGAAGCGCCAGTTCAGCAGTGCGGAGAGCACATCGCGCTGACCGAAAGCAAATCTCGCGGCGAGACATCCAACGATGAGCGCAAACAACACGATGACCGTCCAGAAGATCGCATCGGCGGCATGTGTCAGGACGATGCCAGCGAGCCTGATCGGCAGAACCATCATCAGCAGTGCGCTGAAAAAATAGATCGCCGCGAGCGGAATGAACGTCCCCGCATCGGCGACGTCGCTCAAGCGCTTGGCGCCGATCGCGCCATAGGGATAGCCATGCCTGGCCACTATCAGGCTGAGCGCCATCAGCAAGGCCGTCAGCACGGCGGCAAGCGCGAATGAGGTCAGGGCTTTGCTCATGGGGTTCCCGTTCCGAGCGAATCGACGTCAGAACGTTGGTAGCCCATGGTTTGTAAATTGCTGGTAAGCATCATGTAGCG
This sequence comes from Mesorhizobium sp. M0598, assembly GCF_040320865.1. Taxonomy (NCBI): domain Bacteria; kingdom Pseudomonadati; phylum Pseudomonadota; class Alphaproteobacteria; order Hyphomicrobiales; family Phyllobacteriaceae; genus Mesorhizobium; species Mesorhizobium sp. M0598. The sequence goes on along the minus strand of NZ_JAMYQL010000004.1, from coordinate 17,768 downwards.
GCACGGCAGAGTTTCTCGGCGCATTCACTCCGCAGCTTGTAAACGCCGCCCGTCGATAATGGTCTTGATCTCGGCGCGGCAAGAGCCGCAATTGGTGCCGGCGTGAAGGACGGCGCCGATTGCCGCGACGCTGGTACAGCCGCCGCGTACCGCTTCCGCGATCTGGTTGGCACCGACCCCGAAACAGGCGCAGACGATGGCACCGCGGTCGACGCTGTTGCCGGCCGGCCGCCCGGCGACAATCGCCAACCGCGCCTGCCGATCGGCATGGTCAGCACCAAGTTGTTCGACCGCCCAGCCGCGCGACACCGCCACCGGGGTAGGCGCCAGATAGAGCGCGCCGACCAGCCGATTGCCTGCGAAACGGGCGAAGCGATGGTGCCCGCCGGCGATGTCGTGATAGGCGAGCGTCTCCCCTTCCATGCCTAACAGGGAGGCGGCAAACCCGGTCCAGTCACGGCTGTCCTGCAGCGCAATTTCAAGCCGCCAGCCGGCGGGGCAGCGGGCGAGGCTCCAGTAATCGGCGTCGATCGAGGCGGGCCGTTCGGCAAGCACGGCGAAGCCGAAGGCAGTGGCGGCGAACCGCTGGATGCGGGCGGCAACGTTCTTCGAGGCCGGCTGACCTGAAATCGCATCGGTCGTCGGCGGGACCAGGGCATCGACACGCGCGCGGGCGGAGATCTGATCGGTCCAGTGCATCGGAACGAATACAGAGCCTTGGCGTTGGCGCACCGTCACCAGCGCGCGGACCAGCACCTCGCCATGGCCAGTCGAGACGCGCACGATGTCGGCATCGCCGATACCATAGTGCTGCGCATCCGCCGGGTGGATTTCGACAAACGGTTCGGCCATGTGCTGCGACAGGCGCGGGCTTTTGCCAGTCCGCGTCATGGTGTGCCAATGGTCGCGGACGCGCCCGGTGTTGAGGACGAGCGGGTAGTCCGGGTTGGTGCGGGTTTGTGCGGCTGGGCGGATGGCAATGAAGCGCGCCTTGCCGTCGGGCGTGTAGAAGCCGCCATTGGCGAAGAAGCGGATGCTGGCTGAGCTATGTCCAGCCTGAACACCCCCCTCTGGCCTGCCGGCCATCTCCCCCTCAAGGGGGGAGATTGGCGGCTTTGCCGGCTGCGCCCACTCATCAACCTGGGAGACTGGCGATAGCCGAGCAGCAGGCTGATCTCCCCCCTTGAGGGGGAGATGGCCGGCAGGCCAGAGGGGGTCATCTGCGACGGCCTCCACCTCGGTGGGGCGACCCGGAGAGGTCGAGACTTCACCACCGACCCCACCCCGTCCCGCTTGTTTCGCTTTGCTCAACGCGCGTGCCGACCCTCCCCTCAAGGGGGAGGGTGAGGCCGGCGCTGGCCATTGGAACGGCAGAAGATCCTCATAGGCCTCTGCACCGATATCGCCATACGCGCCTATATCAAAATCGCGAACGCCATCATTCTCGAATGTCGACAGCGCCGCGTGCTCGGCGAAGATGTCGGCCGGCGACACATGCGAAAAAGCCTCGCCGAAGCCCATCCGCTTGGCGACTTCAGCGATGATCCACCAATCTGGCCTTGCCTCGCCGGGCCTGGCCAAAAAAGCCCGCTGGCGCGAGATGCGGCGCTCCGAATTGGTGACGGTGCCATCCTTTTCGCCCCATGCGGTGGCCGGCAGCCGGACATGGGCGTGGCGGACCGTGTCGGTCTCGCCCAGCACGTCCGAGACCACAACAAACGGGCAGGCCCTGATCGCCGCCTCGACGGCATCGGCGTCCGGCATCGAATCGACCGGGTTGGTGGCCATGATCCACAGCGCCTTGATGCGTCCGTCGGCCACCGCTTGGAACATCTCGACCGCTTTCAGGCCGGGTTTTTCGGCGACGGTTGGGGCATTCCAGAAGCGCTGCACGCGTTCGCGGTGCTCGGGGTTTTCGATCTCCATGTGGGCGGCCAGCATGTTGGCCATGCCGCCGACCTCACGGCCGCCCATGGCGTTGGGCTGGCCGGTCACCGAGAACGGCCCGGCGCCGGGCTTGCCTATGCGGCCGGTGGCCAGATGGCAGTTGATGATGGCGTTGACCTTGTCGGTGCCCGAAGACGACTGGTTCACGCCTTGGCTGTAGACGGTCACCGTCTTCGCCGTCGCGGCAAACAGGCTGTAGAAGCGGGCCAGTTCGTCCTCACTGAGACCCGTGGCAGCCGCGATGCCGGCAAGATCGAGCGCCGAGGCGGCGAAAAGCGCTTGCCCGAAGCCGGTCGTGTGTGCCGTGATATAGGTGCGGTCCAGCGCGTTGTGCTGGCCGAGATAGGCGAGCAGCCCGGTGAACAAAGCGACGTCGCCATCGGGCGCGATCGCCAGATGCATGTCGGCGATGTCTGAGGTCATGGTGCGGCGAGGGTCGATCAGCACCACCTTCATCTCGGGCCGCTTTTCCCGGGCGGCGGCAATGCGCTGGTAGAGTACCGGATGGCACCAGGCGAGATTGGAGCCGACCAGCACGATCAGGTCGGCAAGTTCCAGATCCTCGTAATTTCCCGGAACGGTGTCCGAGCCAAAGGCGCGGCGGTGGCCGGCGACCGACGAGGCCATGCACAGACGCGAATTGGTGTCGATATTGGCCGAGCCGATAAAGCCTTTCATCAGCTTGTTGGCGACGTAATAGTCCTCGGTCAGCAACTGGCCGGAAACATAAAAGGCGACCGAGCCGGGGCCGAGTTCGGCAATGGTTTGCGAGAAGGTCGAAGCGACAAGGTCGAGCGCTTCGTCCCAGTCAGTGCGGCGACCGTGGATCTCCGGGTATAGCAACCTGCCGTCGAGGTCGATGGTCTCAGCCAGCGCCGAGCCTTTGGAGCAGAGCCGGCCGAAATTCGCCGGGTGGTCCGGGTCGCCGCGAACGGTTATTTCACCGTCCGCGGCGACCTTCGCCAGCACGCCGCAACCCACCCCGCAATAGGGGCAGGTGGTCCTCACCTCGCGCGCTTCATCAATCTGCATGGTTCACGCCGCGCGGCTGGCCAGCGCTTCCAGCGCAATGAACAGCCGCTCGCCGTCGATCCGCACGGCAATGGTGCGCACCGCGCCCTCGTCCGCGCCGAGCGCCTTGCCTGTCTCCAGCGAGATCACCCAATTGTGCAAGGGACAGGTCACCGCCGTGCCATGGACGATGCCCTGGCTGAGCGGCCCACCTTTGTGCGGGCAATGGTCGTCGATGGCAAAGACCTGATCGTCGGCCGTGCGAAAGACGGCGATCTTTCCTTCCGGCGTGGCGACGCAGCGCGCGCCGCGACGCGGAATGTCCGAGAGCGTGCCGATCGATACCCAATTCATGTGGCCATTCCTCTTTTGCGCGTGCTCTTGTCCGAAAACTGCATTCCACTTTTCGGGAACACGCGCCTACTCCGCCGCCTGGGCAAAGCCGACCGAAGCCATCGGCCGGAATTCATGCTTGTCCTTGCCGGAAGCACGTTCCGACCATGGGTCGACCTGGGCGAATTTCTGCGAAAAGACGAAGCGGTCGAAATAGGCTTTGCGCTTCTCGCCATCGTCCATGATCTGACGCTTGATCTCAGCTATGCCGACGCGCTTGGCCCATTTGTAGATACGCTCGAGATAGCGGCCCTGCTCGCGATACATCTGCGTTAACGCCACAATATGCTCCAGCGCCTCGTCCTCGGTCTTGACCAGGCCGAGCACTTCGGTGCCCTTGATGTCGAGACCGGCGGCGCCGGCGAAATGGATCTCGTAGCCGCTATCGACGCAGATCACGCCGACATCCTTGCAGGTCGCCTCGGCACAGTTTCGCGGACAGCCCGACACCGCCATCTTGACCTTGGCCGGGGTCCACGAGCCCCACATGAATTTTTCGATACGGATGCCCAAGCCGGTCGAATCCTGCGTGCCGAAGCGGCACCAGTCCGACCCGACACAGGTCTTCACCGTGCGCAGTCCTTTGGCATAGGCGTGGCCGGAGACGAAGCCGGCCTGGCCGAGATCGGCCCATACCGCCGGCAGGTCTTCCTTGCGGATGCCGAGCATGTCGATGCGCTGGCCGCCGGTGACCTTGACCATCGGGATCTCGAACTTGTCGACGACGTCGGCGATGGCGCGCAATTCGGCGGCGTTGGTGACGCCGCCCCACATGCGCGGCACCACCGAATAGGTGCCGTCCTTCTGGATGTTGGCGTGGACGCGCTCGTTGATGAAGCGCGACTGGTAATCGTCGGCGTATTCGTCGGGCCAGTCGCAGACAAGATAATAGTTGAGCGCCGGCCGGCATTTGGCGCAGCCGCAGGAGGTCTTCCACTCCAGTTCCTGCATGACGGCGGGAATGGTCTTCAAGCCCTTGGCCTTGATCAGCCGGCGGACCTCGTCATGGCCAAGCGCGGTGCAGCTGCACATCGGCTGGACCGCCGCGGGGTTGTATTTGTCGCCGATGGTCAGCACCATCAGCTTTTCGACCAGCCCAGTGCAGGAGCCGCAGGAGGCCGACGCCTTGGTGTGGGCGCGCACGTCGTCGAGCGAGGTCAGGCCCCTGGCCGTAATCGCGCCGGTGATCTTTCCCTTACATACGCCGTTGCAGCCGCAGATTTCCGCATCATCCGGCAAGGCTGCAACGGCCGCCATAGGGTCCAGGGGGGCGCCTCCCTGGTAGGACTGGCCGAAGATGAGCGTATCGCGCATCTCGGATATGTCGGTCTGCTTTTTCTTGAGGTCGTTGAACCAGGCGCCGTCCGCCGTCTCGCCATAGAGCACGGTGCCGATGATGCGGTCGTCCTTGAGTACCAGGCGCTTGTAGACGCCGGCCGCGGCATCGCGCAGCACGATCTCCTGGCGGTCATCGCCCTCGGCGAAGTCGCCGAGCGAGAACAGCTCGATGCCGGTGACCTTGAGCTTGGTCGGCGTGTCCATGTGGACGAAAGCCGCCGCCTCATTGCCGGCCAGATGGCTGGCGGCGACGCGCGCCATCTCGTAGAGCGGCGCGACCAGCCCGTAGACCTGGCCGTTGACCTCGGCGCATTCGCCGATTGCGTAGATATCGGGATCGTTGCTGCGCATGCCGGCGTCGACGACGATGCCGCGATTGACCGCAATGCCGGCTTCCTTCGCCAGCGCCGCATTGGGCCTGATGCCCACCGCCATGACGACGAGCGTTGCGGGAATGACTGTGCCGTCGGCAAGCTCCACCCGCTCGACCTTGCCGTTGCCGGTGATCGCCTGGGTGTTGGCCTTGGTGATGACCTTGATGCCGCGCTGCTCGACGGCGCGCTGCAGGAGATATCCGGCGGCCGGATCGAGCTGACGCTCCATCAGCGTCGGCATGACGTGCAGCACGGTGACGTCCATGCCTTGCGCGTTCAGACCCGCAGCCGCTTCCAGGCCGAGCAGGCCGCCGCCGATGACCACCGCCTTGGCCCGCGACTGGGCGGCAAGCATCATCGCCTGGACGTCGTCGAGATCGCGATACGTGAGCACGCCGGGCAGATCATGGCCTGGCACCGGAATGATATACGGCACCGAGCCGGTGGCGATGACGAGCTTGTCGTAGGGCTCGGTCACGCCATGATCGGAGGTGACGGTCTTTGCCTGCCGGTCGATGGCGACGATCTTGTGGCCCTTGTAGAGGGTGATGCCGTGCTTGATGTACCAGCCGTCGCCATGGATGATGATCTCCTCATAGGCCTTTTCGCCCGACAGAACCGGCGAGAGCATGATGCGGTCGTAGTTCACGCGCGGCTCGGCGTTGAAGATGGTGACCTGGTAGCGCCCAGGCGCGTTTTCCAGGAGGTGCTCCAGCATGCGCCCGGGGGCCATGCCGTTGCCAATGATAACGAGTTTCTCGGTCATGTCCTGATCCACTCCGGTCTCACTCAGCCGCGTAGGAAAGGCCTGAAGCTTCGTCAGACGCCGTGCGCTCCATCCGCCGGATGGAAAAATGCATCCAGGCAAAGCAGGTGGCGACGATGACGAAGAGCAGCATGAAGCAGCTCGACCAGACGCCGGTGAGGTCGTTGAGCGCGCCGAAGACGATTGGCAGGATAAAGCCGCCGAGCCCGCCAATCATGCCGACAACGCCGCCGACCGCGCCGACACTCTGCGGATAGTAAGCCGGGATGTGCTTGTAGACGGCAGCCTTGCCAAGGCTCATGAAGAAGCCGAGCACACAGGCAACGGCTATGAAGGCGAGCGGGCCGACCTCGAAATGGAAGGCGATCGGCCCGCTGACACCGCGCACGACGTAATCTGCCGAGGGGAGAGACAGAACGAGAGTCGCGACGGCACTGACAGCGAAGGTGCAGTAGAGCACGGTGCGGGCGCCGATCCGGTCGGAAAGCACGCCGCCATAGGCGCGGAAAATACTTGCCGGAATTGAATAGGCCGCCCCGATCATGCCGGCGGTCGCAAGCCCGAAGCCGTAGACGCCGATCAGGTAGCGGGGCAGCCACAGCGAGAGCGCCACGAATGCACCGAAGGCGAAGAAATAATAGAAGGCGAAGCGCCAGACCTGCAGGTTCTTGAGCGGCGCGAATTCCTGCAAGAAGCTTCTCGCGGGCGCTGCCTTGCCGGCGCGGCGCTCGCGGATGACCGGATCGTCGCCGGTCGTGAACCAGAAGACGGCGGCCATGACGACGAGTGCTGCCGCCCAGATCAGCGCGACCGACTGCCAGCCCCAGGAGAGAAGCACGAACGGTGCCAGGAACTTGGTGACCGCGGCGCCGACATTGCCGACACCGAAAATGCCAAGCGCCGTACCCTGCTTGCCGGCCGGGAAGAAGCGCGAGACATAGGCGACACCGACGGCGAAGGAACCGCCGGCGAGCCCAACGCCTAGTGCGGCAACCAGCATCTGCCCGTAGGTGTGCGCAAAAGCGAGCAGAAAGGTCGCGATCGCCGCCGCAAGCATGGTCGCGGTGTATACCAGCCGTCCGCCAAAACGGTCGGTCCAGACACCGAGCACCATACGCACGAGCGAGCCGGTGAGGATCGGCGTGCCGACGAGCAGGCCGAACTCCGTCTCGTTCAGCCCCAGCTCCTGCTTTATGCGCACGCCGATGATTGAAAAGATCGTCCACACCGCGAAGCAGACGGTGAAGGCGATGGTGGACATGGCAAGCGCCTGCCGGGGAGCGCTGTCCTGGCTGGGCGCGGCTGGGAGATTTGCGGTCATTTTCTGGCTCCGGTTTGCGGCGTGGGAGGCACCGCCCTTGTCTGTTCGTTCGCGACTGTCAGCGGCGCAGCATCGGCGAACTGATTGAAACCGACCTTTGCGCGGTCACTTCGAGACCTTTGCCGTCAGTCTTGGCGCCGGCGGGAAAGAGGAGGAGCGCGGCGGTGAACAGCGCCGCCGGCAGCGCGCTGACGGCCAGAAAATCGCGGCGCGTGAAGTCCGCGAGGGACGCGCCAGTTCCGATCCGTTTCGTCATCGTCGTCTCCGGTTGGGCGCCGCTTGGGACCAGCGCCGTCGATTGCATCAAAACAAAAAAGCCGCCGGCCAGGTCTTCGCGTCCGGGCTTCCGGGAGCGCGTGTGGACCTGAGCGGCAGCTTTGCCTGTGGCGCCCGCCATTGGACGCCGTGTCACTTGGCCCTTGCGGACCTACATTTTGAAAAGCAGGAAGCGTGCCAATTCGACAGCGCTCTTAATTATCGAATGAAACCAATGTGAACCGCAGCCGCGCGACTCTTGACCAAGCTCGGCAGCGGATCAAAGATTAGTCAGAATGCCTTGCACAGCAGCATAATATTTGTGCAATGCGGTAGATTGCTCATTGCCGATGCAGATTGCCAATGATGATGACGAGTTTCCAATTATGGCCTTACTCCGCGGCGTCGACGAAGCGGTGGCGTTCGTAGAGGAATTTCAGCACCGCCTCGCGGCAGCGCAGGAAGGTGCGGTCGGAGGAAAGCTCGATGCGCCGGCGCGGCCGGGCCAGCGGCACGGCAAGAACCTCGCCGATGGTGGCCGCCGGGCCGTTGGTCATCATCACGATGCGGTCGGACAACAGCACCGCCTCGTCGACATCATGGGTGATCATGATCGTCGTCGAGCCGAGCCTCGAATGGATATCCATCACCGCGTCCTGCAGATGCGCGCGGGTGAGCGCGTCGAGCGCCCCGAAGGGCTCGTCGAGCAGCAGGATCTTCGGCTCCATGGCCAGCGCCCGGGCGATGCCGACGCGCTGCTTCATGCCGCCCGAAATCTCGGCCGGACGTTTGTCCTTGGCATGCGCCATCTGCACGAGATCGAGATTGCGCATGATCCATTCATGCCGCTCGGCCCGGCTCTTGCTCCGGCCAAGGACCTTCGTGACTGCCAAATTGATGTTTTCGTAGACGGTGAGCCATGGCAGCAGGCTGTGGTTCTGGAACACCACGGCGCGTTCCGGGCCGGGACTATCGACCTCCTTGTCTTCGAGCAGAACCGCGCCGGCCGAGACCTTGGTCAGGCCGGCGATCAGGTTGAGCAAGGTCGACTTGCCGCAGCCGGAATGGCCGATGATCGAGACGAATTCGCCCTTGTCGATGGTCAGCCGGATGTCCTTCAGCACGTCGCTGACCTGGCTGCCGCGGGCGAAGGATTTGTCGATGTGGTCGAGTTTCAGATAGGCCGTCATCGTCCCTCTCCTCACTTTGCCGTTGTGCCGCGGGTGACGAAGGCGCCGACCGCCGCGACCAGGCGGTCGAGGCAGAAACCGGTGACGCCGATATAGGCGAGTGCGACGATGATGTCGGGCAGCCGCGACGAATTCCAGGCATCCCAGATGAAGAAGCCGATACCGACGCCGCCGGTTAGCATTTCGGCGGCGACGATGGCCAGCCACGACAGACCGATGCCGATGCGCAGGCCGGTGAAGATGTAAGGTGCCGCGGCCGGCACCATGATCTTCACGAAGAATTCGAGCTGGTTGAGCCTGAGGATGCGGGAGACGTTGCGATAGTCCTCTGGAATGTTACGGACGCCGACGGCGGTGTTGATGATCACCGGCCAGATCGAGGTGATGAAGATGACGAAGATCGCCGACGGGCTGGAGTCGCGGAACGCCGCCAGTGACAGCGGCAGCCAGGCGAGCGGCGGTACTGTGCGCAGGATCTGGAACACCGGATCGAGACCGCGCATCGCCCAGATCGACTGGCCAACCAACGCGCCGAGCGCGACGCCGACGACAGCCGCAAGGCCAAAGCCGATGGCGACGCGCTGCAGCGAGATCAGCACCCGCCAGGCGAGTCCGATATCCTGCGGGCCATTGTTGAAGAACGGATGGGCGATCAGGTCATAGGCCTCGTTCCAAACCTGGCTTGGCGGCGGTAGGCTGGCCGTCGGCGACGAACAGGCGACCTGCCAGACGACGAGCATAATGGTGATGACGATGACCGGCGGCACCAGCGTGCTGGCCAGCTTGCGTGCGATCGCGGCCGGGTCGAAGCGGCGCCGCGCCCTGGCGGTGAAGGCGATGATTTCGGCGGGCTTGGCAGGCGCGGGGAACGGCTTCACCTTGCGGTCCTCGATGGCTTGGATAGACATTTCTCGAACGTTCCTTTGGCATTTGGCGACAAGCGGCGCCGTTGCGCTTGTGGCGACAAACGGCGCGAGCGCCGTTTGCACCGTTCAGGCCGATGCCTTGATCTTCAGGCTGTCGAGATAGGCGGACGGGTTCTCCGGGTCGAAGATCTTGCCGTCGAAGAAGGTCTCGACGCCGCGCGATGAAGACGCCGGAATATCGGCCGCGGCGACACCAAGATCCTTGGCCGCCTCGCGCCACAGATCCTCACGGTTGACTTGGCCGACCAGTGCTTTGATGTCGGTGGTCGGCGCGAACTTGCCCCAGCGGATATTTTCGGCGAGGAACCAGCTGTCGTGGCTCTTGAAGGGATAGGACACGCCGCCCTGCCAGAACTTCATGTAGAGATCGGTGCCGTTGGCGACGCGGCCATTGCCGTAATTGATGTCGCCCTTGAGGCGGCCGATGATGTCGGCGGTCGGCACGTTCATCCATTGCCGCTTGCCGATGATGGCGGCCATCTCGTCCTTGTTTTCCTTGGCTTCGCACCATTGCTGGGCTTCCATGACGGCCATCAGGATCGCCTTGGTGGCGTTCGGATACTTGTCGATGAAGGCGGCGCGCAGGCCGAGCGCCTTTTCCGGATGGCCCTTCCACAGTTCGCCGGTGGTGGCGGCGGTGAAGCCGACGCCCTGGTGGACGAGCTGCTCGTTCCACGGCTCGCCGACACAGAACACGTCCATGTTGCCGACCTTCATGTTGGCGACCATCTGCGGCGGCGGCACGACGATGGTCGAGACGTCCTTGTCGGGATCGATGCCGCCGGCAGCCAGCCAGTAGCGCAGCCAAAGATCGTGCGTGCCGCCCGGGAAGGTCATGGCGGCCTTCACCTCCTTGCCTGCGGCCTTTTTCGCAGCGAAGGCGTCCTTCAGCTTGGAGGCGTCGAGGCCGACACTGGTGCCGGCATATTCCTGGGCGACAGAAATGCCCTGGCAGTCGTAGTTGAGCCGGGCCACGATCGCCATCGGCAGCGGCTGCTTGTTTTGCGTCACCTTGCCGGTGTGCATCAGATAAGGCATCGGCGTCAGGATATGGGCGCCGTCAATGCCGTTGGCTTCGCCGCCGAGCACCAGATTATCGCGCGTCGCCCCCCAGGAGGCCTGCTTGAGCACCTCGACGTCGGGCATGCCGAATTTCTCGAACAGGCCTTTCTCCTTGGCAATCATCAGCGGCGCCGCATCGGTCAGCGCTATGAAGCCGAGCTTGGCGCCGGTGACTTCCGGCGCGGCGGGCGCCGCATAGGCGCCGGAGGGCAGCAGCGCACGCGCCGCAGCCAGCGTTGCCGCGGTGGCCGCGCTGATCCTCAGGAAATCGCGGCGGCTGATCGCCGTTTGGGCGGAATGGCTATTGGTGCTTTTCGTCATCGTCATCTCCGGTTGGGCGCGGCTTGGGATCGGCGCCGTCGATTGCGTGTTCGACCAAAACAAAAAAGCCGCCGGCCAGGCCGCGCGCGTCCGTCCATCCGGGATCGCGTGTTGACCTGAGCGGCAGCGTTGCCTGTAGCGCCCGCCATTGGACGCCTATTCCGTGACCCGAGAAGAGTCTGCCTATTGCAACGCAGGAACCGTGCCAGTTTCGGAATGGATGACAAATGTCAACGAGATCAATGACATGCCAAAATCGTCGGCGCGCCGGCCCGCTGGGCGAGCAAGCCAAAGATTGTTCATTAGCGCAGTTGCACGCACATTTTTTGTGCAGCGCACAAGAATGCCGCCGAAATGATCAGACTTCGGCGCGCGCCAATTTCTGGCCGGCAATGTAGGCGTCGATCTCGTCGGGATCGAAGATCTGGCCATCGAAGAAACCATCGGGACCGAGCACCAGGCTTGCCCCCGCCGAACCGACCGGAGTCGCGGCCTTCAGCGCGCCCTCGACCTTGGCATTGGCACCGGGAAGCGCCACGCCGAGCGGCTTCAACGCCGAGCGGTAGAGATCGGGGCGGTAGCAGTCGCGGGCAATAGCGAGGTTTTCCGGCGTGTGCGCGACATGCCCCCAGCGCACCATCTGCGTGTAAAACCACAGCGCATGGCTCTTCCACGGGAAGTTCGCCGCCTTGCTGAAGGACAGAAAGAAGTCGCCGACGGTGAGTTCGGCGCCGCCGCCGAGCCCAAGATGGCCGCTGAGGATCGGCATCTGCAGCGCCGGCTCAAGCCCGAGGAAGGCCGGCTGCGCCATCAGGGCCGCGAGTTCGCCGCGGTTTGCCGGATCCTGGCACCAGCGCGCCGCATGATGCAGCGCGCGCAGCAGGGCCGAAAGCGCCTCCGGCTCTCTTTCCGCCCATGCCTTGCGCACGCCGACGACTTTCTCGGGGCTGGTCTTCCAGATGGCCGCCTTGACCGTCGCGATATGGCCGGTGCCCGCGACGACCGAGGCGCTGTTCCAGGGTTCGCCGACGCAGTAGCCGTCGATCCTGCCAGCGGCGAGTGCGTCGGCCATGAAGGGGGGCGGCACGATGACGATCTCGATTTCACGCGACGGGTCGATGCCACAGGCGGCGAGCCAGTAGCGCAATTCGTAATTGTGACCGGAGTGCGGATGGACGACGGCGAAGCGAAGCGGATCGCCGCCGCCATTCGCCCGTTCACGAATCAGCGCTCCCAACGCCTTGCCGGCCCGCGCCGGATCGAGATCGGGTTGGGCGCCGTGCGCGGCCATGCCGGCCCAGACCGCGTTCGAAACCGTCACGCAATTGCCGCCGAGGCCGAGCGAGAACGGCACGACCGTATCGGAGGCGAGCGGCGTCAGCCCCAGATTGCAGGCGATCGGCATCGGCCCCAGCATATGCGCCAGATCGAAATGGCCGATGGCGATGCGGTCGCGGATGTTGGCCCAGGATGTTTCCCTGTTGAGCGTCAGGTCGATGCCTTCACGCAGGGCGAAGCCGATTTCCTTCGCCGCGACAAGGACAGCGCTGTCGAAGAGCGGCATGAAGCCAGCATTGATCCGGTGCTCGGCCGCCATTCTCAACTCTCCTCGGGATCCAGCAGGCCTGCCGCCGTTACCAGGCTCTGGGCGATCTCGGCGATCTTGCGGTTCTGGTTCATGGCGGTCTTGCGCAGCAGCGTGTAGGCCGCGTCCTCCGACAGGCCGCGCGACTTCATCAGGATGCCCTTGGCGCGATCGATCACCTTGCGGCTCTCCAACTCGCTGCGGGCTTCTTCCAGTTCGCGCGCCATGCGCGAGAAGGCGTTGAAGCGGCTGATCGCCATGTCGAGGATCGGCTTGACCCGCTCCTGGCGCAAGCCGTCGACGACATAGGCTGATACCCCCGCTTCCACCGCAGCTTCGATCGAAGCCTGATCCGAGCGGTCGACGAACATGGCGATCGGCCGCTTCACCACGCGCGAAAGCTGGAACATGTTTTCGAGCATGTCTCGGTTGGGATTTTCGAGATCGATGACGATCACGTCGGGTTCGATCTCGGCGATCCGTCGCGCGATGCCGGCGACGTCGTGGATGACCGTGACCTGCTGATGCCCAGCCTCCCGCAATCCCGCTTCGATTATCGAAGCGCGGATGTGGTTCTCATCGATCACCAGGACAGTGAGGGATTTGCGGATCATGCCGCATTTTGCGCAGGCGAGATGATTGTGCAATGCGGCATCGCGAGATTCACGGAAACAAAGCCGGCGTCCAGGCGCCGCCTGAGGAATTGGAAGCGACGGCCAGCGTCGCAGCGGTGGTGCTGGGGCGGTCGGCGACAACGAACGGGCAACACGCCTGTCCGGCGCCCGCTACTGGCAGGTGATCACGGCGCTCTACGTTATCTCGAGCGTGCTCGTCGGCACTGCACTACATCGGCCTGATCAAGGCCGTCGCTCGCCGACCCGCTGGTGCTGCCTTGGGTGGCCGCCGCCGTTGTCGGCGGCACCTCGATCTTCGGCGGCCGCGGCAGCTGCACCGGCACCATCATCGGGGCGCTGATCCTCACCGTGCTGACGACGCTGCTGACCATCCTGCAGATGCCCGAAGGGGCGCGGCGGATCTTGTTTGGGCTGATCGTGCTGTTTGTGACGGCGGCTTATTTGCGGATTGTGGAGGAGAGATGGAGGGAAGCTGAGGCGGGGGATCACGACGCTCACTCCGGTCAGTGGTAACGTTCGGATTTGGCGCGCGATTCCGACCTCGGCGAACGAAGTTATGACACGCCATTCCAGTGTATGCTTGCTTCGCCAAATTGGGTGTGCGCTGCAATAGCAGCCCGAGACAGTCGCGCTTGCCGAAGGGGCTGTCGGCTTTGACGGGATTGGCGTAAGCTACAGTTAAGGGGGTGCACACATGCACCGCATCATCGCCATAGCGATCTTAGTTCTCGCGGCCGTGTTCAGCTCCGCGCGGGCTGAGGTGCTGATCGGCGTCTCGGCTGCGATGACGGGACGGCTCGCCTGGATCGGCGAGCAGGGACAGCGCGGCGCGGAGATGGCAGTGGCCGACGTCAACACGGCGGGCGGCGTGCTCGGCCAGAAGGTGAGGCTCATCTCGGTCGACGACTTCTGCGATCCCGAGCAAGCTGTGGCGGCCGCCAAGAAGCTGGTGGCTGACGGGGTCGTGCTCGTCGTCGGGCATTATTGCTCCGGGGCCTCGATCCCCGCATCAAAAGTGTACGAGGAGGCGGGCGTCGTTGAGATATCCCCAGGCTCGACCAATCCGCAGCTGACCGAACAGGGCCGTGCCAATGTCTTTCGCACCATTGGCCGCGACGATGCGCAAGGTTTCATCGCCGGCAACTACCTTGCCGATCGCTGGGGCAACAAGAAGATTGCGATCCTCCACGACAATTCGACCTATGGGAAGGGTCTCGCCGACGAGACCAGGAAGCAGCTGAACAAGCGGGGCGTGACTGAGGCCGTTTACGACGCATACATTCCCGGGAAGGACGATTATTCGGCCGAGGTCGCTACGTTGCAGACCGCCGGCGTCTCCGCCCTATATGTGGGTGGGTATCATGCCGAGGTTGCGCTGATCGCTCGCGCTGCACACGACAGTGGCTACACGGTTCAGCTCATATCCGGAGATGCTTTGGCGACCGAGGAATTTGCCCTGATCGCCGGCCCCGCGGCGGAGGGGACCCTCTTCACGTTCCCGGCGGACGCGAGGCGAAGCCCCGAAGCGGCCGCGGTCGTTGAGCAGTTCCGTGCGGAGAATTTCGAACCCGCGGGCTACACGCTGTTGAGCTACTGCGCGGTCCAGGTTTGGGCCCAGGCGGTCTCGAAGGCAGGTTCGCTGGAGCCGAAGGCCGTCATTGCGGCACTGCACGAACAGGAATTCGACACCGTGATCGGCCGGGTCGATTTCGACGACAAGGGCGACCTCACGAAGCAGAGCTGGGTTTGGTACGTCTGGCGCGGCGGAGAGTACGTGCCGGTTGAATAGGGTTCGCTGATCGCCGGCGTGCCGGCTGAGATGTCTAGTCTGATGCAGACCAGTGTGGCCGGACTGTTCCGACTCGCCGAGCTTGAACGCCTCGGCATACGCGGCCGGCTGTTGCTCGCCTTTTTCGGGATCAGCGCCCTTGCGGTGCTGGCAACCGCTGCGGCGCTTTATGCCTTCCTCCAGGTTGGCGACGTCGTGGACCGAATTACCACGGATCGAGTGCCGTCGGCGCTTGCCTCCCTCCAGCTGTCGCGCCAGGCCGAACGGGTCGCTGCTGCCGCGCCATCGGTGCTGGCGGCGACAAGCAGGGCTCAGCACAGCGAGGTCTCGGCTGCCGTCGCGCTCGAGATGTCCCGCCTCGAGGCCCTGCGTACGGACCTCCGGAATGCCACGTTGGGCACACTGCCTTTGGCCGAGATCGAGGAAGCCGCGATTGTTCTGAGGCGCAACCTGAAGGAGCTCGACTCTCTTGTTGTCGCCCGGCTCGACGTGGTCGCCCGCAAGGAGGAGCTCCTGAACCGCCTCGCCGCGACGACGACCGGAAGCCAGCGCCTTGTGGCCACCGGCATCCTAGTAATGGATTCCAGGCTCCCGCAATGGCGGGCGGTCGCGGCCGACACGTCGCTGTCGCCCGATCGACGCGCAGCGGCGATGGCCGACCTGGTCCAGGCGATTGCGGCTTACATTCCCCAGCAGAAGGCGCAGCTGGAGATCTCGGCGGTCAACGACGCGCTGGTGAAGGTCGCGAACGCGCCGACGCCGGGCGACCTGGCGTTGATCCTTTTTCCGCTACGCCGTTCGCTCACTGCTCTTGAAAAGGTTTCCACGGAGATCGACGAAAAGCTGCGGACCCGCTTCCGGCAGCGTGTTGACGAGTTCAGGGGTTTGACCGACGGCGAGGACAGCATCCCCAAGGTGCGGGAGGACGAGTTTGCTGTCCTGGCACAGGGCGAAAGGCTTCTGGCCGAGAACAATCGACTGTCGCGCAATCTCACCGCTGGCGTCGATCGCCTGGTCGCCACGGCAGACCAGGAGATCGCTGCGTCCGGTCGCGAAGCCGCGCTCGTCCAGCGCTACGGCACCGCGGTTGTACTCGGCTCCGCCTTTCTCAGCCTCCTGAGTTCGGTTCTGGTTGTCTGGCTCTATGTCGACCGCAGCCTCCTCGCCCGACTGGGGGCCGTGAGCCAAGGCATGCTCGCGATTGCGGGGGGCAATCTTCGTGCGCCGCTGCCAGCCGCGGGCAGCGACGAAATCGGGCGCATGGCCGAAGCGCTGAGACTCTTCCGGGATACTGCTGTCGAGGTCGAGGAAAAGAACCTGCGCGACGTTGCGGAAGCTCGTCAGCGGCTCATCGATGCCATCGAAAGCATCTCCGAAGGATTCGCTCTGTACGACTGGGAGGACCGGCTCGTCCTCAGCAACAGCCGCTACCGCGAATTGCTCTACACCGGTCTGGAGAGCGAACTGACGCCCGGCACGACATTCGAGCAAATCATTCGCCGATCCGCTGAGCGCGGCTACATCAGGGACGCCGAGGGGCGGGTCGAGGAGTGGGTCGCCGAGCGCCTCTCGCGGCACCGCAACCCTGGCGAACCTTGGGTGCAGAGGCGAGGCGACGGGCGATGGGTCATGGTCAGCGAGCGGCGGATCAGCGCCGGCGGCACGGTCGCCGTCTATTCGGACATCACTGAGCTGAAGCAAAGGGAGGAGAACCTCGCCGAGAAATCCGTGGTTCTGGAGGCGCTTTCCAGCAAGCTGGCGAAGTATCTGGCGCCCCAGGTGTATCGCTCGATATTCACCGGCCGCCAGGAGGTCAGGATCGCCAGCCAGCGGAAGAAACTGACAATATGCTTCTCCGATATCGCCGGCTTTACCGAGACCACTGATAAAATGGAATCCGAGGATCTCACCCAACTCCTCAATCACTATCTGACGGAAATGTCGAAAATTGCTTCGGATCACGGCGCGACGATCGACAAATATGTCGGCGACGCGATCCTGATGTTTTTCGGCGATCCCGAGACTCGCGGCGTCAAGGAGGACGCGCTGGCTTGCGCGCAGATGGCACTTGCAATGCAAAAGCGGATTAGCGAGCTTGCCGAAGTCTGGCGGGACATGGGGATCGAAACACCGCTGCGCTGTCGCATCGGCATCCATACCGACTACTGCACTGTCGGTAACTTCGGCAGCGAGGACCGGATGGACTACACGATAATCGGCGGCGCCGTGAATCTCGCCTCGCGCCTGGAGCAAGAGGCGCCGCCGGGGGCCATCCTCATTTCCTACGAGACGTTTGCGCAAGTGAAGGACGCAATCGACTGTGAGGAACTGGGGCAAGTCCAGGTCAAGGGGATCGCCTATCCCGTCGCCACCTACCGCGTCATCGATCTGAAGGCCAATTTGGCGGCCGCTCGTCGTGCTGTTCGAACCGAGCTGCCGCACTTCAGGTTGGAACTTGAACCGGAGCTGATGTCCCCTGACGAGCGTGGCGATGCCGCCACTGCGCTTCGAGACGCGCTGGATCGGCTTTCCCACAAGCCCGGGCAGTAGGGCTTGGTTCACAACGACCCTCCCATGGACGCAAGGAGTAGGATGTGGGACGCCGCTCATTGGCGCTGTCGATACGAAGGCCACAGAACGGTCGCGGTCAGTCTTCGAACTCGGGCGGAACGTCCGCATCGGAGCCGAGACTTAACATTCACGGCATCACTGGCAAGGTTCGTTCCCTGTGATGGGTTTCGGATGCCGGCCCTCTACTGAGATGGCGTGGCTCGAGGCCGGCGTCCGGAAGCCTCCAGGGAAGGAACCCGCGGGGTGGAGATTTCGGTTTTGCGGCTATGGGGATTTGACGGTTC